>NZ_LGHM01000087.1 GCF_001908185.1 Bradyrhizobium sp. AS23.2
CTCCTCTCCAGAACCCCATCAGGCGACGGCCACCGCGCCGATCCCGTACAGAAGCAGGTTCCCGGCGAGTGGATGACGCAAAAAGGGATTGACTAACTCAGGCCCGTTACAGAAGCCCGGATGCGCTGCGCTCCATCCAGGCTATCGCTCTCTCAATCTCGTCATTCCGGGGCGCGCCGTGAGGCGCGAGCCCGGAATCCATGCTCCCGATGGTGGTTATGGATTCCGGGCTCGACGCTTGCGCGTCGCCCCGGAATGACAGCGGGAAGACGCCGCGACCCTTCCCCCTCCCGGAACTGGCACCGCACCCCGGCCGTTATGGTCCGGGGCCGCCCGGCCGCGTCAATTCGCTTCTTTTTGCAGGCGAAGTGTTCACTTCCGCCAGCCACTTTCCGCTAAAATGCCTGACAACCGCGCCGATGCACGAGGTCCGCCATGAGCTTCCGCCGCGACACCATCACAAAACCGATCTTCTCCTGGGCCCGCGGCGTGCTGCCGGCGATGTCCGATACCGAGCGCGAGGCGCTGGAGGCCGGTGACGTCTGGTGGGATGCCGATCTCTTCACCGGCAATCCCGACTGGTCGAAGCTGCTGAAGGTCCCGCAGGCGACGCTGACCGGCGAAGAGCAGGCCTTCCTTAACGGGCCCGTCGACGAGCTCTGCGCCATGCTCGACGAGTGGAAGATATTCTGGGAACGGCGCGACCTGCCGCAGGACGTCTGGCATTTCGTCAAGCGCGAGAAATTCTTCGGCATGATCATCCCGAAGGAATTCGGCGGCCTCGGCTTCTCGCCCTATGCGCATTCGGAAGTCGTGCGCAAGATCTCGACCAGATCGATCGCCGCGGCCGTCACCGTGATGGTGCCGAACTCGCTCGGGCCCGGCGAGCTCTTGATGCGTTTCGGCACCAAGGCGCAGCAGGAGCGCTGGCTACCGCGTCTTGCCGACGGCCGCGACATTCCCTGCTTCGGCCTCACCAGCCCCGAGGCCGGCTCCGACGCCGCCTCGATGGTCGACACCGGCATCATCTGCAAGGGTATTTTCGAGGGCCGCGAGGTTGTCGGCCTCAGGCTCAATTGGCACAAGCGCTACATCACGCTCGGCCCCGTCGCGACGCTGCTTGGCCTCGCCTTCAAGGCCTATGATCCCGATCATCTCGTTGGGAGCCAGGAAGAGCTCGGCATCACCGTGGCGCTGATCCCGACCAATCTGTCCGGTGTCGAGATCGGCCACCGCCATCTGCCGTCGATGCAGGCCTTCCAGAACGGCCCGAATTGGGGTCGCGACGTCTTCATCCCGCTCGACTACGTCATCGGTGGCCAGGAGCTGATAGGGCAGGGCTGGAAGATGCTGATGACGGCGCTCGCCGCCGGCCGCGCCATCTCGCTGCCGTCGTTGTCGGCGGCGGGGGCCGCCTATGCCGCGCGCACCACCGGCGCCTATGCCCGCATCCGCGAGCAGTTCGGCATCTCCATCTCGAAATTCGAGGGCGTCGAGGAGCCGCTCGCGCGCATCGTCGCGACCGCCTATCAGCTCGACGCGGCACGTCGGCTCACCTGCGCGGCGCTGAATGCCGGCGTTCATCCCGCCGTGATCTCAGGCATCATGAAGCTGCACGCGACCGAGCGGATGCGGACCGCGGTCGACGACGCCATGGACATCCATGGCGGCAAGGCCGTGATCGACGGGCCGCAAAACTATCTCGGCAATCTGCACCGTGCCGTTCCTGTCGGCATCACGGTGGAGGGGGCCAACATTCTCACCCGCAACCTCATCGTGTTCGGGCAGGGCGCGATCCGCGCGCATCCCTATCTGCTCGACGAGATGAATGCGCTCGCGGACAGCGACCGCGAGCGCGGACTGACCGCCTTCGACAGCGCGTTCTGGAAGCATGTCGGCCACAGCGTCAAGACGCTGTTTCGCGCCTTCGGTCGGAGCTGGACCATTGGTGCGTTTGCGCCGGCGCCTGACGCAGGCGAGGCGACAGAGTTCTATCGGCAGCTCTCGCGCTATTCCGCGGCCTTCGCGCTCTGCGCCGACATGGCGCTCCTCACGCTCGGCGGCGCATTGAAGCGCAAGGAGATGCTGTCGGCGCGCTTCGGCGACATCCTCTCCGAACTGTATCTGTTGTCGGCGGCGCTGAAGCGCTGGCAGGACGAGGGCCGGCAGAAGGAGGATTTTGCCGCGCTCGAATGGTGCATGGCGACCGGCTTCAGGACGATCGAGAACAGGCTCGCCGAAATCCTCGCCAATCTGCCGAACCGCTTTGTCGCAGCCTTCCTCAAGTTCGTGGTTCAGCCCTTCGGCGCCCGCGTGCTCGGTCCGTCCGACCGCGTCGTGCACCAATGCGCTAGCCTTGTGCTGGAGCCGTCGGCGGCGCGCGAGCGCCTCACGCCCGATCTTGCCCATGTCGACGACGACGGCGGCTTTGCGCGGCTGGAGCGCGCGTTCAAGCTGGCCACCAGCACGGACGCGATCGCCAAGCGCATGCACGCCGCGCATATCCGGGACTGGAAGGAGGGAGTGACCAAGGGCGTGATCACACAGGCCGAGGGCGAGCAGCTTGCCGCGGCCCGCGAAGCTGTCACAAAAGTGATCGAGGTCGATGATTTTGCGCCGGAGGCGCTGTCGCCGATTTACAAGAAAACCGGCGACGTGCATCAGTTCTTCCAGGAACTCGGTGAACAGAGGGCGGCGAGCTGATGGCACGACCGGTATTCATCGTCGACGGCAGCCGGACGCCGTTTCTGAAAGCGCGCTCCGGGCCGGGTCCGTTCACGCCGGTCGATCTCGCCGTGCAGTGCGGGCGGCCGCTGCTGGCGCGCCAGCCGTTTGCGCCTGATGATTTCGACCAGGTCATCCTCGGCTGCGTCAACGTGATCGCGGACGAGATGAACCCGGCCCGCGTCGCGGCGCTCCGGCTCGGCATGGGCGAGGACATGGTCGCCTTCACCATGCAGATCAATTGCGGCTCTGGCATGCAGTCGATCGACACAGCCTACCGCTACATCCGCGAAGGCCATGCCGACATGATCCTGGCCGGTGGCACCGAGGCGCTCAGCCACGCCCCGCTGGTCTGGCCGAACGCCGGCGTACGCTGGTTCGCTGGCCTTGCCACCGCCAGGGGCGTAGCCGCGAAGCTGGCCGCCGCCTTCAAATTGCGGCCGCGCTACCTCAAGCCCATCATCGGCCTCGAGCGCGGGCTGACCGATCCGATCACCGATTTGAACATGGGCCAGACAGCCGAGGTCGTCGGCCATCTCTTCGGTATCACCCGCGCGCAGTCCGACGCCTACGCCGCCGAGAGCCATCGCCGGCTCGCGCATGCGCAGGCCGAAGGTTTTCTGAAGGGCGAGGTCGAGACCGCCTTCTCCCGCGACGGCAAGTTCTTCGACCATGACGACGGCGTGCGCCCGGACTCCACGGCCGAAACGCTGGCGAAATTGAAGCCGGTGTTCGAGCGCCCGTGGGGCCAGGTCACCGCCGGAAATTCCTCGCAGATCACCGATGGTGCCTCCTGGGTGATCCTCGCGTCCGACGAGGCGGTGGCAAAACACAAGCTGACACCGAAGGCGGTCATCATCGACAGCAACTGGGCCGCGCTCGATCCCAGCATCATGGGGCTCGGCCCGGTGATGTCGGCGACACCGCTGCTCCAGCGCAACGACCTCACCATCAAGGACGTCGAGACCTGGGAGCTGAACGAGGCGTTCGCCACGCAGGTGCTCGGCTGTCTCGCCGCCTGGAAAGACGACAAATTCTGCCGGGAGATCCTCGGCCTCGACGGCGCAGCCGGCGAGATCGACCACGAGAAGCTCAACGTCGATGGCGGCGCGATCTCGCTCGGCCATCCCGTCGGCACCTCGGGCAACCGCATCGTGCTGCATCTCGTCAACGCCATGAGGCGGCTCGGCACGCGGCGTGGCGTTGCCACCGAATGCATCGGTGGCGGGCTCGGCGGTGCCATGCTGATCGAGGCGGTGTAACCATGGACTCGAAGATCATGACCGCGCTCGGCGACCGCGTGCTGACGCTCGGGCCTCAGCCCGCGGCAGACGGTCCCTACAGGCACTTCAAGCTGACGCGCGATGCCGACGGGGTCGCCTGGCTCCTGTTCGACCGCGCCGATGCCAGCGCCAACACGCTCTCCTCGGATGTGATGGAGGAGTTCGACGCCGCGCTCGCAGCGATCGAGACCGAGCGGCCCGCTGGCCTCGTGATCCGCTCCGCAAAACCGTCCGGCTTCATTGCCGGCGCCGACGTCAACGAATTCCGTGGCGCCAGCGATCCCGAGATGGTGGAAACGCGCATCCGCGCCGCGCATGCGGTGGTCGATCATCTGGAGGTGCTGAAGCTGCCGACTGTCGCCGTCATCCACGGCTTCTGTCTCGGCGGCGGCCTCGAAGTCGCGCTCGCCTGCCAGTCGCGCATCGCCATCGATGGCGCGCGCTTTGGCTT
The DNA here is from genome assembly GCF_001908185.1 of Bradyrhizobium sp. AS23.2. Classification (GTDB taxonomy): domain Bacteria; phylum Pseudomonadota; class Alphaproteobacteria; order Rhizobiales; family Xanthobacteraceae; genus Bradyrhizobium. The sequence goes on from NZ_LGHM01000087.1 coordinate 4,459, forward strand.
CCCCGAGGTGATGCTCGGCCTGCATCCCGGGCTCGGTGGCACCGCGCGTTTCGCCGCGCTGGTCAATCCGACCCAGTCGATGGCGCTGATGCTGACCGGCCGCACCATCGATGCGCGCCGCGCCAAATCGCTCGGCCTTGTCGACACCGTGACGCAGGAGCGCCACGTCCGCAACGCGGTGAAGGACGTGCTGTTCGGTCGGCTGAAACGGGCCAAGCCAGGCCTGCTCGCGCGTGCGGCCAATCTCGCACCCGTGCGCGGGCTGCTTGCCAAGCGGATGCGCTCCGAGGCCGCGAAGGCTGCATCCCGTGAGCATTATCCGGCGCCTTACGCGCTGATCGATCTCTGGGAGGCCCATGGCGGCAGCAAGGCCGCGATGCTCAAGGCCGAGCAGGCTTCCTTCGCCAGGCTGATGGTGACGCCGACCGCGCAGAACCTGATCCGCGTGTTCTTCCTGCGTGAGCAGATGAAGAAGGCCGCCGGCAGCGGCAACACGATCAGGCACGTCCACGTCATCGGCGCCGGCGCCATGGGCGGCGACATCGCGGCCTGGTGTGCGGGGCAGGGGCTGCGCGTCTCGCTCGCCGATATGAAGGCCGAGCCGATCGCGGGGGCCGTGAAACGCGCCGCCGAGCTCTACGGCAAGATCATCCGCAAGCCGACCGAGGTGCGCGACGCACTCGACCGCCTCATCCCCGACATGGACGGCGAGGGCGTCCGCAACGCCGATCTCATCATCGAGGCAGTGCCGGAAAAGCTCGAGCTGAAGCAGAAGGTCTGTGCCGGTATCGAGCCGCAGATGAAGCCGGGCGCGATCCTCGCGACCAACACGTCGAGCATTCCGCTTCAGGACTTGCGAACGACGTTGGCGCGGCCGGAGCGGCTGGTTGGCCTGCATTTCTTCAATCCGGTGTCGCGGCTGCAGCTTGTCGAGGTCGTCAGTCACGACGGCAACGATTCGCAGGTGCTGAAGAAGGCGCTCGCTTTCGTCGGTGCGATCGATCGGCTGCCGCTTGCCGTGAAGAGCTCGCCCGGCTTCCTCGTCAACCGCGCGCTGACGCCTTACATGCTGGAAGCAATCGTGATGCTGGACGAGAAGACCGACCAGCGTCTGATCGACGCCGCGGCCGAACAGTTCGGCATGCCGATGGGGCCGATCGAGCTCGCCGACCAGGTCGGGCTGGATATCTGCCTCGACGTCGGCGACATGCTGCGCACCAAGTTCGGCGATCTGTTGCCGCCGACGCCGGCCTGGCTGCGTGAGAAGGTCGCCAAGGGCGAGCTCGGCCGCAAGACCGGCAAGGGCTTTTACGTCTGGAAGGACGGCAAGGCGGAAAAGGCGCCGTTGCCGGAAACCGGCCCGCGCGTCACCGACCAGATGATCGATCGCCTGGTGCTGCCGATGTCCAACGTCTGCGTCGCGGCTCTGCGCGAGGGCATCGTCGACGATGCCGATGCGGTCGATGGCGCCATGATCTTCGGCACCGGCTACGCGCCGTTCCGCGGCGGTCCGTTGAACTACGCGCGCACGCGCGGCGTGGAGAACATCGTTTCCACCTTGCGTGCGCTGGCCGAGCGGTTCGGCGGACGTTTCGCGCCCGATCCGGGCTGGGACAATTTCAAGTGAGAGACACATGACTCAAAAGGCCGACAAAGAGCCGCGAGGCGATCTTTGCATCCGCACGCTCGCAATGCCTGCCGACACCAATGCGAACGGCGACATCTTTGGCGGCTGGCTGCTGAGCCAGATGGACGTCGGTGGCGGCGTGTTCGCATCCAAGGTCGCGAAGTCGCGCACTGTAACTGTGGCGATCGAGGCGATGAATTTTCGCAAGGCGGTCTATGTTGGCGATCTCGTCTCCGTCTACGCCAATCTCGTCCGTGTCGGGCGCACGTCGCTCACCGTGCATCTCGAAGCTTGGGCGCTGCGTCGCGGCGAGGAGCATCCGTTCCCCGTTACCGACGGCAATTTTACCTATGTCTCGATCGACGAGCATGGGCGCCCGCAGGAGGTTCGCTCAACTGACACGCAGATCGCGACGTAATCGCGCGCGGCGTCGTGTCCCATTTCACGAAGGTGTGTGGCGTTAGCCAAACAAGGCGCGCATGAGTCAACGCGTCGCGCCTTCGCCAAGAACAAGTCATAAAACGGATGAGGTCCCGGAGTACTCAATTTGCGTGTCGATTCGGGGTGGAAACCGGTTGATTTGCCCTAGGAACCTTTGGGCAGAGATGCCGTTGTCTGCCCGCACTGAGGAATCAACGGGCATGCCGGACAGCTACATCATCGAAGTGAATTCGCAGACCGCGGGTATCGTGGTCCGTTCTCCGGGAGGCTACTGCTTCTTCGCCTCATCCCATCGCTTCAATCGCCTTGAAGGCCAGCTCTTCCGCAACGCGCGCGAAGCCGAGCGCGCTGCGCGCAAGCTGCTTAACGGCGATGTGAAGGAGGCGGCGTAGTAGCGCTGCTGCTCATTCCGAGGCGCGCGTAGTGCGAGGTCGGAATTTTTTGCAGCCCCCGACTCTTCCTTCTCCCCTTGCGGGAGAAGGTGGCGCGAAGCGCCGGATGAGGGGTTGTTTCCGCGAGTTCGACTGTGAGAGATCTGCTCGCGGAGAGAGACCCCTCACCCGTCTCGCCGCTGCGCAGCGAGCCACCCTCTCCCGCAAGGGGAGAGGGTAAGAGAAGCATCACAACTTCGTCGCGGCGCGTGAGAGCAGCCTCCACTCATCGCCCCGCTTCTGCCAGTTCATCAGGATGTGAAGGTTGGTCGGCACTTTTTTCCCATCGGCCGCCATCTCCTGTTCCGCGACCCAGTGGAAGCGCACGATCGCGGCGGGGCCGACGACCTTGATGGTCGGGTCCTTGTATTCGATCGACAGGAATTTCGACTTGCCGTCGGTGGCATTGGTGATGAAGGTCGCCTTGTCCTCGACCTTGCCGCTGGAATGGCTGTAGCTGAGATCGTCCCAGCACAGCGCGCCGAGCGCCTTGGGGTCGGCCGCGATCTGGGCGAGGCGGAAGGCCTCGACTTTCTTCGCGACAGCTTCTTCGTCCGCCGAGGCGGCGAGTGCCGGTGCTGTGAGAGCGAGCGCGGAGACGGCAAGAGTCGAGAGAGCCAAGCCTGATATGGATAACTCGCGCCGGTTGATCGTCATCGTATCCTCCTTTTTGATCTTGCGCGGAAGTGTTGCAGCCGCGCGCGACTTTGTCGAGTGTCACGTCGGCGTCATGCGCGTACGTCATTGCGCGATCAGGACTGTATTGATACGTCTTCCGCATTGATGCGCCGCACATTCGGGAAAGTACGGAAATGAGCGATTCTATCGGCAGGGCGTTGCTGTTCGACATCGATGGCACGCTCGCCAACACCGACCCGCTTCACCTCAAGGCGTTCAACCAGGTGCTCGGTCCGCGCGGCCATGTCTTCGATCACGCGCGCTTCTCGAAGGAGCTGCAGGGCTTCTCCAACGCGTCGATCGGTGAGCGTTTTCTGGCGGACGAAGCGCTTGAGCGGAGGGCCGCGATCCTCGGCGAGAAGGAGGAAATCTTTCGCACGCTCGTGGCGGGGCAGATCGAGCCTCTGCCGGGCCTGATGGCGTTGCTAGACCAGGGAGATAGCGCCGGCGTTCCGATGGTCGCCGTGACCAACGCGCCGCGCCTCAACGCGGAGCTGCTGCTCTCCGGCCTCGGCATCACGCACCGCTTCAAGGCGATTGTGATCGGCGACGAGCTGCCGCACGGCAAGCCGCATCCGTTGCCTTATCAGGAAGGACTGCGCTTCGTCGGCGCCAGCGCGGCAGCTTCGATCGCGTTCGAGGATTCCCGGTCCGGCGTGCAATCGGCTACCGCAGCCGGCATTCCGACCGTCGGCATCCGGACGAGCCTCAGCCATGCTGACCTTGTCGCCGCCGGAGCGGTCACCTCCGCGAGCGCCTTCGACGATCCGGACCTGGTCGCTCGCCTCGCTGCCGCGATGGCGTAGTGAGGGGCTTCATCCGTTAACCGTGATCAGCGCGCGCATTGACCGAACGCGCGAACCGCCGCACCATGTGTCTTTCTGATTTGAGGCCGTCGCCGTGACCGGATTGACCCATCGCCAAGCCGAAATCCTCAACATCGCGCGCACTTCGGGCCGCGTCATGGTCGAGGAGCTCGCGCGCCGGTTCGAGGTCTCGGCCCAGACCATCCGCAAGGATCTCAACGATCTCTGTGAACGCCGCTCGCTGACCCGCATCCATGGCGGCGCGATCATTGCCTCCGGCGTCGAAAACCTCGCCTACGAGGCGAGGCGCTTCGTCGCGGCCGACGAGAAGAAGGCGATCGGGGCTGCCGCCGCCTCGTTGATCCCGAACGGCTGCTCGCTCTTCATCAACATCGGCACCACGACCGAGGAGGTGGCGAGCGCGCTGACCTCGCATGAGGATCTCCTCGTCATCACCAACAATCTCAATGTCGCGATGCTGCTCTATCGCCATCCCCGCATCGAGGTGGTGGTTGCCGGCGGCACGGTGAGGCGCGCCGACGGCGCCGTGGTCGGTTCGACCGCGACGCAGCTTATCGGCCAGTTCAAGGTCGACTACGCCATCATCGGCGCCTCCGCGATCGACGAGGAGGGCGCGCTGCTCGACTTCGACTATCGCGAGGTGCAGGTGGCGCAGGCCATCATCGCCAACGCGCGCAGCGTCATGCTGGTGGCAGATTCGACCAAGCTCCGCCGCAGCGCGCCGGTGCGCATCGCGCATATGACGCAGATCCAGACCTTCGTGACTGACCAGGAGCTTCCCGAACGCCTTGCCACGATCTGCCACAGCAAGGGCATCGAGGTGGTCGAGGCGATGCCGAAGGCGGCGGGGGATGTCGAGGACTCTCAGGCCGAGGCGCAGGACGCCGCGCCCGAAGCGGCGCCGGTGGTGCGGTTGCGATAGCACTCACATTTGTCCTCCCTTTGGAGGGCAGGGCCATCGCATATGATTGTTGAGAGGGTGCCGACCGTGCTCGGCCTGCCATGGTTCGAGACGCCCGCTTCGGCGGGCTCCTCACCATGAGGGTTTGATATCTCGCCGCAAAACGCGACCTCATCCTGAGGGCCCGCCGTAAGGCGGGCGTCTCGAAGGATGGCCGCAGGCGCGCTTCCGCTCACGAGCGAAGTTCCCTCGTCTCGGACCCTTCCAGGGAGGGTGGATCGACGGCGGCTGCCTAATTCTTCACCCCACTGCCCACAGAAAATGTTCCGCTTTCACTTTCTTTCGCCTCTCTTTCATCTTGCTTTCGTTTTTGGGTGTGATCTAATCAAAAGCGAAAGTAGCCGCTCGGAGGAACGAGCGGTCGCCGGGGGGATGCGTCTGTTGGAGCGTATTTTCGACCTCGCCATCATCGGAGGCGGTGTTAACGGCTGCGGCATCGCGCGTGACGCAGTGGGCCGCGGCAACACGGTTTTCCTTTGCGAAATGAACGATTTGGCGAGCGGGACGTCGTCCTGGTCGACCAAGCTGGTGCATGGCGGCCTGCGCTATCTCGAATATTACGAGTTCCGCCTGGTCCGCGAAGCGCTGATCGAGCGCGAGATCCTCTGGGGGGTCGCGCCCCACATCATCCGCCCCCTGCGTTTCGTTTTGCCGCATCACGCCGGCCTGCGGCCCGCCTGGCTGCTGCGTCTCGGTCTCTTCCTCTATGACCACATCGGCGGTCGCCACCTGTTGCCGGCGACGCGCTCGGTCGATCTCCGGCGCGACGAGGTCGGGCGCCCCCTGATTCCAAACCGCTACAGCCGCGCATTCGAATATTCCGACTGCTTCGTCGATGACGCCCGCCTCGTCGTGCTCAACGCGCGCGATGCCGCTGACAAGGGCGCCGAGATCCGCACCCGCACCCGCGCCACCGACATCCGCCAGTCCGACGGCATCTGGACCGTCAGCATGGTCGACACGCTGACCGGCGCGCGCTCGTCCATCCAGGCCCGCGCGCTGGTCAATGCCGGCGGCCCCTGGGTCGAGGACGTGCTCGGCCGCGGCGTCGGCGTGAAAGCGAAAGCCAAGGTGCGCCTGGTGCAGGGCTCGCACATCGTGGTCAAGAAGCTCTACGACCACGATCGCGCCTATATGTTCCAGAACGCGGATGGCCGCATCATCTTCGTCATTCCGTATCAGGACGACTTCACGCTGATCGGCACCACCGATCGCGACTATGACGGCGATCCCTCCAAGGTGAAGGCGACGGCCGAGGAGATCCAGTATCTCTGCGCCGCCGCAAGCGAATATCTGGCCAAGCCGGTGACGCCGGAGGACGTGGTCTGGACCTATTCCGGCGTGCGGCCGCTCTATGACGACGGCGCCAGTGAAGCCAAGGCCGCGACCCGCGACTATGTGTTCGAGCTCGACACGCCCGGCGGCGTGCCGCTGCTCTCGATCTATGGCGGCAAGATCACGACCTATCGCCGCCTCGCCGAAGAGGCGCTGGAACGGCTCGCGCCCTATCTTCGCAGTGCGAAAGCACGCGAGGGCTGGACCGGCAAATGGCCGCTGCCCGGCGGCGAAATGGGGGTGTCCGACGTCGATGGCCTGATCGCCGAGCTCCAGCGCGGCTATCCTTTTCTCAGCCACGAGCATGCGCGGCGCCTTACGCGCGCGTACGGCACCAGGGCCATCAAACTGCTCGGCGATGCGAAATCGGCGGCCGATCTGGGCAAGACTTTCGGGGCGACGCTGACCGAGCGCGAAGTCCGCTACCTCATGGCCAACGAATGGGCCGTCACGGCCGAGGACATCGTGTGGCGCCGCTCCAAGCTCGGCCTGCGACTATCTGCCGACGAGATCGCGGCGCTGAACGACTGGATTGCAACCCACGGAGTGCCGCAAAGTCCCCTGTTGGAAGCAGGAGGACGCTCATGAGCGTGACACTCGATCAGGTGACCCGGACTGTCGACGGGATTCCGCATATCCGCGACGTCTCGCTGACGCTCGAGAGCGGCACCCTCAACGTGCTGCTTGGGCCGACACTGTCCGGCAAGACCTCGATCATGCGGCTGCTGGCCGGCCTCGACAAGCCGACGTCGGGCAAGGTGCTGGTCAATGCCAGGGACGTCACCGGAGTCGACGTGCGCCAGCGCTCGGTAGCGATGGTCTATCAGCAGTTCATCAATTACCCCTCGCTCACGGTCTATGAAAACATCGCCTCGCCCTTGCGCGTGCAGGGCAAGCCGCGCGAGGAGATCGAGAAGCGCGTGGCGGAGGCCGCAAGATTGCTGCGGCTCGAGCCATTCCTCAAGCGCACGCCGCTCCAGCTCTCCGGCGGCCAGCAGCAGCGCACCGCGATCGCGCGCGCGCTCGTGAAGGGCGCGGACCTCGTGCTGCTCGACGAGCCGCTCGCCAATCTCGACTACAAGCTCCGCGAGGAGCTGCGCGCCGAGTTGCCGCGCATCTTCGAGGCCTCGGGCGCGATCTTCGTCTACGCCACCACCGAGCCGACCGAGGCGCTGCTGCTCGGCGGCAACACGGTCTGCATGTGGCAAGGCCAGGCGCTGCAGATCGGCGAGACCGCCAACGTCTACCGCCGGCCGCAGACCTTGCGGGTCGCGCAGGTGTTCTCCGATCCGCCGCTCAATCTCGTCGGCATCGAGAAGAAGAACGGCTCCGTGCAGTATGCCGGCGGCACGGCGTCGCCGGCCTCGGGCCTCTATTCATCGCTGGCCGACGGCGCCTATCGTGTCGGCTTTCGCGCGCATCAGCTCGGGCTTGCCAATGGCGAGGCCGACCGTCATGCCTTCCACGCCACGGTGACGGTGACCGAGATCACCGGTTCGGAGAGTTTCGTGCATCTGACCCGCGACGGCTTGAACTGGGTTGCGGTCTTGCACGGCGTGCACGAATTCGAGCCCGGCCAGACCATCGACGCCGTGCTCGATCCGAATGATGTCTTCGTGTTCGACGCGGCCGACCGCCTGGTCGCCGCGCCTGGTCTCCTAGCGTTTTCAAGCGAAGTGCCTGGCGGTTCGCGTGAAGAAAACGCGTCAAAGAAAAACAGCTGAGGGAGATGCGCCATGGCCCGCATTGACCTCGTCGATCTCGCCCATTCCTACGGCGGCAACGATGCGCCGCAGGAAAGCTTTGCGCTGAAGCCGGTGACCATGACCTGGCGGCAGGGCGGCGCCTACGCGCTGCTCGGACCGTCCGGCTGCGGCAAGACCACGCTACTCAACGTCATCTCCGGCATCATCACGCCGTCGCGGGGGAAAATCCTGTTCGACGGCAAGGACATCACACCGCTGTCGACCCAGAAGCGCAACATCGCCCAGGTGTTCCAGTTTCCGGTGATCTACGACACGATGACGGTGGGGCAGAACCTGGCGTTTCCGCTGAAGAACCGCGGCGTGCCGAAGGCCGAGATCGACAAGCGTGTCGCCGAGATCGGCCGCCTGCTCGACCTCGAGCCCTATCTGAACCGCAAGGCGACGCGGCTCACGGCGGACGCCAAGCAGAAGATCTCGCTCGGCCGGGGTCTCGTTCGTTCCGACGTCGCCGCCGTGCTGTTCGACGAGCCGCTGACCGTGATCGATCCCGAGCTGAAATGGCAGCTCCGCTCCAAGCTGAAGGCGCTGCATCGCGAGCTCGACCTCACGATGATCTACGTCACGCATGACCAGACCGAGGCGCTGACCTTCGCCGACACCGTGGTCGTCATGCATGACGGCCGTGTGGTGCAGAGCGGCACGCCGGCCGAGCTGTTCGACAAGCCGGCGCATACCTTCGTCGGTTATTTCATCGGCTCGCCCGGCATGAACATTCTGCCGGCGGAGGTGAGGGGACGCGAGGCGCGGATCGACGGCCATGCCATCACGCTCAACCGCAGCTACGACAATCTGCCTGATGGCGCCAAGATCGAGATCGGCGTGCGCCCTGAGTTCGTGGAGGTCGTCACGTCCGCGCCCGGTCTGCTCAGCGCAAAGATCGAACGCATCGACGATCTCGGCCGCATCCGTTTTGCGCGCACGCGCCTCGGCGACGTAAAGCTCGCCGCGCGCGCGCCGGCGGGCTTCACGAGCTCAGACGGCACGGCCGGGCTGAAATTCGATCCGTCGCATATCCACGTCTATGCCGACAGCCTTCTGGTGGAGGGAGCCGCCTGATGGACAAGACCGTCAACCAAAAAGCCTGGTTCCTGGTGCTGCCGGTATTCCTGGTGGTCGCCTTCTCGGCGGTTCTGCCGCTGATGACGGTGGTGAACTATTCGATGCAGGACACGTTCGGCAACAACCAGTTCTTCTGGAACGGCGTCGGCTGGTTCAAGGAGCTGCTCGATCCCTCGACCGATCTCGGCGGCCGCTTCCTTGCTTCGCTCGGCCGAAATTTGTTCTTCTCGCTTGTGATCCTCGCGATCGAGGTGCCGCTCGGTATCGTCGTCGCGCTATCGATGCCGCGCCATGGCTGGACTGTCGCGGCCTGCCTCGTCATCCTTGCGCTGCCGCTGCTGATCCCGTGGAACGTGGTCGGCACCATCTGGCAGATATTTGGCCGGCCCGACATCGGCCTGCTCGGCTATACGCTCAATGCGATGGGCATCGACTACAATTACGTGTCCAACGCCGTCGACGCCTGGGTCACCGTCATCGCGATGGACGTCTGGCACTGGACCAGCCTGGTTGCGCTGCTCTGCTATGCCGGCCTGAAGTCGATTCCGGAGGCCTATTATCAGGCGGCGCAGATCGACGGCGCCTCGCGCTGGGCCGTGTTCAAGGCGATCCAGCTGCCGAAGATGAATCGCGTGTTGCTGATCGCGGTGCTGCTGCGCTTCATGGACAGTTTCATGATCTACACCGAGCCGTTCGTGGTGACGGGCGGCGGGCCCGGCAACTCGACCACCTTCGTGTCGATCGAGCTCGTCAAGATCGCGCTCGGCCAGTTCGACCTCGGCAAGGCCGCCGCGCTCTCGCTCGTCTACAACCTGATCATCCTGATCGTCTGCTGGATCTTCTACACCGTCATGACCAACGCCGGCGTCGAGCGTAAGGCCCAGGCGGAAGAGGAGCCGGCGGCGGAGCGCAAGCCCGCTGGCGTGCTACAGCCCGCCATGGCGCTCAAGGCGAAGGAAGGGGTGGCCTGATGCACTCGATTCCCGGACGTCGCGTCATCATGGCGCTGTTCCTGATCTTCCTGCTGTTGCCGATCTACTGGCTCGTCAACATGAGCTTCAAGACCAACGCCGAGATCGTCTCGACGATGACGCTGTGGCCGCATACGCCGACGCTCCAGCACTACAGGCGCATCTTCACCGACGAGAGCTGGTATTCCGGCTACATCAACTCGCTGGAATACGTCGTCCTCAACACCATCATCTCGATCTCGGTGGCGCTGCCGGCGGCCTACGCTTTCTCGCGCTACCGTTTCCTCGGCGACAAGCATCTGTTCTTCTGGCTGTTGTCGAACCGCATGGCGCCGGCCGCGGTCTACGCGCTGCCGTTCTTCAACCTCTATTCGGCGATCGGCCTGTTCGATACGCCCTGGGCGGTCGCGCTCGCGCACTGCATCTTCAACGTTCCGCTCGCGGTGTGGATCCTCGAAGGCTTCGTCTCCGGCGTGCCACGCGAGATCGACGAGACCGCGTTCCTCGACGGCTATTCCTTCCCGCGCTTCTTCATCAAGATCCTGGTGCCGCTGATCGCGAGCGGCATCGGCGTCGCCGCGTTCTTCTGCTTCATGTTCTCCTGGGTCGAGCTGCTGCTTGCGCGCACGCTGACCTCGGTGCACGCCAAGCCGATCGCCGCGATCATGACGCGCACAGTGTCGGCGGCCGGCATGGACTGGGGCCTGCTGGCTGCTGCCGGCGTCCTCACCATCATTCCGGGCGCGCTCGTGATCTGGTTCGTCCGCAATTACATCGCGAGCGGTTTTGCGCTCGGTCGGGTCTAGGGAGAGAGCGCATGATCCCGAAAAGTGGAATCCGGTTTTCGGACCAGATCATGCGCAAGGAGTAAGAGCATGGAATCCATCGCATGGATGGCCTGGACGTTGCCGACGGCGATCTTCTTCGCCGCGCTCGCGTGCACGCTTCTCGTGATGACCTGGCTCGCCGCGGTCTATCCCGAAGCCGAGCGCGTCGGTGTGCTCCGCATTCCGACCACGCGCGGCGACCGCCTGTTCATCTCGCTGATATCAGCAGCCGTCATCCACCTCCTGTGGATCGGTCTCGTCGGCACCGACGCGATCGCCACGCTGCCGATCGGCGAGGATGGCTTTGAGATTTCGAGCCTGTGGCTCGCAAGTGGGATTTCGCTGGCCACGGCCGTGCTCATTTTCCGCACGGTCTGAAGCCCGCGAAGGGACGGCCAGATCCGGGGGCAACCCGGGCCTGTATAAAAGTTTGTCGCTGCAACGGAGGAACAACATGCGACAGTTTAGGAGAAGGAAAGGTCCATTGACCAAGAATAGCTTTCTGACCATGTCCAGCGCCGCCGCGATTTTGGCGGTGTCGTTCGCCGTCTCGGCGCCGGTTCGCGCCGCCGACGACGCCACAATCCAGAAGTGGATTGCGGAATTCCAGCCCTCGACGCTGTCGAAGGACGACCAGAAGAAGGAGCTGGAGTGGTTCGCAAAGGCGGCCGAGCCCTTCAAGGGCATGGAGATCAACGTCGTCTCCGAGACTATCACGACCCACGAATACGAGTCGCAGACGCTGGCCAAGGCGTTCTCCGAGCTCACCGGCATCAAGCTCAAGCACGACATCATCCAGGAAGGTGACGTCGTCGAGAAGCTGCAGACCCAGATGCAGTCCGGCAAGAACGTCTATGACGGCTGGATCAACGACTCCGACCTGATCGGCACCCACTTCCGCTACAACCAGACCATTGCCCTGTCGGACTACATGACCGGCGAGGGCAAGGAAGTCACCGATCCCATGCTCGACGTCAACGATTTCATCGGCAAGTCGTTCGGCACGGCGCCGGATGGCAAGCTCTACCAGCTGCCCGACCAGCAGTTCGCGAACCTCTATTGGTTCCGCTACGACTGGTTCACCAACCCCGACTATAAGGCCAAGTTCAAGGCCAAATATGGCTACGACCTCGGCGTTCCCGTGAACTGGTCAGCCTATGAGGACATCGCCGAGTTCTTCACCAACGACATCAAGGAGATCAACGGCGTCAAGGTCTACGGCCATATGGACTATGGCAAGAAGGACCCCTCGCTCGGCTGGCGTTTCACCGACGCCTGGCTGTCGATGGCTGGTAACGGCGACAAGGGCATTCCGAACGGTCTGCCGGTCGACGAATGGGGCATCCGTATGGAAGGCTGCCGTCCGGTCGGCTCCTCGATCGAGCGCGGCGGCGACACCAACGGTCCGGCTGCGGTCTACTCGATCACCAAGTACCTCGACTGGATGAAGAAGTATGCTCCGCCGCAGGCTCAGGGCATGACCTTCTCCGAGTCGGGTCCGGTGCCGGCGCAGGGCAACATTGCCCAGCAGATGTTCTGGTACACCGCCTTCACCGCCGACATGGTGAAGCCCGGCATTGCAGTGATGAACGCGGACGGTACGCCGAAGTGGCGTATGGCTCCGTCGCCGCACGGCGCGTACTGGAAGGAAGGCATGAAGCTCGGCTACCAGGACGCGGGCTCGCTCACGCTCCTGAAGTCGACCCCGGCGGATCGCCGCAAGGCAGCCTGGCTCTATCTCCAGTTCATCGTCTCCAAGACGGTGTCGCTGAAGAAGAGCCATGTCGGTCTCACCTTCATCCGTGAATCGGACATCTGGGACAAGTCGTTCACCGAGCGTGCGCCGAAGCTCGGCGGCCTGATCGAGTTCTACCGCTCGCCCGCGCGCGTGCAGTGGACCCCGACCGGCAACAACGTGCCTGACTATCCGAAGCTCGCTCAGCTCTGGTGGCAGAACATCGGCGATGCGTCGTCCGGTACGAAGACGCCGCAGCAGGCGATGGATGCACTCGCGGCCGCTCAGGACTCCGTCATGGAGCGCCTGGAAAAGTCCGGCGTGCAGGGCGCCTGCGGTCCGAAGCTGCACAAGAAGGAAACGGCCGAATACTGGTTCGCCAAGGCCCAGAAGGACGGCACCATCGCCCCGCAGCGCAAGCTTGCCAACGAGAAGCCGAAGGGCGAGACGGTCGACTACGACACGCTGATCAAGTCGTGGCCGGCAACCCCGCCCAAGCGCGCGGAAGCCAAGTAAGCGGCGCGCATAGCGTCATCAAACACGAAAGGCCGGGAGCGATCCCGGCCTTTTTTTTGTGGTGGACGTCGAGAGCGGCGATTGTGTCGACTAAATACTCGGTGTCATCGCCCGCGAAGGCGGGCGATCCAGTACGCCGCAGCCTTTCGGTCGAATCTCGCTGCTGGTAGAATACTGGATGCCCCGCCTTCGCGGGGCATGACAGTGTGTGTGCCCTTACTCCGCCGGCTCAGCCGCCAGCTTTGGGTAATCCGTGTAGCCCTTCGCGCCGCCGCCGTAGAACGTGCTCTTGTCCCAATCGTTCAGCGCCGCGCCCTTCTTCAGCCGCTCGACGAGGTCGGGATTGGAGATGAATGGCTTGCCGAAGGCGATGAGATCGGCCGCACCCGCATCCAGCATCTTGGTCGCGAGTTCGAAGTCGTAGCCGTTGTTGGCGATGTAGGTGCCGGAGAAGCGCTTGCGCAGGCTCGCATAGTCGAACGGCGCGATGTCGCGCGGGCCGCCGGTGGCGCCTTCGACCACGTGGAGATAGACCAGCTTGAGCGCGCTGAGTCCGTCGACGATGTGATCGAACAGCGACTGCGGATTGGAGTCGGAGAGGTCGTTGGCCGGCGTCACCGGCGAGATACGGATGCCGGTTCGGTCGGCGCCGGCCTCGGCGGCAACCGCCTTGGAGACCTCGAGCATCAGCCGTGCGCGGTTCTCGATGGAGCCGCCATAGGCATCGGTGCGCTTGTTGGCGCCGTCCCTGGCGAACTGGTCGAGCAGATAGCCGTTGGCGCCGTGGATCTCGACGCCGTCAAAACCGGCCTCGAGCGCATTCTTCGTGGCGCGCTTGAAGTCGTCGATAATCCCGGGAATTTCGGAGAGCTCGAGCGCGCGCGGCTCGGAAACGTCGGCGAAGGTGCCGTTCACGAAAGTCTTGCCCTTGGCGCGGATCGCACTCGGGGCCACCGGGGCTGCGCCATTCGCCTGGAGCGCGACATGCGAGATGCGGCCGACATGCCAGAGCTGGATGTAGATCTTTCCGCCGCGCTCATGCACGCGATCGGTGACCTTGCGCCAGCCGGCGACCTGGTCCCTGGAATAGATGCCGGGCGTATCCTGGTAGCCCTGGCCCTGCTGCGAGACCTGGCTCGCTTCGGTGACAAGCAGCCCCGCGGAGGCGCGCTGGCCGTAATAATCGGTTGCGAGCGGGCTCGGCACGAACGAGCCGGGCGCCGCGCGGTTGCGCGTCAGCGGCGCCATCACCAGGCGGTTGGCCAGCGTGATCGGGCCAAGCTTGTAGGTCTCAAACAATTTGGTCGGACGGCTCATGGGAATGCTTCCAGGCGGTGAAAGGTCAGCAACACTTGTGCATCGCCGCAATCAGCGCAAGGGAGGAGCCATACGGAAAGTGCAGGCGAGATGCGCGGCGCGGCCCGGGTAGCATATTTTATGCGTGATATCGGCCACGGCAGCGGATTTCCACTGCCGCAGCCGTTCGATATCGCAATCAGTTCACGCCGAGGAAGTCACGCTTGCCGATCTCAACGCCGTTGTGGCGCAAGATGCCGTGAGCGGTCGTGGCGTGGAAATAGAAGTTCGGCAGCGAGAACGCGCTCAGGAACTGCTGGCCCTTCATGGTGATGGATTTGTCGGGGCCGGCCGGGAAGGTGACGTCCTTAGTCTCGGCGCCCTCGAACTGCTCGGGCTTGAACGACTTCACGTAGTCGATGGTCTTCGCCAGCCGCTGCTTCAATTCCGCGAAGGTGGTTTCCGTATCCGGGTTGGAAGGCACTTCGCTATGCGTCAGCCGCGCGCAGCCCTTGGCGGCGAAATCGCTGACGAGCTGGATCTGCTTCGACAGCGGCAGCATGTCCGGGAAGAGGCGGGAGCCGAGCAGAACGCTCGGGTCGACCTTTTTGGCCGCGCAATGCGCCTCGGCTTTCGTGAGCAGGCCGGTCAGGCTGTTCAGCATTTGCAGGTACGCGGGGACGACGGCTTCGTAGAAGGACATGTGATGCTCGCTTCAATGGTGGAAAATCTCAGGGAAAACCTGAGTTCCAGACATGGGAGCGGTATGGCAAAATACAATCGCCGGAAAGGCCCGCGCAGGGCAAAAATTCTACCGGATCGAACTCATTCGCACCGCTATCTCCAGCTGTCATCGCCCGGCTTGACCGGGCGATCCAGTACACCGCGGCAGTTGTTATGAATTTCGACGCCTCTGGAATACTGGATGCCCCGCCCCAGTGCGCAAGTGCGCACAAGGCGGGGCATGACTACGAGTAGAGTGTCTAACGCACCGTTGCCTGGGGCTGTGCCTGCGCCGTGGCCCCGCGCATGCGGGCGAGCAGCTCGGCGGTGGGCCAGGAATCGGCGGGCAGGCCGTATTTGATCTGCATCGCCTTCACGGCGGCACGGCTCTGCTGTCCCAGCACGCCATCGACCTTGCCGACGTTGAAGCCGGCACGGACCAGGAGCTGCTGCAATTCCTTCAGTTCGTTGAACGGCAGTTGCGCGACCGGCGTGGACGGCTTGCGCATCGGGGCCGCGCCTGCAATGCGGGAGGCGAGATAGCCCGCCGTGGTCGAATAGATCAGCGAGTTATTCCACTCGGTGTAGGCCGCAAAATTCGGATAGGCCATGAAGGCCGGTCCGTTGCGTCCCATTGGCAGCAGCACGGAGGCAGCGAGATTGTCGTTCGGCAGCGGCCGGCCGTCGGGGTAGGTGACGCCGAGCTGCGCCCATTTCGAGCGCGGCTGCTGCACCGTGAGATCGGTCTGATCCCACGGCAGGTTTTGCGGCACCTTGATCTCTTCCAGCCACGGCTCGCCGCGCCGCCACTTCAAGCCGTTGGCGATGTAGTTCGCGGTGGAGCCGATCACGTCGGGCTCGCTGCGCAACAGATCGCGCCGCCCGTCGCCGTCATAATCGACGGCGTAGTTGACGTAGTGCACGGGCAGGAACTGCGTCTGCCCCAGCTCGCCGGCCCAGGAGCCGATCATCTCGTCGGGCGTGAGATCGCCCCGGTCGATGATCTTCAGCGCGGCGATGGTCTCGTTCACGAACATCTCCGAGCGCCGGCAGTCATAGGCCAGTGACACCAGCGATTTCAGCGTCGGCAGATTGCCCATGTTGGCGCCGAAGTCGCTCTCCAGTCCCCAGAACGCGGCGATCACCGCCGGCGGCACGCCGTATTCCTTTTCGGCGCGTGCGAACGCCGCGGCGTGTTTCTTGATGTGCTGCTGGCCGTTCTGCATGCGGTAGGGCGCAGCCATGCGGCCGGCGAATTCGGTGAAGAGCTGGCCGAACACGCGCTGGCCGCGGTCGCGGTTGACGATGCCCTGGTCGTAGACGAGGTAGGGCGAGGCCTCCGCGATCGTGTGCTGCGATACGCCTGCGGCAATCGCCTGTTGTTTCACATCGGCCAGGAAGCGATCGAAGCTCGCCCCGTTATGGCACGACGCTGCGCGCGGCGACGGCGCCGTGGCCCTGGGCGCCGCGGGTCTGGCGGGCGGCGGAAGCACTTGCGCGGAGGCGGTGGCGGAGCACGCGAGGAGGGTGATGGCCGCGATCGCAAATCGGGTCTGGAGCATGAGGTTTCCGGAGGGGGGAAGACGTTCGGATTCTTGACGAAGTCTAATGGAATGATCGAGCTCAAACCAGTGCCGCGGCTGCGCGACGCACCTTGAAATCTTGCGCCCGGGCCGGGGTCATCCCTACCTCTTGTTTGCCGGCCTGCAACGCCTTCAGCGCCCGCGGCCGCCTTGGGAGACGGTCATGAACTATCTTCGTACCGCAATGCTGCTTGCAGGTCTCACCGCCCTGTTCATGGGCGTCGGCTATCTGATCGGCGGCGCCTCAGGCGCCATGATCGCGCTCGTCATTGCCGCCGCGACCAATCTCTTCACCTACTGGAACTCCGACCGCATGGTCCTCTCGATGTACGGCGCCCATGAGGTCGACCGTTCGACTGCGCCGGAGCTGGTCGGGCTCGTCGCCGAGCTTGCGGGGCGCGCTGGCCTGCCGATGCCGCGCGTGTTCCTGATGGATCAGCCGCAGCCCAACGCGTTCGCAACCGGGCGCAACCCCGAGAACGCCGCGGTCGCCGTCACCACCGGCCTGATGCACCAGGTCAGCCGCGAGGAGCTGGCCGGCGTGATCGCGCACGAGCTCGCGCATATCAAGCATCACGACACGCTGCTGATGACGATCACCGCGACCGTCGCCGGCGCGATCTCCATGCTGGCGCAGTTCGGCATGTTCTTCGGTGGCCATCGCAACAACAACGGGCCGGGAATCGTCGGCTCGATCCTGTTGATGATCCTCGCCCCGCTCGCCGCCATGCTGGTGCAGATGGCGATCAGCCGCACGCGCGAATATGCCGCGGACGATCTTGGCGGGCGCATCGTCGGCCAGCCGATGTGGCTGGCCTCGGCGCTCATGAAGATCGAGGGCGCTGCACATCAGGTCCCGAACTATGAGGCTGAGCGAAATCCTGCGACCGCGCACATGTTCATCATCAATCCGCTGTCGGGCCATGGCGTGGACAACCTCTTCGCCACGCATCCGTCGACGCAGAACCGCATCGCGGCGCTTCAGCACCTCGCATCCGAACTCGGCGCGCGTGCCGCGCCGTCGGTCGGCGCCAACGAGAACTATCCGCCGCAAGGCCCTTGGGGCAGCTCGTCCTCGCCAGGCGCGTCACGAGGGCCTTCGCGGGGTCCTTGGGGCTGACGTGGAACCGGCTGTTCTGTCCTGCTGGAAATTGCGTCCTGCTTTGTGACCTGGCGCACACAGCACCGTCCCGGCCGGTGTTAACACCTCGGCGAGATCAATCCTTCGAAAGGGGATCCGTGGCCGGCCGTCGCCGGTCACCGTTGAAGATGACCAGAGCTGCCGTACCATTTCTGATCGTCCTGGGCGTGCTCATCGGCCTGTCCACGCACATGGTCGTCAATTGCGGAGACGAGGACGAGCCCGACATCTGTTCGGCCGTGATCGGCTTCTCGCCGCTCCGCGGCTCGTTGATTGCTTTTGCCTATGAAGGGCGTGGGCGGATCGCGCTGCGCCACGGCGACTGGCGGCGGGCGATCGCGGATTTCGACGAGGCCATCCACCTCAATCCCAACCGCGCCGCGCTCTATCGCGACCGGGCGCAGGCGCGCCTGCTGAACGGCGACGTCGAGCTCGCCATCAAGGACTATGACGAAGCGATCGCGCATGATCCCAGGCTCGCGGCGCCCTATCATCAGCGTGGTCTCGCGCTCGCCGCCACGGGCGATCTCGATCGCGCCATCCTGAGCTACAACACCGCGATCCGCCTCGATCCGTCGGATGCACAGGCCCGCCTCGATCGCGGTCTGGCATTCCTCACCCGCGGCCAGGCCGACGACGCGCGCGCCGATTTCGAAGCCGCGCTGACGCTGCCGGCTGGCAAGGATAGCCGGACCCGCGAGGCGGCCCGCGCGAGGCTCGCCCAACTCAGGAGCGACGAGCCCCCCGGATTCTCTGCGCGGCGGAGGTGAGAGCCCCCCGCGGAGTTACTTCGCCTTCTTGGCTTTCGCCTTCTTCGCCTTGGCGGCCTTCTTCACCGGCTTTTCCTTCGCCTTCTTCTCAGGCTTTGCCGCGACGGGCGTGCTGGCGGCGATGCGCATCGAGCGGGCGTAGCTGTCGGCGACGTTGTCGGCGGACATCTGCAGGCGCTTGGCGGCGGCGGTGGCCTGCTCCATGGTGGCCTTGGCCATCATCTTGAAGCGGTCGCCGGTCTCCTTGCCCTGGGCCTTGGCCGCAAGGCCGTTGAAGCGATCCCGCCGCTCCTTGGCGCGGGTCATCAGGCCCGTATGCAGCTGTCTGGCCAGTTGCCGGATCACGACATCCAGGTCGGCGTCCGCCATGTTCTTCTATCCTCTTCGAAAACAGTATCGATGCGGGCGGGACTATGCAGATCAGGCCCCCCCCTTGGCAATTCCCGGCTGTGCGTCATCCGCAGCTTCCGGTTTACAAAACAAGAAAGCCGCGCTCCTCGCGCGGCTCCTGGTGAAGTTCTTGACGTGGTTTGGCGCTTGGTGCGCTGTTTCCGTCTCATTTCAGCGAGGCGACGGGGCCGCTCGTCGCTGCCGGGTCGGGGTCGAAGCCGAACACGCCGACCAGATATTTGTAGTAGTCCGGCATCTTCTCCTTGAGCGCCTCGCGCGACTTCGGATCGTGGAACTCGCTCTTTCCGGCCAGGAAGATGCTGGCGGTCACGGCGAAGAATTCCATGTGATTCTTCATCGGATAGGACTCTTTGGGCAAGAGGTCCTTGGACTTGGCGTAGGCATAATAGCTGAGCACGCCCTTGTTGGCGTAGCCGTCCGGCAGCAGCCGCGCGTGATAGGCGTGCAGCAGCTCGTGCAGCAGCACGGCCTCCTTTTCGTAACGCATCATGTCCGGCCGCAGCATGATCACGCCGAGCCCCGAATCGACCGCGAGGTCGACGGCATTGGGATTGGTCCAGCGCTGCTTGTCATGGTCCCACACCGTCAGCGTCCGCGGCACGCGGCGCTCGACGTTCGGGGTGACACGGCCGTAGCACGCGGTTGCGGCGCCTTCGTCGAGGCAGGCCAGCTCGCTTGCGATGATCGGGACGGTGCGGAAGAAGCGCAGCACGCGCGGCGAGAGGCCCGCACCTTCGACGACGTCGATCTGGCTCTTCAGGTTGTCGGTCAGCTTGTCGACATCCTTGCGGTCGGAATTCTCCGACAGGTCGTACATATAGCCGCGGTAGCTCTGGAAGCCCGGCGGCAACGGCTGCGCTGCGTCGGCGGACGCCGTATCGAGCGACCCGGCATTGGATGGATTGGCGAAAAGCGCGCCGACAATGGTTGCGGTCAGCAGCAACGCAATGCGCATGATGAACCCCCTGATGTCACTTGACGCGGCAGAATAGGCTAGCGTTGTTTGCGAAAAGTGAGTGGGGCGAGACTAAGGCGCCGATGTTGCGGCGTGCTTAATCGTTGGTTGCAGTCCGCAAGGCGTGGGTTAGCCCCGGGTTAACCAAGACGATGGGCGCGCCAGCCGGCGACGCGTTGTCGCCGCTGGCGGACAGGGCGCGATTGCGAAAGGCCGCGCGGCCCTTGTTTGTGTCGTCGACCGGCTCAGTAGTCATAGCCGGGATGGCCGGGATAATACTGCCGATTGCAGGCCCTGCGGCCGCGGTCATAGGCGGCGGCGTCGCCACGGGCGAGCGCGCTGACATATTTCAGGCAGCGCACGTAATTGTCGTTGCCAAGCCAGTCGAGGCTGCCGGCGGCAGCGGGTGTGAGCTGGGCGGAGCCGGCGAGCGTCACGACAGCGATGAGCGCCGCGTAGACGGAAAGCGTGATGGTTTTCATGGTCCGTATCCCTTTGCGGCTGCCCGACGCAGCCGGTGTGGACGCAACCTTGCCGGAACTCGCACGGTACAACTGTGCCAGCCGTCACATAGGGCTTTCCGTCATTACGGAAGGTGCGGTGTGAAACGACGTCGCCGGCAGCGCTCGCATTGACGGAGGTCGCTGCAACTAGGTGCGTCCACTACGTTGCGCGAGGGGTGGATCGACTGCCTGCGAAAGCGTAACATTGCCTCGGGCACTAAGCTCCACATCAACAGCCGGAAGGAGGATCCCATGTATGCGGCCATCCGTCAGGCCAAGGCGAAAAGCGGGAGCGCGGAAGAGCTGGCGCGCCGCATCAAGGACGGCGCCGTTCCGATCATCAGCGACGTCGACGGTTTTCGCGCTTATTACGTGGTCTATGCCGGCGACGACACCGTCACCGCGATCTCGATCTTCGACAAGTTCGAGCAGGCAGAGGAGGCGAACAAGCGCGCCATCGCCTGGATCGAGAAGGACCTGGGATCGCTGCTCGCCGGACATGCGAGCGCGGCTGCGGGACCGGTGATCGTGCATACGCTGGCGTAGGCGTTAGGCATCACTCGATCGGCACTCTCAACTGTCATCGCCCGGCTTGACCGGGCGATCCAGTACTCCGAGACGGTTGTGATCGAACCGATGGGCCGCGGCGTACTGGATGCCCCGCTTTCGCGGGGCATGACGGCGGTGGATGTGGCTTGCGCCTTCCGCCAAACGTGCTCGCGCTCACAACTCCCGTGCATTCGAGAATACGAACGAGCTTACCCGCCGCGTCGTCTCGTCCAGGATCAGCGTGCGCGTGATCGGCGGCTCGGCGCGCTGGGCGCAGTTTTCGCGCTCGCAGAGGCGGCAATTGACGCCGATCGGCGTTCCCTCCGTTTTCTCGAGATCCATGCCGGCGGCGTAGACGAGGCGCGATGCATGGCGGATCTCGCAGCCGAGGCCGATGGCGAAGCGTGGCTGCGGCAGCGGATGCGGCGCCACCGGCCGTCGCACCATCTGCGCGATCGAGAAATAGCGTGTGCCGTCGGAGAGCTCGATCACCTGCTTCAGGAGGCGATCAGGCGTGTCGAACGTCGAGTGCACGTTCCACAGTGGACAAGTGCCGCCGAATTTCGAGAACGGGAACGTGCCGGATGAAAAGCGCTTCGACACGTTGCCGGCATTGTCGACGCGCAGGAGGAAGAACGGAATGCCGCGCGCATTCGGCCGCTGCAGGGTGGTGAGCCGGTGGCAGACCTGCTCGAAGCCGGAATTGAAGCGCTGCGCCAGCACGTGGATGTCGTAGTTGAGGGCTTCCGCTGCGGCCAGGAAGGCGGGGTAGGGCATCATGACGGCCGCCGCAAAGTAGTTGCCGAGCGTGATGCGGAACAGCCGCCGCGGCGCGTCGTCAAGCGGGCCGGCGCGGCCGATGATGGTCTCCAGATGCTGCGCGCATTCGCCTAAGCCCAGCTGGAAGGCGAGCTGGAACGCGCGTCCGGGCGGATCGACCAGCTCGGAGATCAGGAGCTGGCGGCGGTGGCGGTCGAAACGCCTGAGCGTCTCGCGCATCACGTCGACCGGCATGATGCGGGTCTGGATCGAATGCTTCTCGCGCAATCGCGCCGCGAGTGCGGCATAGAGCCCCTCGGCCGGCACGTTCAGTTCATCGCGAAGATTCTCCGCGGCCTGCTCGAGCTCCGGAAAATAGTTCCGGTTGGCCTCGATCAGCTCGCGCACGCGTTCGACCGGATTGGCCTCATAGCGCGTGCCAACGTCGCGGTCGGCCATCTGCGCCGCCGCCAGGGTCTCGCCCTGGCGGGCCTCGGTATAGGCGGCGTAGAGCCGCTGCAGCGCATGGGTGACGCCGGGACAGAGCTCGGCGAGGTCGCGCAGTTCCTGCTTGGGAACGTCGATCTGTCGGAACAGGGGATCGGAGAAGATCTCGTTGAGCTCAGCGAAGAAGCGGTCCTCGTCGGCGGTCGCGAGGTCACGCAGGTCGAGGTCGTAGGTCTCTGCCAGCCGCAGCAGAATCTGCGCCGTCACCGGGCGCTGGTTGCGCTCGATCAGGTTGACGTAGCTCGGCGAGATCCCGAGCCCCTCGGCGATCTGGGTCTGTGACAGCCCCAATTGCTGCCGGATCCTGCGGAAGCGCGGGCCGACGAACAGTTTCTTCCCGGACTCGGCGGCCATCAGCAGCTCCTCTCTTCGCCTCTCCCCGCACGCGCGGAGAGTAAGAAGACAGCGGAATCGGCGAGCATTGTCGGGTCTCCAGAGGCGTTAAGGACAGTCTTGCTGACCAATTTCTATTACAAAGTTTACAAAATAACATCTGTTACATGTACCGATGTTACATGACATCACCATTCAATTACAAGGCCTCTATACGAACTTCTCTTTCTCGCGTTTAGCTCAAGGCACGCATTTCGCAATGCACTGTCAAAAATGTCGACGACAAAGCCGGTTCGTTTTGTCGTCATCGAAAGGATCAGGCCATGAACTACCAGCCACGCGGAATCAGCACCCTCCAGGGCCCGGCTTCGTATCAGAGCGAGGTCGATGCGGCCCAGGCGCTCCTCAAGACCCAGCCGACCTGGAACGGGGTGACGGCCGAGGCCGTCGCGCGCATGCGTCTGCAGAACCGCTTCAAGACCGGCCTCGACATCGCCCGCTACACCGCGGCGCTGATGCGGGCCGACATGGCCGCCTATGACAGCGACCCCACCAAGTACACCCAGTCGCTGGGCTGCTGGCACGGCTTCATCGCCCAGCAGAAGCTGATCTCGGTCAAGAAGCACTTCGGCACGACCGATCGCCGCTACCTCTATTTGTCTGGCTGGATGATCGCGGCCCTGCGCTCCGAGTTCGGCCCGCTGCCGGACCAGTCGATGCACGAGAAGACCTCGGTGCCGGCTCTGATCGAGGAGCTCTACACCTTCCTGCGTCAGGCCGACTCGCGCGAGCTGAACGATATCTTCCGCAGCCTCGACGCCGCCCGCAAGGAAGGCGACAAGGCGAAGGAAAAGGCGCTGATCGAGAAGATCGACAACTTCCAGACCCATGTCGTGCCCGTCATCGCCGACATCGACGCCGGCTTCGGCAACGCCGAGGCGACCTACCTGCTCGCCAAGAAGATGATCGAAGCGGGCGCCTGCGCGCTCCAGATCGAGAACCAGGTCTCGGACGAGAAGCAGTGCGGCCACCAGGACGGCAAGGTCACCGTGCCGCACGACGTCTTCCTCGCGAAGATCCGTGCCTGCCGCCACGCGTTCCTCGAACTGGGCGTCGAAGATGGCATCGTCGTGACCCGCACCGACTCGCTCGGCGCAGGCCTCACGCAGCAGATCGCTGTCAGCCACAAGCCCGGTGACATCGGCGACCAGTACAACAGCTTCCTGGATTGCGAGGAAGTGACGGCAGAGAACGCCCGCAACGGTGATGTCATCATCAACCGCAACGGCAAGATGATGCGTCCGAAGCGGCTGCCCTCCAATCTCTATCAGTTCCGCCCGGGCACCGGCGAAGACCGCTGCGTGCTGGACTGCGTCACCTCGCTGCAGAACGGCGCCGACCTGCTCTGGATCGAGACCGAGAAGCCGCATATCGAGCAGATCGCCAAGATGGTCGATCGGATCCGCAAGGTGGTTCCGAACGCGAAGCTGGCCTACAACAACTCGCCGTCGTTCAACTGGACGCTCAACTTCCGTTGGCAGGTCTACGATGCGATGAAGGAAGCCGGCAAGGACGTCAGCAAGTACAACCGTGCCGAGCTGATGAAGGCGGAGTACGACGACACGGAGTTGGCGAAGGAAGCCGACGAGCGCATCCGCACCTTCCAGGCGGATTCAGCCAAGCGCGCCGGCATCTTCCACCACCTGATCACGCTGCCGACCTATCACACGGCCGCTCTGTCGACCGACAACCTCGCCAGGGAATATTTCGGCGAGCAGGGCATGCTCGGCTACGTGAAGAACGTCCAGCGCGCCGAGATCCGTCAGGGTATCGCCTGTGTGAAGCACCAGAATATGGCCGGCTCCGACATCGGCGACGACCACAAGGAGTACTTCGCCGGCGAGGCTGCCCTGAAGGCGGGCGGCGCCCACAACACGATGAACCAGTTCGGCTAACGACAGGAGACTGACTATGACCACAGGCAGCAATTTCTGGGTGATCGGCGGCGAGTTCGGTTCGATGAACTTCCACAAGCTCGTGGAAGGCTCGGCCCAGGTCAAAGGTCCCTTCAAGTCCCGCAAGGAAGCCGAGGACTGCTGGAAGGAAGTCTCGGAAGAGAGCCGCCACAAGGCCGGCGTCCGCTTCTCGATCGTCGAGGAGCCGCACCGCGCCCCGGCAGCCTAATAGCGGCCCGGTTGCCGAACTGAACTGAAGAAGACGTCCAAGGACGGATGGTCCCATCCAGGCTCTACCTGGGTGGGACCGTCTGTTTTTGGCACAGGTGAGCCAGCTGTGTGCGCCGTAAGTATCTGGAATTGTGAGGCCTTTGCGGACGCTGTGGTTGCTGATAGGTTAACTCCAGCGTTTGAGGACGAGGCCGACAATGTCAGAGCCCGAGACCAGCGGGACCCATCCCAGCCAGCCGCGCCCGGTGCGGCTGCGCGATGCGCTGCTGCGCGCCCGGATCGAGGCCGCCGACCGGACCGGCGTCGTCGTCGACCTCAGGGATGCCGAGGTGGCGCGGCTCGAGATCCTCAATGATGCGCTCGATCCCCTGTTCGCGCAGGTGCCGGAGCAGATCGACCTGTTCGACCGCGGCATCAGCCAGGGCGATACGCCCAGACTCTGGATCGACGTTGTCGCGCACATCGTGATGGGGCGCGACAAGCGGATGTACCGCTTCGTCCAGGACACCCGCTTCGGCCGCATCGTGCTCGCCGAATCGCACGACACGGCTGTTATCGTCGAGGCCGTTACCGATTATGTCGCGCGCCGCATGATCGAGCGTGAGCATGCGATGGTGGTCCTGCCCGAGCCGAAGCCTGCGGCCGCGGAGCCGCCGCGCCGCTCGCGCGTGTGGCCGTTCGTTCTTGGATTCATCCTCGGCGCTGCCGCCTTGTTCGGCGTCGCTGTGCTCGCGGCCCTGCGGAGCTGGTGATCAGTTGCTCCGTCATTCCGGGGCATGCGAAGCATGAGCCCGGAATCCATCGGGCGGCAGCGCATGGCGATGAATGGATTCCGGGCTCGCGCCGTTGGCGCGCCCCGGAATGACAGCCAACTAAATCAACCGCGCCTGCTTGATCTGCTGGATCTGAAATCCAGACCCGAGGCCTCGCACCGTCTGCTCGCAGCGCCAGCCGGCATTGTCCCTCTCGATCGCGAACAGATTATACGCCGCCGCCGGGTAGCGTCCGTGCGCGAGCGCGGACGCCGACGGTACGCCGATCGCGGGAATGTTGCCGTTGGGGCCCTCGAACCACATCGTCGAATGAATGTGGTCGTGCCCATGCAGGATCAGCTCGACGCCGTGACGCCTCAGCAGCGCCAGCAGCTCGGCTGCATCGGTCATCCGCTTGTGGCGCGCGCCGGACTTCAGGGGATGATGCACCAGCAACACGCGGAAGACGCCCTCGGCCGCGAGCCGTTCGAGGATTTGTTCGAGAGACGCAAGCTGATCGCGCCCGAGCGTGCCCGTCGCCATCAGCGGCGGGGTCGGCACCGCCGTGGACAGGCTGACAAGCGCGATCGGCCCGCGCCGGCGGACGGCCGGAAAGCCGATGCTGCCGTCATCGCTCGCAAGATAGGGCGCAAAGGTCTCGCCGAAGCGATGAGTGGTGGCGCGGACATAGGCGTCGTGATTGCCGGGAATCGTGGTCACGCGGTCGGGCGGCCCGACGCCGTCGAGCCAGGCGCGAGCCGGCGCGAACTCCGCCTCCAGCGCCAAATTGACGAGATCGCCGGTTACGGCGATGTGGTCCGGCGCCTGCGCCCGGACGTCGGTGACGAGCGCGTCGAGCACCTCGCGACGCTGGTACTTGTGGCGGTTGCGCGTCCAGTTGACGTAGCCGAGCGCGCGCTTGCCCGCGAGCTCGATCAGCCGCGGCTTCGGCAGAGGCGGCAGATGCGGATCGGACAGATGGGCGAGCGTGTAGGGGGCCATGACGCGCGATTGCCTCGCTATTGCTCCGCTCTAATGGCAAGGTCGCGGGCGACGCGCAAGCAAAGCCTGAAGCGGGGCGTCAAGGGAGTCTGATGGGGGATCGTCTGAACAGCGTCCGACGGACATTCGAACCGCTGCTGCGGCGAATCTTCCACGCCTATTTCCTGCTCGTTCGCGGCATGACCCTCGGCGTCCGCGCCGTGGTGTTGGACGCCGACAACAGGGTCTTCCTGGTCAGGCACAGCTACATCACCGGCTGGTATCTGCCCGGCGGCGGCGTCGATCTCGGCGAGACCATGGAGCAGGCGATGCGGCGCGAGCTCAAGGAGGAGGGGGACATCGATCTGACCGGAGACGCCGTGCTGCACGGCATCTTCCTCAACAGCCACGTCTCCCGCCGCGACCACGTCGCGGTCTACATCGTCAGGCACTACAGGCAGGATCGCCTGCCCGCGCCCAACCGCGAGATCGTCGAATGCGGATTCTTCGCCATCACGGCGCTGCCTGAGGGAACCACGCCCGGCACGCGGCTGCGGATCGCGGAGGTGCTGGACGGCAAGCCGCTGATCGCGACCTGGCGGTAACCAGCTCAGCCGCTGGACCGGCTATGCCGCACGGGGCCGATGGACCGCGGCCCTCCGAGATGTTATCCCGCTTCCGACATCGACGCGTTTTCTGAACGCGAACCTGGTTCACTTCGCTCGAAGACGCATGCAGACATGACCGATCTCTCGCTCACCATCCTTCCCGAAGCTGCCGGCGACGCCCAGGCGATCGAACGGCTGCACGAACGCACCTTCGGCCCCGGCCGTTTCGTGCTCAGCGCCTACCGAATCCGCGAGCACGTCGACCATTTGCTCGACGTATCCTTCACGGCCCACATCGGCACGCTGCTGGTCGGCTCGGTCAGGCAATTGCCGGTGCTGGTCGGCGAGACGCCGGCGCTGCTGCTCGGGCCGCTCACCGTCGAGCCGCCGTTCCGCGACCGTGGCATTGGCCGTCTGCTGATGGAGCGCGCGCTGAAGGACGCGAAGGAGAAGGGACACCGCCTCGTGCTGCTGGTCGGCGACGAACCCTATTACAGCCGCGTCGGCTTCAAGCCGGTGCCGAAGGGCCGCGTCACCATGCCGGGCCCGGTCGACGCCGCTCGCGTCCTGATGTTCGAACTCGTCGATGGCGCCTTCGAGGGCGTGTCGGGGCCGGTGAGCCCCGACTGGAGCAAGGCGCGGGGCTAGTTGCAGCCCAAGTGATGCCGTTGGTGATTGCAGCCCGTAGCCAGATCGACCCAAACCGGAAGTGGTTTTCGACTGCACTCGGGTAGTCTGGCCCTATGAAGCGATCTGGTCTCACCCTAGGTGTGGTCTTTCAGGAGGTTGTCCATCTGGTCTGAACCGAGGAAGCTGAGGTTGCGAAGCTTCAGTGTTCCGAGGAGAGACCAGATGAACGTCCACAAGAATGCGCCTTTGACGCCCAAAGGTCGAGAGGCGATGGTGCGAAGCGTGGTCGAGGGCGGGCTGAACCACGCCGCCGCGGCGGACCTGTTCAACACGACACCGAAGACAGTCGCCAAATGGGTCAAGCGGTTCCGCGCAGAAGGTATTGCTGGGTTGCGCGATCGCTCCTCCAGACCCCATTCATCGCCGAGCCAAACTCCGCCTGCCACGTGCAAGGCCGTCGCGGCGTTGCGCCGTCAGCGCCACACCGGCAAGCAGATCGCGGCCGAGGCGAAGGTATCACCGGCCACCGTCAGCCGTATCCTCCGCCGCTTGGGATTAAACCGGATACGGGATCTGGAGCCAGCCGAGCCGGAACGCCGCTATGAGCGCGAGAGCCCAGGTGAGATCATTCACATCGATATCAAAAAGCTCGGGCGTTTCGAGCGTGTCGGCCACCGCGTCACCGGCGATCCGAGTGGTCCGAACAAGAGCCGTGGTGCTGGCTGGGATTTCGTTCACGTCTGCATTGACGACCATTCCCG
>NZ_LGHM01000088.1 GCF_001908185.1 Bradyrhizobium sp. AS23.2
CCTTGGGCGGCGCGGCCGAAGCGCTGGGCTTGGCGGCACCAGCGGCCTTCACGTCCTCGCCCTCGCCGGCGAGCACAGCGATCACGTCGTTGACCGGGACATCCTGCGTGCCCTCGGGCACGAGGATCTTGGCAATCGTGCCTTCGTCGATGGCCTCGACCTCCATCGTCGCCTTGTCGGTCTCGATCTCGGCGATGACATCGCCGGATTTGACCTTGTCGCCTTCCTTCTTCAGCCACTTGGCGAGGTTGCCCTTCTCCATCGTCGGCGAGAGAGCGGGCATCAGGATGTTGATGGGCATGCTGACCTCACGAAGAACTTCTCAAAACGTCGTCCCCGACAGTGAAGACGAACAGACCAGGTTTAGTTGCCGATGTCGCCCTGCCACAGGCGCTCATTGGCGGGATTGGAACGCCACGTCTTCATCATGGTGATGGAGCGGTCGTCGGCAAGATCGATCCAGGGGATGCCGAACTTGTCGAGGATGTCCTTGGAGCCCGGGAAAGTGACGGACTCCCCGATCACCACCAGCTGGACCTTGAACAAAGCGAGCGCGCCGGCGCACATCGAGCATGGCGACAGCGTGGTGTACATGACGGTGTCGTGGAAGGAGATCACGCCGGCTTCGCGCAGGCAGCTCATCTCGCCGTGCAGGATGACGTTCTTTTCCTGCACGCGGTTGTTGTGGCCGCGGGCGAGGATCTTGTTGTCGCGCGTCAGCACGGCGCCAATCGGCAGGCCGCCCTGCGCAATCGAAGCCTCCGCCTCGCGGATCGCCTCCAGCATGAAGTCGAAATGGTGGGATTCGATCGCCACGATCAGTGTCCCTTCCCGCGTGGCGTCGTGGTGCCGGTGTCGGTAGGACGCTCGATTTCCGCCTGGAACATCTCGAGGATCCGGCTCAGCGCATCCTCCTCGGTATATTCGCTCTCGCGCGCATAGGCGCGCGCGGCGTGGCGGGCGAGATCGACCAGCAGCAGACCCCACATGTCGGGTTCATCGAAGGCGCGCTGGAACGCCATCGACAGTCCGCCATCCAGCACGAACACGCGCAGGATCTCGACCGCATCGTCGCGGGTGATGACGTCGGGCGGCAGTGGCTGCTCCTTCGGGCCCGCCATGGTCTACCTGTAGCAGATGGCTTTGGCGGCCTCGACCACCTCAGCTGCCGAGGGCAGCGCGAGCTTCTCCAGGTTCGCGGCATACGGCATAGGCACGTCCTTGCCGGAGACGCGTGCGACCGGCGCATCGAGATAGTCGAAAGCGTTTTCCATGATGCGCGCGGCGATTTCGGCGCCGACGCCGCTCTGCGCCCAGCCCTCTTCAACCGTCACGGCACGGCCGGTCTTCTTGACCGAGTTGACGATGGTCTCGGTGTCCATCGGACGCAGCGTGCGCAGGTCGATCACCTCGGCCTCGATGCCGTCCTTGGCCAGCTCGTCGGCAGCCTTCAGCGCATAGGTCATGCCGTTCGACCACGAGATGATGGTGACATGGCTGCCGGAGCGGACGATGCGGGCCTTCCCGATCGGAATCACGTAGTCGTCGAGCTTCGGCACTTCGCCGGTGTGGCCGTAGAGCACCTCGTTTTCGAGGAAGATCACCGGATTGGGATCGCGGATCGCGGCCTTGAGCAGGCCCTTGGCATCGGCGGCCGAATACGGCGCGACGACCTTGAGGCCCGGAATGTGCGAGTACCAGGACGAGTAATCCTGGCTGTGCTGGGCGGCAACGCGCGCAGCCGCACCGTTCGGCCCGCGGAACACGATCGAGCACCCCATCTGGCCGCCAGACATGTAGAGCGTCTTGGCCGCGGAGTTGATGATCTGGTCGATCGCCTGCATGGCGAAGTTGAAGGTCATGAACTCGACGATCGGCTTCAGGCCGGTCATGGCGGCGCCGACGCCGACGCCGGCAAAGCCGTGCTCGGTGATCGGGGTATCGATCACGCGCTTGGCGCCGAATTCCTGCAGCAGGCCCTGGGTGACCTTGTAGGCGCCCTGATATTCGGCAACCTCTTCGCCCATCACGAAGACGTCCGCGTCGCGGCGCATCTCTTCGGCCATGGCATCACGCAGCGCTTCGCGGATGGTCTGCGTCACCATCTCGGTGCCCGCGGCACCTCGGGATCGGGTTCAGTGACGGCGTGCGGCGCGGGCGCAGCCTTGGGCGCGGGTGCAGCCTTGGGCGCGGGTGCCTCGGCCTTTGCGGCGGCAGGGGCTGCGGAGTCCACGGCCTTCTCCTGCGTGGCTGGCGCCGGCGCCTTGGCGAGATCGGCGGCGCTCTCGCCATCGGCGAGGATCGTCGCGATCGGCGTGTTCACCGCGACATCAGCGGTACCCTCGGGGATCAGGATCTGGCCGAGCGTACCCTCGTCGGTCGCCTCGACCTCCATGGTCGCCTTGTCGGTCTCGATCTCGGCGATCACGTCGCCCGACTTGATCTGCTCGCCCTCTTTCTTCAGCCACTTGGCGAGGTTGCCCTTCTCCATCGTGGGCGACAGCGCGGGCATCAGCACTTGAATTGGCATATCGACTCCAAAGGAAAGCTTGCGCGCGTTCAGCGGTAAACGTCGGTCCAGAGCTCGGCGGCATCCGGCTCGGGATCATGCTGGGCAAAGTCGGCAGATGCGTTGACGATGTCGCGCACCTCGGCGTCGATCGCCTTCAGATCCTGCTCGCTGACCTTGGCCGCCAGCAGGCGGTTGCGCACCTGCTCGATCGGGTCCTGGTCGTGACGGACCTTCTCGACTTCCTCGCGCGTGCGATATTTTGCAGGGTCCGACATCGAGTGGCCGCGATAGCGGTAGGTCTGCATCTCAAGGATGAAGGGGCCCTTGCCGGCGCGGCACCAAGCCGCAGCCTCCTCGGCCGCGGCCTTCACGGCGCGGACGTCCATGCCGTCGACCTGCTTGCCGGGGATGTTGAAGGACGCGCCGCGCTTGGAGAAGTCCTGCTGGGCCGAGGCGCGCGAGACCGCGGTGCCCATGGCGTAGCGGTTGTTCTCGATGACGTAGATCACCGGCAGCTTCCAGAGCTCCGCCATGTTGAAGCTCTCATAGACCTGGCCCTGATTGGCCGCGCCGTCGCCGAAATAGCTGACGCTGACATTGTCGTTACCACGATAGTGGTTGGCGAAGGCCAGACCGGTGCCGAGCGAGACCTGGGCGCCGACGATGCCGTGGCCACCATAGAAGTGCTTCTCCTTGCTGAACATGTGCATGGAGCCGCCCTTGCCCTTGGAATAGCCGCCGCGGCGGCCCGTGAGCTCGGCCATGACGCCGTTGGCATCCATGCCGGTGGCAAGCATATGGCCGTGATCGCGATAGCCGGTGATGACCTGATCGCCCTGCTTCAGGGCCATCTGCATGCCGACCACCACGGCCTCCTGGCCGATATAGAGATGGCAGAAGCCGCCGATCGCGCCCATGCCGTAGAGCTGGCCGGCCTTTTCCTCGAACCGCCGGATCAGAAGCATGTCGCGGAGCGCCTTGAGTTCCTGTTCCCTCGTGAATTCCGGGGGCGAACCGCCGTTGGTCTTGTCCTGTGCAGCGCCTGCGGCGGCTTTCTTGGGTGCGGCCATGGGAATTCCGGGTCAGAGAAAACTTCTGTCCTCTCTAACCCAACTCAAACGCCCTTGGAAAGCACCGCGGCGGCATGGCTCGACTTTCATTATGCCGCACTGCAACGTGGCCGAAACTTTGCAAAACCTTCGGCGCTGATCAGGCAACAAATCGATCGTGGCCGGCGCGCGCCGCAGATTCGTGACGACGTCAAGAAACGTTGCGACAACCATGTCCCGACATTCAGAGAGGGCGGCACCGAAACGGCCCCGCCCTCTCCGCTTGCTCGATCAGAAGAAGCCGAGCTTCTTCGGGCTGTAGCTGACCAGGAGATTCTTGGTCTGCTGGTAGTGATCGAGCATCATCTTGTGGGTCTCGCGCCCAACGCCCGACTGCTTGTAGCCGCCGAACGCGGCATGCGCGGGATAGGCATGGTAGCAGTTGGTCCAGACCCGACCGGCCTGGATGGCTCGGCCGAAGCGGTAGCAACGGTTGGCGTCGCGGCTCCAGACACCGGCCCCTAAGCCATAGAGCGTATCGTTGGCGATCGCGAGCGCCTCGTCGTCGGTCTTGAAGGTCGTGACCGAGACGACGGGGCCAAAGATCTCCTCCTGGAAGATTCGCATCTTGTTGTGGCCCTCGAACACCGTCGGCTGTACGTAGAAGCCGCCGGCGAGGTCGCCTGCGAGCTCGGCGCGTCCGCCGCCCGCGAGTACTTTCGCGCCTTCCTGCTTGCCGATGTCGATGTAGGAGAGGATCTTCTCCAGCTGCTCGCCAGAGGCCTGCGCGCCGATCATGGTGTCGGCCGCGCGCGGATCCCCCTGCTTGATCGCGGCGACGCGCTTGAGCGCCCGTTCCATGAAGCGGTCATAGATGTCGGCGTGGACCAGCGCCCGGCTCGGGCAGGTGCAGACCTCGCCCTGGTTGAGCGCGAACATGACGAATCCTTCGATCGCCTTGTCGAAGAAATCGTCGTCCTCGGCGGTGACGTCGTTGAAGAAGATGTTCGGCGATTTGCCGCCAAGTTCCAGCGTGACGGGAATGAGGTTCTGGCTTGCATATTGCATGATCAGCCGGCCCGTCGTGGTCTCGCCGGTGAAGGCGATCTTGGCGATGCGCGGGCTGGATGCGAGCGGCTTGCCGGCCTCAAGGCCAAAGCCGTTGACGATGTTGAAGACACCGGGCGGCAAGAGATCGGCGATGATCTCGGCCCAGACCATGATCGAGGCCGGCGTCTGCTCGGCCGGCTTGAGCACCACGCAATTGCCGGCGGCGAGAGCGGGCGCGAGCTTCCAGCAGGCCATCAGCAGCGGGAAGTTCCAGGGGATGATCTGGCCGACCACGCCGAGCGGCTCGTGGAAATGATAGGCGATGGTGTCGTGGTCGATCTCGCCGATCGATCCCTCCTGCGCGCGCACCACGCCGGCGAAATAGCGGAAGTGATCGATCGCGAGCGGCAGGTCGGCGGCGCGGGTCTCACGGATCGGCTTGCCATTGTCCCAGGTCTCGGCAATCGCAAGGCGCTCAAGATTCTCTTCCATGCGGTCGGCGATCCGGTTCAGGATCGCGGCACGCTCGGCGACGCTGGTGCGCCCCCACGCGGCCTTGGCTGCATGCGCTGCGTCGAGGGCGGTCTCGACGTCGTGATGATCGGAGCGCGCGATCTTGCAGACGATCTGGCCGTTCACCGGCGAGGCGTTGTCGAAATACTTGCCGGAGATCGGCGCAACAAACTTGCCGCCGATGAAATTGTCATAGCGTTCGGCGAAGGGAACCTGGGTGACGCCGAGGAATTCCACCTTGTTCATTTGATCACTCCCGATGTTGATGTTGCGCGATCCATCGTGTGTTCACGACTTGCGCTGACGATCTCGCGGGAAGTGTTTGCTGTCAGCCCGGGCGGGAGCGATGGCCGGGCCAACCTGTCGCAGTTCTGCGACAGGTGATGCGGCTGCCTCCACCTACTCAGCCCTCATCCTGAGGAGCGCGCCCTTGCGCGCGTCTCGAAGGATGGCCGCGGACACCAGCCGGGCCTGCATGGTTCGAGACGGCGCTTGCGCGCCTCCTCACCATGAGGGGACAGATCTAGTGAAATCGAAGCTCAGTGCTTCAGCTCGAACCGCTTGAGCTTTCTGTGCAGCGTGGCACGGCTGACGCCGAGGGCCTTGGCGGCCGCCGAAACATTTCCGCCTGCGCGGAGCAGCGCCCGCTGCAACACGGCGCGCTGACCGCCAGCCAGATGGTCTCGCGCGGTATCGCCGCCGAGCAAATCGGCCGCGGGCACCGGCTGCAACGCCCGGCCCGGCGCGAGTCCGAGGGCCACCCGGGCAGACCGGGTCGCGCCGATCACGAGATCGTCCGCATCGACCGCGACGAGACCGCAGGACTGGCCGTCCCCGCCTTGCGTCAGCACGATGCGGGCATGGGCGAAGGCGCGGCGGAACAGGTCGGCCTCGATGCGCCTGGCCGCCTCGCCTGCCGCAAGCGCGATCAGGCTGGAGAACGCGTCGGTGCGGTCGGCGCGGCAGGAGGAGACGTCGAGCACGCCCGCGAGCGCGGCCTCGTGGTCATAGATCGGAACGGCCGTGCAGCTTAGAAGCGTGTTGCGGGTGAAGAAGTGTTGGTCGCGGTCGATCGTCAGCGGCCGCTGCTCGACGAGGCAGGTACCGATGCCGTTGGTGCCCTCGTGCTCCTCGCTCCAGAGCGCGCCGGTCCACAGGCCCCATGATTGAAACGTGGCGTCGTCCGCCGGCGTGCCGCGCCGGTCGACCGGCACGCCCTCGCCATCGGCAAGCAGCACGCAGCAGCCGCTCGCGCCGACCGCATGATAGAGCCTGTCCATGGCGCCTTGCGCGGCGGCGAGCAGCGGGGCGATGCGCTCGCGCGCCTGGTGCAGCTCGGCTTCGGTCAGCCGCATCGGCGCGCTGCGGCCGGCGGGATCGAGATGATGCAATCGGGACGAACGGCGCCATGAAGCCACGAGCGCGGAGCGCGCGGCCTGGCCTGACGCAATGGCGGCCTCGACACGGGCCGCGTGATGCCGGGACATTGGCCCATTCATCACTGTTTCCTCCGGTTGACAGCCTAGGCTGTGCCGGCACGGCCCGGTTGATCTGCGTCAACCTGGGGCGACAGCGACAGAAGCCATGAGCCCGTTGTGGCGCCGCGGTCAAGGCGGCAGTCCGGTTCCAGGGCTACGACTTTCGGTAGGATTGAGATGCGCCCGTCGGTTTTAGGCAACAGCTTTCGCAGCCGGTTTCGAAAGCTGCGGAAAGCGCTAGTTCGCCGGGATCATCCGAACGAGATCATGCGGATTGACGTAGTCGAGCTGGAAGCGTGCCCGCTCGTCCAGCATGTCGGGGTCGATCTTGTTGGTGCGCAGCAGCGACACGCGCTGCTCGCTCCTGGCACGCTCGCGCTTGAGCTGCGCCAGCTCGCTCGTCAGCGCGATGATCTCCTGGTCGAGCTCCTGGCGGGCGTTGAGGCCATATTTGCCGGTGTACGCGTTGACGCCGAAATAGCCGACGATGGCCGCCGCCATCGCATAGAGGGCGAGACCGGTCAGGATCGATTTCAGACGTGCGCGGGAGACCATTTTGGGAAGATGGGACAGGTTGGTTAAGGGAATGCTAAAGGCCGTCCTGTCCTGCGATCCGTAGTCCGCTCAACCCTCATGGTGAGGAGGCGCGCAAGCGCCGTCTCGAACCATGCAGGCCCGCTGTACCCGCGGCCATCCTTCGAGACGACCGCTGCGCGGTCTCCTCAGGATGAGGACTTTCTGTGCGGCCGCAGGCAAAGGACGTGGATGGCCGGGACATCCAGCGCGAAGACGCGCTTCGCGCTTTTGCCCGGCCATGACGGAGAGTTGGGTAGCCTTGGGCGGAGAGCCTCAGCCGTGGTGCTTCGCCACGTGGGCTGCAAAGGCGTCGATATAGGCCTGGAGCACGGGCTTCAGCGATTCCTTGACCAGCTTACCCTCTGCATCGAAGGCGTCGCCGACGGCGGTCAGGTAGATTTCCGGCTGCTGCATGATCGGGCCGGCAATGCCCGGCAGGATGTTCTGCAGGTTCTTGGCGGCGTTGACGCCGCCGAGCGGGCCCGGCGAGTTCGAGACGATGCCGACCGGCTTGCCGTTAAAGGAGCTCTTGCCATAGGGCCGCGAGGCGACGTCGATGGCGTTCTTCAGCACGCCCGGGATGCCGCGATTGTATTCGGGGGTGACGAAGATAATGCCGTCCGATTTCTGGAGCTTTTCGCGGAAGGCCAGCCAGTCCGCAGGCGGCGCGCCCTCGAGGTCCTGGTTGAAGAACGAGATGCCCGCCGGCGTGATGACCTCGAGCTTGAGCGAGGCCGGCGCGAGTTTTGCGAGCGCGTTGGCAATCTTCAGCGAGAAGCCGTCCTTGCGCAGGCTGCCGGCGATCGTGACGATGTTGTAGGCCATGGGTTGTCCTTGAAGGCATGAGCGAGAGTGGCAGGGCGACACTTAAGCGATCCGGATCGATGGATGCAAGTGCATGAACCGGCTCGATTTGGAAACGCTGAGTTTCTCGAATTCGAACTGTCAGGCCCGTACCCCTGATGGAGCGCAGCGCAATCCGGGGTTCTTGCCACAGGCTAGAACCGCCCCGAATTACGCTTCGCTCCATCCGAGCTACGCCGCTGAGTTTCCCGGAATCGTCTTCCAAAACAATCGGGCCGCCAAGCGGCGGCCCGATTTTCCGTGCAAATCTGCAAATCGGCTCAGATCGTCGGATTCCAGGCCGTCGGGATCAGGCGATTTTGGCGCCGTCCTTCTCGACATGGCCGACCGAGGGGAAGGTGAAGTGGAAGCCAACCACGGTCGCCTTCTCTGCCGCCGCCATGTCGTAGAACTTGTGGCGCGTCTCCTGCGCCATCGCGGCATCGTTGTCATAAGCCACATGCCAATCCGGATTGCGCAGGAAGAATTCCGGAATGTTGGTGACGTCCGACTGGATCAGGACCTTTGCATCGCCCGACGCTACCGCGAACGAAGTGTGACCCGGCGTGTGGCCAGGCGTCGCGATCGAGGTGATGCCCGGCGCGACCTACTTGCCCCAATCGTACCTCGTCACCTTGGACTCGAGGCCGGCAAAGGTCTTCTTCACGTTGGCGAAGTAGTTCTTCATCATCGCGCTGGACTCGGCCTTCGCCGCGTTGTCCTCGCTGGTCCAGAACTCCCAGTCCTTGCTCGGCACCATGATCTCGGCGTTGGGAAATGCCATCGAACCGTCGGCCAAGCGGATGCCGTTGGTGTGGTCGGGATGCAGATGCGAGAGCAGCACGATGTCGATGCTCTTCGGATCGACGCCGGCGGCCTGGAGGTTTTGCAACGTGCGGCCGACGGCGCCCTTGCTCGCTTTCAATGGCGGCGGAATAATCTCCCGCTTAGCTCAGAAGGCAAGACGTCTTTTGGCTGACCTGCCGTCGCGCATCACGACAATTTATTTGGGTTGGTGAGGAATTTTTCGCCGGTGGCACGTTTGGCGTACATTCCGATGTTAGCGGGATCGGTCTTGGTGCAGAGGCCGACAAAGGATGAGTTCGTCGCCTGACGGCCCCAGACCGACACCGTCCGACACGTTAGAAGTCGGCAATTTCACGCCAGTATCGCTTCGGCGCATGGCCATAGACTCGTTTGAAGGCATGTCCGAAAGCGCTCTCCGACGAATATCCCACCTGAGAGGCTGTCGCCGAAATGGTCGCTCCACGTCGCAGCTGATCGCATGCGAGTCGCATGCGCCATCGAAGCAGGTAGTCGAGCGGTGGTAGGCCCACCAGCGACTTGAACCGCCTAGAAAACGCGGATCGCGACATGGCGACCGCGTTGGCCAATGCCTCCAAAGTCCAGGGGCGAGCGACATCGTTGTGCATCAGCCTGATTGCCTTGCCGATCCTGGTATCGACCAACGCGCTGATCCAGCCGAATCCCTCGCCGGCGCTCTGGTCCAGTGCCGCGCGGAGCACCTGGACGAGCAGGACGTCGGCGAGCCTGTCGGTGAGAACAGCCGCGCCGATTTGTGTTCCCCTGATCTCAAGGTCGAGAATCTGCAGCGTGGAATGAATGACGGATGCCGAAGGACTGCGCGACGGTATGAGCAGAAAACGAGGCAGCGCATCGAGCAACAATGCGGCGTCTGAAGCATCGAAGGCAAAACTACCGGCAAGCAGAACGGTATCGTTTCCCCCGTGGCGCGCAACATCCGACCGCGTCCAATCGAACGTCGTTATCCCGTCTTCGGGCACGAGGCCTTCATCATTGGCCAAAACATATGCCGGTGCATTAGCAAGAAGAAAACAATCGCCGGTGGCGAGCCGGTGGTGTGCTTCGTCGCTAAAGTCGATCCAACAATCACCCCGGATGACCGCACCGAACTTCAGGGCAGGTTTTGCCGGGAACCGATACGACCAATTGCCGCTTGCCTCGAACCTGGTGCAACGCGCGGCGCGAACGTCAAGGAGAGCGAAGACTTGAGAAAGTGGGTCCAGGGCTGGGTCCAACGCTTGGTCCAAGGGCTAATTGGAGGACTGATCGGAGGCTTGATCCGATCTCGACGATTTTCAAGCACTTCGAGCATAGATCATCCTCGCCCCCGATGCGAAGTTCATCTCGCAATGAGCTGGATGGAGCACCCATGACAGGTATCGCAGGCAAGGTCATCGCCATTACCGGAGCCAGCAGTGGAATCGGCGAAGCCACCGCCAGACATCTTGCAGAACGCGGCGCTGTCGTGGTCCTCGGCGCAAGGCGCTTCGACAGGCTCGAAATGGCGGTCGCGAGCATCGCGTCACAGGGCGGAAAGGCGTTGTGCCTCGTTACCGACGTCAGGCGGCGCGAGGATGTCGCCAGGCTCGTCGAATTCGCAATGGACCGCTACGGAAAGCTGGACGTCCTAATCAACAACGCAGGGATCGCCCCGATTTCCCGTCTGGACGATCTGAGGGTCGACGACTGGGAAGACATGATCGACGTGAACGTGAAGGGCGTGCTTTACGGAATCGCGGCGGCCTTGCCCGTGTTCCGCCGCCAGGGCTTCGGCCATTTCGTCAACACGCTGTCGACCGCCGGCATCAAGATCGTTCCGACGATGGCAGTCTACGCGGGATCGAAGAATGCCGTCAGGGCGATCTCCGAAGGGCTTCGTCAGGAAGCCGGCCCGTCGCTGCGGGTGACGACCATTTCGCCCGGTTATGTCGACACTGAGCTACCGTCATCCATGACGGATTCCTCCTTGCGCGACCAAGGGGAACTGAACATGAAGGCGATGGCAATTCCGGCGAGCGCCATCGCAGAAGCAATCGCTTTCGCAATCGGTCAGCCGGACAACGTGGACGTCGGCGAGATTGTCGTTCGGCCGACCGCCCAGGCATAATATCGATCAAGCCCGGATCGGACGGCGCGAACACCCCTCGCTTCGCTCAGAACTCTTCCTGGCGGCCTGCGGTCGCACATCACGACGATTTATTCGGGTTGATGAGGAATTTTTCGCCGGTGGCTCGTTTGGCGTACACCGCGATGTTGGCGGGATCGAGCGCCTCCTGGAGCGACACCACCTTGGTGTAGTGGCTCGCAAAGGTGGTCTTCAATTCGTCGACCACGCGCTGACGCAGCTTTGCCCCGTCTGCCGGCCCGATCTTCATCAGGAACGGAAACAGCAACCAGCCGCCGACGCCCCAGGCCATGCCGAAGCCGCGCGGCAGTTCGATCGGGCGAACATCGAGTGCGCCGTAGACGTAGACCTGCTTGTGCACGCTGGAGCCGTAACGGCTGTATTCCTTGGCGGTCTTGTTGATCGCGGCTTCCATGCAGTTGAGAATGTCGCCGGCAAGCTTGCCACCGCCGATGGCGTCGAAGGCGATGGTGGCACCGGTTTCGACCAACGCATTGGTGAGGTCGCCGAGGAAGCTCGGCGCCGTGGAATCGACGACGTATTTTGCGCCGATCTTGTGCAGGATGTCGGCCTGCTCCTTGCTGCGCACGATGTTGACCAGCGGGATGCCGTCCTTGATGCAGATCTTGTTCAGCATCTGGCCGAGATTGGAGGCGGCGGCGGTGTGCACCAGCGCCTTGTGGCCCTCGCGCCGCATGGTCTCGGTCATGCCGAGCGCGGTGAGCGGATTGACGAAGCAGGATGCGCCTTCCGCCGGCGTGGTGCCTGATGGCAGCGGCAGGCACTCGCGCACTTTCAGAGTGCGGTACTGCGCATACATCGCGCCGCCGATCATGGCGACGGTCTTGCCCATCAGCGCCTTCGCGGCGTCCGACGAGCCGGTCTTGATGACGACGCCCGCCCCTTCGTTGCCCACCGGCATGGACTCATCGAGCCGGCCTGCCATCGCCCGCATCGCGCCCTCCGGCACCTTCGCGGTGATGACCGGGGCATCCTTGCCGCCCGATGCCTTCGCCGTGCTCATATCGGCTGCGCCGATCAGGAGCCCGAGGTCGGACGGGTTGATCGGTGCCGCCTCGACGCGAACGACCACCTCGTCCGCGGCAGGCTCGGGGGTCGGCACGTCCAGAAGCGAGATTTCCAGCTCTCCGCTCTTCTTGATCAGCGAACGCAGTTGCAGGCCAGTCTTGCCGTCGCTCATGTCGATCCTCCCCTTGTCCGTTTGCGCGCGAGGCGCTGGCTTATGCCAGCGCCTTCAGTGCCGCCGTGCCGCCATAGAGCGCCTGCTTGCCGAGCTGCTGCTCGATGCGCAGGAGCTGGTTGTATTTGGCGGTGCGATCGGAACGCGCAAGGGAGCCGGTCTTGATCTGACCGCAATTGGTGGCGACCGCGAGGTCCGCGATGGTGGAATCCTCGGTCTCGCCGGAGCGGTGCGACATCACGGAGGTGTAGCCGGCCTTGTGCGCCATCTCGACGGCGGCGAGCGTCTCGGTCAGCGTTCCGATCTGGTTGACCTTGATCAGGATCGAGTTGGCCCGGCCCGCCTTGATGCCTTCGGCGAGGCGCTTGACGTTGGTAACGAAGAGATCGTCGCCGACGAGCTGGCACTTCTTGCCGATCAGGTCGGTGAGCTCCTTCCAGCCGTCCATGTCGTCTTCCGACATGCCGTCCTCGATGGTCACGATCGGATAGCGCGAGACGAGGTCGGCAAGGTACTTGGCCTGCTCGGAGATCGAGCGGGTCTTGCCCTCGCCTTCATAGACGTACTTGCCGTCCTTGAAGAACTCGGTCGAGGCGCAATCGAGGCCGATCACGATGTCGCTGCCCGCCTTGTAGCCGGCCTTGCCGATTGCGTTCATGACGAACTCGAGCGCGGCGTCGGCCGACGGCAGATTCGGCGCAAAGCCGCCCTCGTCGCCGACATTGGTGTTGTGGCCGGCCTTCTTCAATTCGGACTTCAACGTGTGGAACACCTCCGCGCCGTAGCGCAGGCCCTCGGCGAAGGAGGACGCGCCGACCGGCAGGATCATGAACTCCTGGAAGTCGATCGGATTGTCGGCGTGCACGCCGCCATTGATGATGTTCATCATCGGCACCGGCAGCAGCCGCGCCGAGGTGCCGCCGACGTAACGGTAGAGCGGCATGTCGAGCGAGTTCGCGGCCGCCTTGGCGCAAGCGAGCGACACGCCGAGAATGGCGTTGGCGCCAAGCCGGCTCTTGTTCGGCGTGCCGTCGAGATCGATCATGATCTGGTCGATCTGGGCCTGCTGCTCGACATCGAGGCCGCTCAGGGCCTCGAAGATCTCGCCGTTGACGGCGCCAACCGCCTTGATGACGCCCTTGCCGAGGTAGCGGGCTTTGTCGCCATCGCGCAGTTCCACCGCCTCATGGGCGCCGGTGGAGGCGCCGGAGGGCACGGCGGCGCGGCCCAGCGCGCCATCTTCCAGCACGACGTCGACCTCGACGGTGGGATTGCCACGGCTATCGAGAATTTCGCGGCCGATGATGTCGATGATGGCGGTCATGATATGCACTTCCGTTCGTTAGGGCTGATCGGTGCCGCGGGTCTTACACGGAGCGCAAGCAAATGTGAACGCTTGGACGGCCTCCTTCGACTGACGCATGAAGTGCCCGGGACTAAGCTTGACGGCATCTGATCTGCGCGTCCAACCTCAATCTGAAACAGTCGGGGTAACGCCATGAATCGCCGCCAGTTTCTTGCCTCGAGCACCGCCCTCCTCGCCGTCCGCCCAAGTTTTGCGCAGGAAGGCCCATTCCGGACAAAATATTACCCGATCAGCGCCGGCATCGGCCTGCACGACCTTGCCCCCGCTCCGGACGGCACGGTCTGGTTCACGGCCCAGGGCAAGGGCATGCTCGGCAGGCTGGATCCCCGGGATGGCACTTTCAAGACGGCCAGCCTCGGCCAGGGCGCCGCCCCGCACGGCGTGACGATCGGCCCCGACGGCGCGCCCTGGATCACCGAAGGCGGCCAGAACGCGATCGCGCGGGTCGATCCTTCCGACCTCAAGGTCACGCTGTTCCGCCTGCCCGAGAAATTCGCCTACGCCAATCTCAACACCGGCGTGTTCGACAAGGAAGGCACCTACTGGTTCACCGGCCAGTCCGGCTATTACGGCCGACTCACACCGAGATCGGGCGAGATGGACGTGTTCAAAGCGCCCAAGGGCGTCGGCCCCTATGGCATCACCGTCACGCCCAAGGGCGATGTCTGGTACGCCTCACTCGCCGGCAACTACATCGCCAAGATTGATCTCGCCACCGGCAATGCTGCCGTGCTCGAGCCGCCGACGCCGAACCAGGGATCACGGCGCGTCTGGTCGGACTCGAAGAGCCGGATCTGGGTCAGCGAGTGGAACAGCGGCCATGTCTCGGTGCACGATCCCGCCGACGGCTCCTGGAAGACCTGGAAGCTGCCGGGCGAGCGTCCCCGGGCCTACGCCGTCTATGTCGACGACAAGGACAAGGTCTGGCTCACCGACTTCTCAGCCAACGCGATCGTCCGCTTCGATCCCGCCACCGAACGGTTCAACGTGTTCGCGAGCGACAAGGCCAATGCCAATGTGCGCCAGCTCGACGGGAGGCCGGGCGAGCTCTGGGGCTGCGAATCCGGCAACGACCGGGTGGTCATGATCCAGACGATCGCCTAAAGAAGCGTCCCCAACAGGACGCGAAACACGATGGCGAAAAAATCCCTGCAGCTCGGCCGTGCGGTCGAATGGCCGCACACACCGGAAGAGGCCCAGCTCGACCGCGTACCCAACCCGCAGGCGGGCACGGACTATCTGGTGCGCTTCACCGTGCCGGAGTTCACATCGCTCTGCCCCGTCACCGGTCAGCCAGATTTCGCGCATCTGATGATCGACTACGCGCCCGGCCAATGGCTACTGGAGTCGAAGTCGCTAAAACTCTACATCGCAAGCTTCCGCAACCACGGCGCCTTCC
The DNA here is from genome assembly GCF_001908185.1 of Bradyrhizobium sp. AS23.2. Classification (GTDB taxonomy): domain Bacteria; phylum Pseudomonadota; class Alphaproteobacteria; order Rhizobiales; family Xanthobacteraceae; genus Bradyrhizobium. The sequence goes on from NZ_LGHM01000088.1 coordinate 14,938, forward strand.
ACGAGGACTGCACGGTGATGATCGGCAAGCGGATCGCATCCGAGATCAAGCCGAAATGGCTGCGCATCGGCGGCTACTGGTATCCGCGTGGCGGCATCCCGATCGACGTGTTCTGGCAGACCGGAAGGGTGCCGAAGGGCCTGTGGGTGCCGGAGCAAGGCGTCGCGCCCTATCGCGGGCGGGGGTAGATTCTCGCGCGTCCTGGACGCGATGCAGCGCGAAGCGATGCGCCCAGAGCGGGACCTAGCGCAGATGTACTTAGGCACTCCGTCAGATCCGCGCGTCCGACGGTGCCCGCGGCTTGAGCAGGCGGGCGCAGACGAGACCCAGCGCGACCATGATCGCGGCGCTCGCGACCAGTGTCGGCATCTTGCCCGCGTGCTGCAGTCCGAGGCCATAAGCGAGCGGCCCCACCGTCTGCCCCATGAAGAAAAAGAACGAATGCAGCGACAGCGCGGTGGCGCGCGCCTCAACCGAGAGCTCGCTGGCAAACACCTGGAGGCAGCCATGGGCCATGTAGAAGCCCCAACCCATCACGATGAGGTTCAGCGCCTGGACCTCCCAGCGCGGGCCGAAGGCGACGGCGACGAGTTGCGAGGCGACCAGCGTCATGCCCGCGATCATCATGCCCTTGACGCCGAGCCAGGGCAGCAGGCGCGATACCGTCAGCGTGTAGAACAGGCCGCCGACCGCGAATCCTGCGATGACGATGCCGGCGATCGAGAGTGAGGTCTGCCCGAGCTCGAACAGGAACGAGGCGATATAGGGAAACAGGCCGAGCACACAGCAGCCTTCGACGAACACGGCCGAAAAACAGACATAGGCGTTCGGATTGGTGAAGATGGTGCGATAGCCGGCCTTCAGCGCGGACAGGCTCGTCTTCGGCGGATGCTTGACCTTGGCGCCGTGAAAACCGGCAGCCACTGCGATCGAGGCGGCGATGACGAGCCCGCCGAGCACCGCCAGCACGCCGCGCCAGCCGAGAAAGTCGCCGATCAGGCCGGAAGCCGACGCGCCGAGCAGATTGCCGGTCATCGCGCCTGCAAGCGTGCGGCTGATCGCAACCTGTCGCTTCTCCGGCCCGACGAGATCGCTGGTCAGGCTGAGCGCCACCGGAAACACGCCGCCGGAGCCGATACCGGCAAGAATACGGGTGGCGAACAGGACCGAGAACGAGGTCGAGAGCGCGCCCAGGATGTTGGCAAGGCCGAGCAGCGCGAGGCAGCCGATCATCAGCCGCGTCTTGCCGAAGAGATCGGCGGCGGCGCCGACAATCGGCTGGATGATCGAGAAGGTGAAGGCGAACACCGCGGCAATGCCTGCGGCGGTCGCGATGCTCACGCCAAAATCCTCGGCGACGTGCGGCAGCACCGGATCGAGCGCGCGCGCCGACAGCGCGGCGGCAAAGCTCGCACCGGAGATGACGTAGAGCGCTGTTGGCAAGCCGTGATCGTGCGGCCGAGCCTCGCCTTGCTGCATCAGCGCGGGTTCTTTGCGAGCGCGTCGAACGCCATCAGCGTGCGGATCAGCCCCTCGAACTCGCGCAGCGGCACCATGTTGGGGCCGTCCGATGGTGCGCTATCAGGGTCGGGATGGGTCTCGATGAAGACGCCGGCGACGCCGACCGCCACGGCCGCGCGCGCCAGCACCGGCACGAACTCGCGCTCGCCGCCCGAGGAGGTCCCCTTCCCGCCGGGCTGCTGCACCGAGTGGGTGGCATCGAAGATCACCGGCGCCCCGGTGGTGCGCGCCAGGATCGGCAGCGCGCGCATGTCAGAGACCAGCGTGTTGTAGCCGAACGAGGCGCCGCGCTCGGTGACGAGCACCTTGGGATTGTTCGCGCTCGTGATCTTGGTCACGACATTCGCCATATCCCAGGGCGCGAGAAACTGCCCCTTCTTGACGTTGACCACCTTCCCCGTCGCTGCGGCCGCAAGCAACAGATCGGTCTGCCGGCACAGGAAGGCCGGGATCTGCAGGATGTCCACCGCTTGCGCCACCTCGGCGCATTGCGTGGCCTCGTGCACATCGGTCAGCACCGGCAGCCCAAGCGAGGAGCGAATCTCGGCGAAGATCGGCAGCGACTGCGCGAGCCCGAGGCCGCGCGCCGCCGACGCGCTGGTGCGGTTGGCTTTGTCGAACGAGGTCTTGTAGACGAGGCCGACCTTCAGCCGCGCGGCGATCTCCTTCAGCGCGGAGGCCACCTCCAGCGCATGCTGGCGGCTTTCAAGTTGGCACGGCCCGGCAATGATCGAGATCGGCAGATCATTGCCGAATTTGACCGTGCCAATGGCGACGACCGGCGCCGCTGACGTCGAAGAGCTCAAAGCGAATTTCCCTCGTTTCGCCGCGACCATAGCGGCGACGAGGGGCGGATCAACCCCATTCGCCCCGGGGCGTTCGAATATCAGGGTTGCGCCGGGGTTCCCCGCAGCGGCCCGTGCCGGGAGGTGCTACTTCACCGACGAGAAGGCCGTCGGCGTCAGCAGCTGGCTGACGATATTACCGACGATTTGGCCGTCGGCCTCCGACTTTGCCCGCGCCTCCATCCAGTCCGGATCGATCACGAACGCGCCCCACTTCTTCTCGCGCTCGGCGAGCGACTCCCAGGCCAGGAAATAGGTCAGCTCCTGGTTGGATTCACCGATCAGCGTGGTGAAGAATCCGGCCTGACGGATGCCGTGCTTCTCAAACAGCTTCAGCGTGACCGTCTCGAACCGCTTCAACAGCGCCGGCAAGCGGCCGGGCACGCAGCGATAGACGCGCATTTCGTAGATCATTCTTGTTTCCTCCCTGTTCAGGTCCGGCGGTTATAATAGCTGGCCATGGCGGTGTCTTGAGCCCCGCCCCGGTCGCCCCTGTGGCGTTTCGCGCATGACAAGACGGGCTGTGGGGCCAGTTCGCACAGTTGGTTCCCGCAATGCTGCCGCAATGATCGTGCCGCTAGATGTGCTCAATGCGGTTCAGGTGCCGGATCATGCGGATTTTGCTTGTCGAGGATGAGGCGGAGATGGCGGGCGCACTGGCGTCGGCGCTGAAACGCTACGACATGGTGGTGGATCACGCCCCCACGCTTGCCGAAGCGGAAGAGGCCATTTCCGCCGAGGTCCATACCGCCGTCCTGCTCGACCGCCAGCTTCCCGACGGCGACGGCCTCACCCTGATCCCAAAGCTTCGCGCCCGCGCCGACGGCGTGCCGATCATCGTCCTGACCGCCCGCGGCGAGCTCGCCGACCGCATCGCCGGGCTCGACAGCGGCGCCGACGACTATCTGGCAAAGCCGTTCGCGGTCGAGGAGCTGCTGGCGCGCCTGCGCGCCGTGCTGCGGCGGCCCACCGGCCTCACACCGGACGTCATCCGCATCGGCCGCCTCGCCTTCGACGTCGGCCATCGCGAGGCCAGCATCGACGGCCAGCCGTTCGAGCTGCCGCGGCGCGAGCTCCTCGTGCTCGAAGCCCTGATGCGCCGCATGGGCCGGACCGTGCTGCGCTCGGCGCTGGAAGAGGCCGTCTACAATTTCGACGACGAGATCCAGTCGAATGCGCTGGATACGCATGTCTCGCGGCTACGGCGCAAGCTTGCCGAGTCTGATGCCGGCGTGGAGATCCACAGCATACGTGGCGTCGGCTATCTCCTGAAGAAGCTGCTATGAGCAAGCACGACGATCCCTATAGCCTGCGTTCGCGCTTGAGCTGGCGCCTACTCTCGCTCCAGGCCGCGCTTCTGGTTGCGCTGGTTGCCGTCGTCCTCGCAGCGCTGTCTGCGTCAGGCTTCGTGCTGGCCGGGCGGGATGAGGATCGCGTGATCGACGTCGTGCAGCGCGCGCTCGCGCGTGACGCGCAAGATGGCCTGATCCTGCGCCAGACCCCCGAGCTGAAACAGTTGCGTGACGAGACGCCCGATCTCTGGTTCCTGGTCCGCGACAAGCAGGGGCATTCGCTGAGTGAAGGCGCCGTGCCCTCCGAATTCGCCGCGATCGGCAGCGGCCTCGACCAGATCAGCCAGGCACGGCTCGGCTGGCAGCTCTTCGAGGATGATCCGCGCAAGCCGGCGGCGCGGTTGAAACGGGTCGACACCGACGCCGGCAATGTGCAGGTCATTACAGCGACGCAAGGACGGCTGACCGGCGCCAAGGCGCTGTTCATGACATCGATTGCGCTTCTTGGCATCGCCCTGCCCGGCCTGCTCCTGATGGGAACGGCGACCTTCATCGCGACGCCGATGATCGTGCGGCGTGCCTTCAGGGGCCTCAACACGACGGCGGACCAGGCCCGCCGCATCGACATCCATCAGCGCGGCGCGCGGCTGTCTCTGGACAAAATCCCGCTGGAGGTCGTGCCGCTCGTAACCGCGGTCAATGACGCGCTGGCGCGGCTCGACCAGGGCTACGCTCGCCACAAGCGCTTCGTCGCGGACGCCGCGCACGAGCTGCGCACGCCGATCGCGATCCTGAACACGCGGCTGGAATCGCTCCCGTCAGGTCCGGACAAGACCCGGCTCCTGGAGGATTCTGCACGGCTGGCAACACTTGCCGAGCAATTGCTGGACATCCAGCGGCTCGACCGCTGCGGCCATCCATTCACGCGCGTCAATGTCGTCTCCATCGCGCAAAGCGTGGCTGCCGACCTCGCACCACTGGCGATCGCCGCCGGCTACGAATTGGCGCTCGATGCGCCCGCGACGCCGATCGAGACGACCGGCGATGCGGCCGCGCTGGAGCGCGCGCTGACCAATCTCGTGCAGAATGCGATCCAGCACGGCCCGCGCCGCGGCACGATCGGCATTCGCGTCAGCAGACCCGCGTGCATCGAAGTCACCGACGAGGGCGCCGGTATTCCGGCCGATCAGCGCGAGATGATCTTCGAGCCGTTCTATCGGGTCACCCCGCTCGATCGGGGCGCCGGCCTCGGTCTCAACATGGTCCGCGAGATCGTGCTCCTGCACGGCGGCCAGGTCTCGGTCACCGACGAACCGGACGGCGGCACCTGCTTCAGAATGACACTGCCGCCAAGCCGGTAGAGTTGATTCAATCCGCATCCGCCACTCATAGCGCAATGTTGTCGCAATGCACTCCCGCGACACTGGATTCGCCTCACCTTTCGTCTGCGAGGCATAACCTTGATGCCGGAGTGCGCATGCCCAACGATTTCCTCTCGTTCTTCCTGTCCTGGATGTCGGCCCCGCGTCGGGTCGGCGCAATCGCACCGTCAGGCGCGGCGCTTGCCGATCTCATCACGCGCGAGATCACCGCAGCGACCGGTCCAATCATCGAGCTCGGTCCCGGCACGGGCGCGTTCACCTACAGCCTGCTCAAGCGCGGCGTGCGCCAGGAAGACCTCACGCTCATCGAATACGGCTCGGACTTCATGAAGCTCCTGCAACTGCGCTTTCCCGGCGCGCGCGTTCTGTGGATGGATGCTGCGCGGCTGGCGGCGGAGCGTCTCTATGACGGTGCGCCCGTCGGCGCGGTGATCAGCGGGCTGCCGCTGCTCAACATGTCGACGCGCAAGGTCGTCTCCATCGTCGGCGGTGCGTTCACCCATATCCGACCGGGCGGCGCCTTCTACCAATTCACCTATGGTGTGAGCTGCCCGATTCCGCGGCCTGTGCTCGACCGGCTCGGCTTGCGTGCAAAACTCGTCGATCGCGCCATGTTGAACGTGCCGCCCGCCGCCGTCTACAAGCTGACGCGACGGCCGCAGATGAAGCTCGTCGCGGGATCGTTTGCGCCCGACGTTTCAACGCCAGTCACGCCGCGGCGCTTGCAGCTGGAACCCGACTGCACCGCCGCGCCCTAAGAGCGATGACTGGAGCTAAGCGATCAAACCAATCGGCTCTGCACCATCGCCGCCTGAATGAACGACGCAAACAGCGGGTGCGGCTCGAAGGGGCGCGACTTCAGCTCGGGGTGGAACTGGACGCCGATGAACCAGGGATGGTCCTCGTACTCGACGATCTCCGGCAGAACGCCGTCAGGCGAGAGGCCGGAGAATTTCAGCCCGTGCTGCTCGAGGCGATCCTTGTAGGCGGTGTTGACCTCGTAGCGATGCCGGTGACGCTCGGAAATCTCGGTCGCGCCGCCATAGACTTGCGAGACGCGGCTGCCGCGATTGAGGGTCGCGGGATAAGCACCCAGGCGCATCGTGCCACCGAGATCGCCAGCCTGCGAGCGCTTCTCGAGCTCGTTGCCGCGCAGCCATTCCGTCATGAGGCCGACCAGCGGCTCCTTGGTCGGGCCGAATTCAGTGGAGTTGGCGTCCTCGATGCCGACGAGGTTTCGGGCGGCCTCGATCACCGCCATCTGCATGCCGAAGCAGATGCCGAAATACGGCACGTCACGCTCGCGCGCGAACTGCGCCGCCTTGATCTTGCCCTCCGCGCCGCGTTGGCCGAAGCCGCCGGGCACGAGGATGCCGTTGACGTGCTCGAGGAATGGCGCGGGATCTTCCTTCTCGAAGATCTCGCTCTCGATCCAGTCGAGATTGACCTTCACCTTGTTGGCGATGCCGCCATGCGAGAGCGCCTCGATCAGCGATTTATACGCATCCTTCATGCCGGTGTATTTGCCGACGATGGCGATGGTGACGTTGCCCTCGGGATTGCGAACGCGCTCGTTGATCTGTTGCCAGCTTTGCAGCTCCGGCGAAATCCGCGAGCCGATGCCGAAGGCGGCGAGCACTTCGTCGTCGAGGCCAGCGGCATGATAGGCCTCGGGCACAGCGTAGATGTTGTCGACATCACGCGCCTCGATCACGGCGCTTTCGCGGACGTTACAGAACAGGCCGAGCTTGCGCCGCTCTTCCTTCGGGATCTCTCGGTCGGTGCGGCAGAGCAGGATGTCGGGCTGAATGCCGATCGAGCGCAGCTCCTTCACCGAGTGCTGCGTCGGCTTGGTCTTCAATTCGCCGGCGCTCGGAATGTACGGCAACAGCGTCAAATGGATATAGACGGCATGATCGCGCGGCAGCTCGTTCTTGAGCTGGCGGATCGCTTCAAAGAACGGCAGGCCCTCGATATCGCCGACGGTGCCGCCGATCTCGACCAGCACGAAGTCGTAGTCGTCGTTGCCGGAGAGGACGAATTCCTTGATGGCGTTGGTGACATGCGGAACCACCTGGATGGTCGCGCCGAGATAATCGCCGCGGCGTTCCTTGGTGATGATGTCCTGGTAGATGCGCCCCGTGGTGATGTTGTCGGCCTTGGTCGCAGGCCGGCCCGTGAAGCGCTCGTAGTGACCGAGATCGAGATCGGTTTCCGCGCCGTCATCGGTCACGAACACTTCGCCGTGCTGATACGGCGACATCGTTCCGGGATCGAGGTTGAGATAGGGGTCGAGCTTGCGGAGGCGGACCTTGTAGCCCCGGGCCTGCAGCAGGGCACCGAGTGCCGCTGAAGCCAGACCCTTGCCGAGCGAGGAAACCACGCCGCCGGTGATGAATATGTACCGCGCCATGGGACTTAACCTCTAATCCCTCGAATTCGATTCGCCAAAGCGATTCGTATTCCGCCCCAAAGATTTTGCGGGCCTGTGAGTGAGCCAAAACTAAGAGTAGTGACAGAGCCTTGATGGGGATTCCTGATGCAGGACGGTAGAAGCCGCCCTGCATGGCCCCCCCTGCTTTATTGCGAGCGAGGCACCTGCGGGCCGCTCGGTGCCGGGGCCTGCTGCTGCTCATCGGCCTTCTTCAGCGTATCCAGGATGCCGCCCGAGGTCGGCGGTGCGATCGGCGATCCGCCGGCCGGCTGGGTCTGCGACGCCGGCTGGCCGATGATCGACGAAGGCTTGCGGTCGTAGCCCGCATACCAGGACAGGAACAGGCTGGTCAGGAAGAAGCCGGCGGCGAGAATTGCGGTGGTTCGCGACAACAGATTCGCGGTGCCACGGCTCGACATGAAGCCCGCGCCTCCACCCATCCCGAGGCCGCCGCCTTCCGACTTCTGGAGCAGGACGGCGCCGATCATGACAGCGACGATCATGAGGTGGATGACGATGACAACAGTCTGCATAGTATCCTTCCGTCACAAGCCGACAGCGCCGAGACGGCGGCCGATCGCGCTTCGCGGGTTTTCCTGAAGTTGCGCGGTGTTACACGATCGGGAGGGGCATTGCCACCCCCGATCGGCCGGGACCTGCGCTTTACACCTAGCTAGGGGCAGCCCTTGGCGATCGCAAGGAAATCGGCCGCTTTCAGGCTGGCCCCGCCGACCAGCGCGCCGTTGACGTTTTTCACCGCCATCAGCTCGGCCGCGTTCGAGGGCTTGACCGAACCGCCATAGAGGATCCGCATCCTGGCCCCGTCGGCCTTGAACCGGGAGGTCAGGAATTCCCGGATAAACCCATGAATCTGCTCGACATCCTTGGCCGTGGGGGTCAGGCCGGTGCCGATCGCCCAGACCGGTTCATAGGCCACGACCAGATTGGCGGCGTGGGAGCCGTCCGGCAGCGATCCGTTGAGCTGGCCGCGCAGGATGTCCAGGGTCTGGCCGGCATCGCGCTGACCTTGCGTCTCGCCGATGCAGACGATCGCTGTCACACCGGCACGCCAGGCGGCCTCGGCCTTCTGCCGGATCAGGGCATCGCCCTCGCCGTGGTCGGCGCGGCGTTCGGAATGGCCGACGATGATGGCGGTCGCGCCCGCATCCGCCAGCATTTCGCCAGCAATATCGCCGGTATGGGCGCCGGAAGCCTTGGGATGACAATCCTGTGCTCCCACCGCGACCTTCTGGCCCCGCGCTTTCTCGGCGAAGGCCGCGATCAGGGTTGCCGGCGGGCAAACCAGCAGGTCGGCCTTGGCGCTCACGTCTGCCCCACCCTTGAGCATGGCGTCGAATTCGGCAGTCGCGGCCTTCAGGCCGTTCATTTTCCAGTTGCCGGCGATCAGCGGTCGGATGGCGTCGGTCATGTCAATTCCCAGCAAAATGAGGTTTGTGCATGCGCTAGCAGAGGAGCCGCGGCAGTTCCAGAGACCAGGGGCTTTTAACCGCAGCCGCGAACGAGCGCGTGGCCTGAGGTTGCGGGGGGGAAAGCCGCCACTTTATGATGATCTATCAATTCGGTGACGCGCTTTTGCGGAATCTGCATTAAGACGCGCTCCCGTTCCCCTCCTGCCAAACAAGTTGGACCAAATGCTTCGAGGAATGCGCAAGGCCTCATCAAACTGGCTCGGCAAAACCATTATGGCCGTGGTGATGGGCGTATTGATCATCAGTTTCGGCATTTGGGGCATCGCCGACATCTTCCGCGGCTTCGGACAGTCCACGGTCGCCAAGATCGGCAGCACCGAGATTTCGCTGAACGAGTTCCGCCAGATCTATACCGACCGCCTGCAGCAGATCAGCCGCCAGTTCGGCCGCCCGCTGACGCCCGACCAGGCGCGCGCCTTCGGCCTCGACCGCCAGGTCCTGCAGCAGACGATCGCGGAAGCCGCGCTCGACGAAGAGGCGCGCCGGATCGGCCTCGGCCAGTCCGACGAACAGATCCGCCAGCTCATCATGAACGACCCCAACTTCAAGGGCGTCAACGGCAACTTCGATCCGAACCGTTTCCAGGGCATGATCCGCAATTTCGGCTACACCGAGCAGCGCTATGTCGCCGAGCAGCGCAAGGTGTCGCTGCGCCGGCAGCTCACCGGCACGATCGGCGCCGGCCTCGAGCCGTCGAAGACCTTGATCGACGTGCTGACGCGCTTCCAGAACGAGCAGCGCGCCATCGAATTCGTCAAGCTCGACGCAGCCCAGGCTGGCACCATTGACGCCCCCTCGCCCGAGGCGCTCGCCGCCTATTTCGAGGATCACAAGGTCCAGTTCCGCGCGCCTGAATATCGCAAGATCGCCTTCGTCGTGATCTCGCCGGAAGAGATCGGCAAGTGGAGCGACGTCTCCGACGAGGACGCCAAGAAGATGTTCGAGCAGCGCAAGGACCGGCTCGGCACGCCGGAGAAGCGCCAGATCCATCAGATCGTATTCCCCAACGCTGCAGACGCGCAGGCCGCCCGCGAGCGACTCGTCGGCGGTGCGACGTTCGAGGATCTCGGCAAGGAGCGCGGGCTCACCGCGTCCGACGTCGATCTTGGCCTCGTGACCAAGTCTTCGCTCGACCCCGCGGTCGGCGATGTCGCCTTCTCGCTCCCCGCAGGTGAGATCAGCCAGCCGATCCAGGGCCGCCTCGGCACGTCCATCGTCAAGGTCGACAAGATCGAGCCGGGCGTCGAGGCGAACTACGCAAGCCTCGCCGGTGACATCAAGCGCGAGATCGCGACCGAGCGGGCGCGCGTCAAGGTCGCCGATCTCCGCGACAAGATGGAAGATGAGCGCGGAGGCGGCTCCAGCGTGATCGACGCGGCGCAGAAGCTCGGCCTCACCGCCGTGACCATCGACGCCGTCGACCGCTCCGGCCGCGGCCCGAACGGCCAGCCGGTCGCCAACATCCCGCAGGGCCTCGACGTGGTGTCGCAGGCTTTCAACACCGACGTCGGCGTCGACAACGACTCGATCTCGTTCAAGGGCGGCTATGTCTGGTACGACGTGCTTGCCATCACACCCTCGCGCGATCGCAACCTCGACGAGGTCCGCGACCAGGTCGAGGCGCGCTGGCGCCAGGACCAGATCGCCGCCAGGCTGAAGACCAAGGCGACCGAGATGGTGCAGAAGCTCGAACAGGGCGGCAAGCTCGCCGACGAGGCCGCGGCGATCGGCCTCAAGGTCGAGACCGCGACCGGCTTCAAGCGCGACGACACGCCCGCCGGCGTGCCCGCAGCCGTCGTTGCGGCCGCCTTCCGCACCGGCAAGGATGGTGTCGGGCAGACGGCCGTGAACGGTGGCAGCGAAGTGATCGTCTTCCGCGTCACCGACATCGTCGATCCCGCACTCGATACGACCTCCGACGCGGCCAAGAAGCTGAAGGACAGCCTCGACCGCGCACTGACCGAGGAGCAGGTCGCGTCCTACGTCAACAAGCTTGAAACCGACATCGGGACCACCATTAATCAGGCCGCCTTCGCGCAGGTGACCGGCGCGAACCAGTGAGTTGAAAGCACGCGATGGACGACCTGAAATCGATCATTGGAAAAGTCGCGACCGGCGCCAGCCTGTCGCGTGACGAAGCCGCCTCCGCCTTCGACGCCATGATGTCCGGCGAGGCCACGCCCTCGCAGATGGGCGGCCTCCTGATGGCGCTGCGGGTGCGCGGCGAAACCGTGGACGAGATCACTGGCGCGGTCTCGGCAATGCGCTCAAAGATGCTCACTGTCGACGCGCCCGCGGACGCTGTCGACATCGTCGGCACCGGCGGCGACGGCTCCGGCTCGGTCAACGTCTCGACCTGCGCCTCCTTCATCGTCTCGGGCACCGGCTTGCCCGTGGCCAAGCACGGCAACCGCGCATTGTCGTCGCGCTCGGGCGCCGCCGACGTGCTGGCCTCGCTGGGGGTGAAGATCGACCTCAGGCCCGAGCAGGTCGGCCGCTGCGTGCATGAGTGCGGTATCGGCTTCATGTTCGCCCCCGCCCACCATCCCGCCATGAAGAACGTCGGCCCGACCCGGGTCGAGCTCGCGACGCGCACGATCTTCAACCTGCTCGGCCCGTTATCCAACCCGGCCGGCGTGAAGCGGCAGATGGTCGGTGTGTTCTCGCGGCAATGGGTGCAGCCGCTGGCGCAGGTGCTGAAGAACCTCGGCTCCGAATCCGCCTGGGTGGTGCACGGCTCCGATGGCCTCGACGAAATCACCCTCACCGGCCCGACCTTCGTCTCCGCGCTCCATAATGGCGAAATCCGGAATTTCGAGGTGACGCCGGAGGACGCCGGCCTGTCGCGCTGCGAGCCCGGCGCACTCAAGGGCGGAGATGCTGAGGCCAATGCGATCGCTTTGCAGAACGTGCTCGACGGCAAGCCGAGCCCCTACCGCGACGTGGCGCTGATGAATGCCGCCGCCGCGCTGGTCGTGGCGGGCCGCGCCAGGGACCTCAAGGAGGGCGTCGCGATCGGCGCGAAGTCGCTCGACAGCGGCGCGGCGAGCGCCCGGCTGAAGCATCTGATCGCGGTCTCGAACGGCTGAGCCTGTCATGTCCGACATCCTGACCAAGATCGAAGCGTACAAGCGCGAGGAGATCGCCGCGGCCAAGCGCGCGCTGTCGCTGTCGGCGGTGGAGGCCAAGGCCAAGGCGCAACCGGCGCCGCGGGACTTCGTACACGCGATCAGGGCCAAGCATAGCAATGGCGAGTACGCGCTGATCGCCGAGGTGAAGAAGGCCTCGCCGTCCAAGGGGCTGATCCGCGCCGATTTCGATCCGCCACAGCTCGCCAAGGCCTATGAGGCCGGCGGTGCCGCCTGCCTCTCGGTGCTGACGGACACGCCCTCGTTCCAGGGCCATCTCGACTTCATGGTGGCAGCGCGCGCGGCGACCTCGCTGCCGGTGCTGCGCAAGGATTTCATGTTCGACACCTATCAGGTGACTGAGGCCCGCGCGCATGGCGCCGACTGCATCCTGATCATCATGGCGGCCCTCGACGATGCGGCCGCCTGGGATCTCGAGGACGCCGCTCTCGCCTACGGTATGGACGTGCTGATCGAGATCCACGACCGCGCCGAGCTCGACCGCGCGCTGAAGCTCCGCTCGCCGATGATCGGCGTCAACAACCGCAACTTACGCACTTTCGAGACCACGCTCGCGACCAGCGAAGCGCTGGCGCCGCTGATCCCTGGCGACCGGCTGATGGTCGGCGAGAGCGGCATCTTCACGCCCACCGATCTTGCCCGGCTCGAGCGCGTCGGCATGTCGACCTTCCTGGTCGGCGAGAGCCTGATGCGGCAGGCCGACGTGACTGCCGCCACGCGCACGCTGCTTGCGCGCGAGAATGCAGCGCGCGCGACGGGTGCGCGCTGACATGGCGCGCAAGCCGTCCAAAACAAAGCCAGCCAAGACGAAGCCAGCCAAGACCAAGGCCGGCCCTGCCCTCACCCATATCGGCGCCTCCGGCGAGGCGCGGATGGTCGACGTCTCGGACAAGCCCGCGACCGAACGGATCGCGGTCGCCGAAGGACGCGTTGTCATGACCAGGGCGACGCTTGATCTCATCGTGTCCGGCAACGCCAAGAAGGGCGATGTGCTCGGCACCGCGCGCATCGCCGGGATCATGGCGGCCAAGCGCACCTCCGAGCTGATCCCGCTCTGTCATCCGCTGGCGCTCTCGAAAGTGACAGTCGACATCGAGCCCGACGCGAAGCTGCCCGGCTGCCTCGTCCGCGCCAGCGTGAAGGTCACGGGTCCGACCGGGGTCGAGATGGAGGCGCTCACCGCGGTGTCGGTCGCCTGCCTCACCATCTACGACATGATCAAGGCGGTGGAACGCGGCGTGCGCATCGAGGGCGTCCATCTCGTCGAGAAGCTGGGCGGCAAGTCCGGCCATTACCGCGTCTGAGCGCAATCTATTTAGCTTCGCGCTGCCGCTCGCGATAGGCGCGCGTCTTCATCCGATTGCCGCACAGCGTCGACATACACCATCGCCGCGTCGATGGTTTCGACCGGTCGAAGAACACCCGGCGGCATTCCTCCGACGCGCACATCTTCAACCGGTCCAGCGTTCCCACAAGCGTTGCGTCATGAAGCTCGATCGCAATAGTCGACAGGCCAGCGAGCGCGTCCTCGCGCGCTGCCGACAATATCGCGCCGCGCCCGGTGCGCGCCTCCACTCGCAACGGAAACGGCGCCAGCGCTTCGCCAAGCGCGCCTAGGACATCCTTGTTCCGGCGCCGCTCGGCCGGGTCACATTGCAGATAGGCACGTAACGCCTCGCGCAGCCGCAGCGCGGTCTCGAACATCGCGGGCGTGACACGTCCCCCCTCAGCGCCAAGGCCACGTTCCTGCATCCAGTCCGCAAGTTGTCTCGCCCCGGCGATTTCGTCGCCCTGCGGGTGCTCCACGCCGAAATGCGTGAAATGGCGAACATCGAGCGTATTGGCGAAGTCGTAGACATTCGCCAGCGCGTCGGGAACTTTGAATTTGCGCGACTCTTTCGACATCGAAACACCGAATATTTGAACACCAGTAAAACATATTTACTGGTTGACAGCAAGAGACACCTGTATCTTAGTTATACTGGTGTCGAATCTCTTCGGGATCGAACGTCATTGCGACAACAAGAATGGAGCCGCGAGCCATGGCCGACGCACTGCACTTTCTCGAGCTCACAGAGCTCGCCGCACGTCTTAAGGCGCGCGACATCTCCGCGCTGGACGTGACACGCGCCCAACTCGACCGTATCGACGCCCTGGATCGTGAACTCGGTAGCTACGTTCGCGTGATGGCGGACACAGCCATTGCCGAGGCGAAAGCCGCGGACGCCGAAATCGCACATGGCCGGTATCGGGGCCCGCTGCATGGCGTGCCGATTGCGCTGAAGGATCTTTTCTGGACCAAGGGCATTCCGACGGCAGCCGGCACCGTTCTTCATCGCGATTTTCGTCCCGGTGAAGACGCAACGGTCGTGCGTCGGCTCAAGGACGCAGGCGCCGTGGTGCTTGGCAAGGTGCAGCTCAGCGAGGGCGCCTATTCCGATCACCATCCATTGGTGACGCCGCCGAAGAATCCGTGGAATGCGGCTTACTGGCCGGGCATTTCATCCAGCGGCTCGGCGGTTGCGACGGCTGCCGGACTTTGCTTCGGCTCGCTCGGTTCCGACACCGGGGGCTCGATCCGCTGGCCGTCCGCCGCCAACGGCCTGACCGGGCTGAAGCCGAGCTGGGGCCGCGTCAGCCGCCATGGCACGTTCGAGCTGGCCGCGACGCTCGACCATGTCGGACCGATCGGCCGCAGCGCGGTCGATGCCGGCGCGCTGCTTGGCGTCATCGCCGGACATGATCCGAACGATCCGACGTCGCTGCTCGATCCGGTGCCCGACTATCTGGCCGCGGCTGCACAGGACGTGCGGGGTTTGCGGATCGGCGTCGACGCCGCCTGGAACAACGACGACGTGGACGTCGCGACGCAGCGCGTATTGGCGGACGCAATCGATGCTTTCCGCGCGCTTGGCGTCGATATCGTCAATGTCAGATTTCCTGACGTGATGCAGGCGATCGCCGACTGGACGCCGAATTGTGCGGTGGAAGCTGCGGTCGCGCACGAGGCGACCTATCCTGCCCGCAAGGATGAGTATGGTCCTATCCTCGCCTCGGTGATCGAGGCCGGTCGTGCGTTCTCCGCCCTCGATTATCAGAAGATCCTGCTGCGCCGGCTGGCGCTGCGCGGCCGGGTGGCGGCGTTATTCGAGACCATCGACCTGCTCCTGATTCCGGTGCACCCGTTCCCGCCCGTGACGCTCACCATGATCCGGACGCTCGGTGAGCAGCCGGGCCTGATCGCGAAGCTGCAGCGCTACACTTGCCCGTTCGACATGACCGGTCATCCCACGATCACACTGCCGGGCGGAGCATCCGCGGACGGACTGCCGATCGCGTTCCAGCTCGTCGCCGCCCATCTCGGCGAGGCCATGCTCGTGCGTGCCGGCGCGGCGTTCCAGCGCACCACGTCCTGGCATCGCCGCCATCCTTCCCTCACCTCGCGGAGGCAACATTGACCCTTCAATCAACGCTGCCTCATCGAAGCATTTTCCACGGCTGGTTCGTTGTTGCGGCGGCATTCGCCGTGATGTTCGTGGGTTTCGGCTCCGCCTACACATTCAGTGCCTTTCTCGAGCCGCTGCAGCGCGACTTCGGCGCCTCGCGCGGCTCGATCTCGCTGGTGTTTTCGATCGCTGGCTTTCTCTACTTCGCGCTCGGTCTCGTCAGTGGTCCCCTCGCCGACCGGGTCGGCTCGCGTCCGCTTGCAGTTATCGGCATGATCCTGGTCGCTGTCGGGCTCTCGGCCGCGAGCACAGCGCGCTCGCTTGTCGAGGTTTATCTCGCCTACGGGCTGGGCGTCGGCCTCGGGGTCGGCTGCGCCTATGTTCCCGCCATCGGCGCGGTGCAACGCTGGTTCGTGAGGCGCCGTGGCTTTGCCTCCGGCCTCGCGGTCAGCGGCATCGGGCTCGGCACGCTGGCCATGCCGCCGCTCGCCTCACTGCTGATCGCCTCGGTCGGTTGGCGCGGCGCCTATCTGGTGCTCGGCGCGATCGCCTTGGTGATAGGCGGAGGGCTTTCGCTGTTGATCGAGAACGATCCGAAGGACCGGGGCCTCGGCCCCGATGGTGATCCACCTCGCGAAACCTCCGGTGCCACCAATGCCGGCGGCGCTTCGGTGCGCGAGGCCGTCCGCTCACCCCAGTTTGTCGGCCTCTATGTGTCCTGCCTCGTCTGTTCCTTTGGCGCCTTCGTCCCGTTCGTACACCTCGTGCCCTATGCGCGCGACAACGGAGTTACGGTGTCCTCTGCCGTGCTGCTGCTCGGGATGATCGGCGCCGGCAGCACCGCAGGCCGGTTCTTCCTCGGCGCGCTCGCCGACCGGATGGGCCGCGACCGCTCGCTGATCATGGTGCTGATCGGAATGGCATTCGCGATGGCGATCTGGGCTGTTGCGGCGAATGTCTGGGCCCTCGCCGCCTTCGCCTTCGTCTACGGCGTGTTCTACGGCGGCTGGGTCGCGGTCCTGCCGGCCGTTGTGATGGACTATTTTGGCGGCCGCAACGTCAGCGGCATCATCGGCATTCTCTACACCAGCGTCGCCTTCGGCACGCTGGTCGGCCCGAGCGCCGCAGGCTTCGTCTACGACGTCAATCACAGCTACACGCTGCCGATCCTCCTCAGCGCCGCCGCGAACATCGTCGCGGCGCTGATCGTGGTGGCGATCCTGGCGCGCAGCAGCACGCGGGCGATCAGCGCAGCGAAGAGCTGATCGATCCGAACTTGGTGTTGAGCTTGGAGCCCAGGCCATTCACCACGGTGATGATGGCAAGCGCGATACCGGCCGCGATCAGCCCGTATTCGATCGCGGTCGCACCGGATTCGTCAGCCAGAAAGTCCTTCAGCGAGTTTGTCATGATCGTCTCCGCATTGTGTCGTCGGCAGACAAATCCTGCACGGCCTTTCGTCCCGCGCATCGATCGCATTTGCGCGCGGCCATTCATGTCGCATTAACCGCGCTTCCTAACGCTGCCTCCACACCGTTCCCGTAAACCGACGGATGTTTTGGGGATCTGAAATCGATCCTGACGTGTGTCGGCAACGATCGAATGATGACGAAATACGGCAGCCGCCTTTTTGACCAGGCCTTCGTGCGCAGCGGACCGATCCGCTGGCTGGTGGTGGGCGGCACGCTCCTGATCGCGGCAATCGCCGTCGGCTCGGTCCTGATGGCGCAGAACTTCCGCGAGCGCGCGCTGCGCAACAGCTCACGCGAGCTGGAAAACACCGTGCTGCTGCTCGCGCATCATTTCGACCAGCAATTGCAGGATTTCGCGGTCATCCAGAAGGACTTCGTCGACCACGTTCGCGCGACCGGCATCACCACCGCGGAGGACTATCGCAAGCGACTCTCGGGCCAGGACACCCACCGGATGCTGCGCTCGAAGATCGAGGCGCTCCCCTACATGGGCGGCGTCAACGTCATCGATGCCGAAGGCAACGTGATCAACTCGTCGACGGCATGGCCGGCCCCGAAGGTCAACGTTGCCGACCGCGCCTATTTCCGGACCTTCCGGTACAATCCCTACGCGCCCGACGTCCTGATCGAGCCGGTGCACAGCCGCGTCTCCGGCGCCTGGACCATCCTGATCGTCCGCAAGATCGTGGGACCGAACGGCGAGTTCATGGGCGTCGTCGCGCGCGGCATCGAGCCGGCCAATTTCGAGAAATTCTTCGAGTCCGTCGTGCTTGGTGAAGGCGCCAGCATCTCGATGCTGCATCGCGACGGCACGCTGCTCGCCCGCTATCCCCATTCCAGCGAGTTGATGGGGCGCAATTTCAGGAATGGCTCGTTCGAGCAGCAGCGGATCTTCGGGCTCGATCACTTCGCCGGCCGATTCATAAGCCCCGTCGACGGCGAGGACCGGCTGATCTCCGGGCACGCCCTGCCCCACTTCCCGATCCTGATGATGGCTACCACGACGCGCGCGGCGGCCCTGACGGACTGGCGCGAGCAGATCGGCATCCTGATCTCGGTCGCCGGCGCGTCCGCTCTCGCCATCGCCGGCGTGCTGATCGCGATCGTGCGCAAGCTGCTGGAGCAGCACCGCGCTTCCCGTGAGCGGCTGACGCTGGAGAAGCTGCGCCTCGACCGCGCCGTCAACAACATGACCCAGGGCCTGTTGCTGTTCAATGCCGAGCAGCGGCTCGTGGTGTGCAACCAGCGCTACATCGAGATGTACGGCCTGTCGGCCGACGTGGTGAAGCCCGGCTCCAGCTTCCAAGACATCGTCGCGCACCGCAAGGCGACCGGCTCCTTCACAGGCGATATCGACGGCTATGTCGATCGCGTGCTGCGCGACATCCACCGGCGCAACTCCATGGTGGTCGACACCTCCGACGGACGCTCGATCCACATCCTCAACGAACCTCTCGTAGACGGGG
Organism: Bradyrhizobium sp. AS23.2; assembly: GCF_001908185.1. Classification (GTDB taxonomy): domain Bacteria; phylum Pseudomonadota; class Alphaproteobacteria; order Rhizobiales; family Xanthobacteraceae; genus Bradyrhizobium. The sequence goes on from NZ_LGHM01000088.1 coordinate 33,435, forward strand.
GCTGGGTGGCGACGCACGAGGATATCACCGAGCGGCGCCGCATCGAGGAGCGCATCACGCACCTCGCCCATTACGATGCGTTGACCGACCTGCCCAACCGCGCCATGTTCCACGAGCACCTGCGCGCGGAGCTGGCTGCGATCGCCCACGGCGAAGAGATCGCGGTGCACTACATCGACATCGACGAGTTCAAGGGCGTCAACGACGCCCTCGGCCATCTCGTCGGCGACGAGCTGTTGAAATCGATCGCCGCGAGCCTCAGCCGCTGCGCAGGCCCGGCGGACTTCGTGGCGCGGCTCGGCGGCGACGAATTTGCCATCGTACAGAGCGCGGTGACGTCGCTGGATCGGGTCAACGATCTCGTCGCGCGAGTTTTCGATGCCATCCGCACCCCCGTCGACTGCAAGGGCCATCACCTCACCACCGACGCCAGCATCGGCATCGCGCTGTCGCCCGGACACGGCACGGCGCTGGACCAGATCCTGAAGAACGCGGACATGGCGATGTACGCCGCCAAAGCCGCAGGACGTCACACCTATCGCTTCTTCGAGCCGGAGATGGACGCCAAGGTCCGCGAGCGGCGGCAGCTCGAGATCGACCTGCGCCACGCCATCGCCCATGGCGGCCTCGAGGTCTATTACCAGCCCTGCCTCGGCCTGAAGGACGACCGCATCACGGGCTGCGAGGCGCTGGTGCGCTGGCGCCATCCCGAGCGCGGCATGGTCTCGCCGGCCGAGTTCATCCCGATCGCCGAAGATACCGGGCTGATCAACGAGATCGGCGAATGGGTGCTGGCTACCGCCTGCGGGGACGCTGCGAACTGGCCCGACGACATCCGTCTCGCCGTCAACGTCTCGCCGGTGCAGTTCAAGAGCGGCACGCTGGCGCTGAAGATCATGGCAGCGCTCGCTGCGTCGAACCTGCCGGCGAGCCGGCTCGAGCTCGAGATCACCGAGGCGGTGCTGATCCGCGACGACGACACCGCGCTTGCGATCCTGCATCAGCTGCGGGCCATCGGCGTGCGCATCGCGCTCGACGATTTCGGCACGGGCTACTCCTCGTTGAGCTACCTGCACCGCTTCCCGTTCGACAAGATCAAGATCGACCGCTGCTTCGTCGACGACATCGCCGGCCCAGACGGCTCCGCCAGCATCGTTCAGGCCGTCGTCAACCTCGCGGCTGCCCGCCGCATGACCACCACGGCCGAAGGCGTCGAGACCGAGGAGCAACAGCGCCTGTTGCGCGCGCTCGGCTGCTCCGAGATGCAGGGCTACCTGTTCAGCGCAGCAAGACCGGCCGACAAGGTGCTGGAGCTGTTCGCGCTGCATCGCAGCCGCCCCGCCCAGCGCGGCGGCAACGAGAGCCGCCGCCGCGAGGCAAGCTAGGTCTCCGGCCGAGAAGCCGCGACGAGGCGACCTTTTGCAGCGATGAACCCGAGCTGAGACAGCGTCCCAAAACAAATTCGCCCGGGAGCGGTCATCCACTCCCGGGCGATGTCTGGAGGTCGCAAACGTTTAGTTCGGCACCGCAGCCTTCGGCGCGGGCTTGGCGGCCACGGCGTTCGCGGTGACGCCGTGCAGGAAGTCGAAGGCCGCGTGCAGGGCCTTGTCGTCCTTCTCTTCCGGCGGAACGTAGGACTGCGATCCGGTCTGCTCGGTGCCGTCGGCGGCCGAGAGATGGCCGCGCATCTGGGACTCCGCCATTGTGTCGATCCGGCCCTTCAGCTCCGCCGGCACGTCCTGCAGGATCTCGATGTCAGGCGCGATGCCCTGAGCCTGGATCGAGCGGCCCGACGGCGTGTAGTAGCGCGCCGTTGTCAGCGCCAGCGCGCCATTGCCGGCGCCGAGCGGAATGATGGTCTGCACCGAGCCCTTGCCGAACGAGCGCGTGCCGATCAGCGTTGCGCGCTTGTGGTCGTGCAGCGCGCCGGACACGATCTCCGAAGCCGAGGCCGAGCCGCCGTTGATCAGCACGACCAGCGGCTTGCCCTTGGTGAGGTCGCCGCCATGCGCGGTGAAGCGCTGGGTCTCTTCCGGATTGCGGCCGCGCGTCGAGACGACCTCGCCACGCGGCAGGAACGCGCTCGACACCGACACGGCCTGATCCAGCAATCCGCCCGGATTGTTGCGCAGGTCCATCACGTAGCCCACGAGCTTCTCCGGCGGGACCTCCTTGGAGATCGACGCGATCGCCTTCTTCAGGCCATCAGTGGTCTGCTCGTTGAACGAGGTGACGCGGATATAGCCGACGTCGCCGTTCTCGACGTGGAAGCGCACCGGACGCACATGGATGATCTCGCGCGTGATCGCGACGTCGAGCGGAGCGTCCGCGCCCTTGCGCACGATGGTCAGCCTGGTCTTCGTGTCGACCGGGCCCTTCATCTTGTTGACGGCCTGTTCGAGCGTCATGCCCTGCACGGCCTCGCCGTCGATCTTGCTGATGAGGTCGCCGGACATGATGCCGGCCTTCGAGGCCGGCGTGTCGTCGATCGGCGAGACGACCTTGACGAGGCCCTCCTCCATCGTGACCTCAATACCGAGCCCGCCGAACTCGCCGGAGGTGGTCTCCTGCATCTCGGTCCAGGCCTTGGCGTTCATGTAGCGCGAATGCGGATCGAGCGAGGTCACCATGCCCGTGATCGCGCCTTCGATCAGCTTGGCATTATCAGGCTTCTCGACATAGCTCGCCTTCACCCGCTCGAACACTTCGCCGAACAGGTTGAGCTGCGAATAGGCATCATCCGCGCTCGCCGCCGCCCGTGCCGCCCATACTCCGCCGTGCGGGCTGGCTACCAGAAGGGTCAGACACGCTCCGGTGAGCGCGCCCAGTGGGAACAGCAGGGTTTTCCGCATGGATAGGCTGGCCTTTTTGCTTGGGGCTCGGGCGCCATGCACATGGCGATCCAGCTCGTTTCACACAATACCATTCTGGTTTCTTCAAGGCCGGAATGCCACGCCGACGGGTACACCGTAAAAATCTCTTCGTCCGGACCTAAACTTTTGGCAACGTTCCGAGACCGGTTCACGCGGACAGCGGGAATCGGGCGCCGGCGACGCCTCGCAGCTATGCGATTTTAGGATGGTTTTGGAGGCCCGAACGCGATAGGCGATGACAATAAGACTTCAAATTCTCGGGAGGACAACAATGAACGACGCGCCCCGCATCCGGCCGGAAAGGAACGTCGAACTCGGCGCCAGCAACGAGCCGTTCCAGAACCTGCACGAATTCATCCGGAAGGCGCGCGCCAACCTCAACCAGAATGCCTGGGACTATATCGTCGGCGCCGCCGAGACCGAGACCACGATGCGGCGTAACCGCATGGCGCTGGATGAGATCGCCTTTCGCCCGCGCGTGCTGCGCGACGTCCGCAAGGTCGATGGCTCCGTCGAGCGGTTCGGCCGCAAGATGCGCCTGCCGGTGGTGCTGGCTCCGGTCGGCGCGCTCGAAATCTTCGATCCCGATGGCGCCGCGAGCGTTGCGCGCGCGGCCGGTACCTTCGGTGCGGCGCACATGCTGAGCTCGGTGTCCGAGCCTGGCCTGGAAAAGACCGCCGCGGCCGCCCCCGATGCGCTGCGGCTCTACCAGCTCTATGTGCGCGGCGACGACGCCTTCGTCGCCGACGTCGTCAGCCGGACCGAGAAGAACGCCTACGCCGCGTTCTGCCTGACGGTCGACACCGCCCATTACAGCCGTCGCGAGCGTGACATCGCCAAGCGCTACGTTCGCGAGAGCCGTTTGCGCGCCACCGGCGGCGATTACCAGAAGGGCCTGGAGTGGCGGACCGTCAAGATGATCAAGGACAAGTTCAAGATCCCGCTGATCCTCAAGGGCATCGCCACCGCCGAGGACGCGCTGATCGCGATCGATCATGGCGTCGAATGGATCTATGTCTCCAACCATGGCGGCCGCCAGCTTGATCACGGCCGCGGCGCCATGCACGTGCTCCCTGAGATCGTCGATGCCGTGAAGGGCCGCGCAAAGATCATGGTCGATGGCGGCTTCGGCCGCGGCACCGACATCGTCAAGGCCATCGCGGCGGGCGCCGACCTCGTCGGCATCGGCCGGCTGCAATGCTGGGCTCTGGCGGCGGCCGGCGAAGCCGGCGTCACGCGGATGCTGGAGCTCCTGGAGGACGAGGTGCTGCGCTGCCTCGGCCTGCTGGGCGCCACCTCGTTCGCCGAGGTCAGCAAGTCCTGCCTGCATCCGGCGACCGCCACCAACGCGCCGGGCGTGTTCAGCGCATTCCCGCTGTTCGACCACGAACCTTACCGGTACTGAAGTGAAAAGGACGCAATGACATCGCTCTCTCCCGGCAGCGCGGATGCGCTTTTGTTCGATCTCGGGCGCGTCGTGCTCGACATCGATTTCTCCAAGGCGATCGCCTGCTGGGCGGGACATGCCGGGTGCGAGCCCGAAGCCATCGTCGCGCGCTATGTGCGCGACAGCGAGGCCTACCGGCTGCACGAAGTCGGCAAGATCAGCGACGAGGACTATTTCGCCTCACTACGTGCCTCGCTCGGGATCGGCATCTCGGACGCGCAATTCCTGGAGGGCTGGAACGCGATCTTCGCGGGCGAGATGCCTGACATCGCGGACCTGTTGCCTCGTGCGGCAAGGCAGATGCCGGTCTACGCCTTCTCCAACACCAACCGGCCGCATGTTGACTATTTCTCGAAGGAGTATGCCGGCCTGCTCGGCCATTTCCGCGAGCTGTACCTGTCGTCCAGCATCGGGCTGCGCAAACCGGATGCGGAGGCCTTCGACCATGTCGTGGCGGCGATGGGCGTCCCGGCAAACCGAATCGTGTTCTTCGATGACCTTGCTGAGAATATCGAAGGCGCGCGCGCACGCGGATTGACCGCGGTGCACGTGACATCACCGTCGGACGTCGGGAACGCGTTGAAGGCGCTCGGAATTTAAAAACCAGTGCCGGACCGTCCGCCAACTCGGTCCCGCCTGATGGAACTGATTTTGCGCGGAATCTGCGCGGAATGAGGAACTAAATCACTTTGCGCAATTTTGTACGAAGTTCCGGGAACGAATGCCCGCTTCCGGACTCGTGAGTCCCGTTGGGGATTCTACATCGGATTTATCGTCGTGTTGGGCAAAACCTACCTCACCAAGCAGGCCTCGCTTCTGCTGAAATTCGCCAGAACCACGTCGGACCCTAACCTCTCCGCAAAGCTGATCAGCAAGGCTGCCGACCTGAAATCGCAGGCCGATCCTCTACCCGACAAGGACCAGGGCCCCGTAGCGCCGGACGTCAGTCCGGACAAGCAGCCGGGGACCTGAGCGATGCTGGCCATGGCTCTCGTCTTTCTCGTCCTCGCCATGGCCATCCTCGTGCCGGTCCGCCTTGCCTTTCGGATCATGCCGCGGCGGACCTGAGTCTCTCTTGCTTATTGCCAGCCTATTGCCAGGCGAATGATGCAAGATGAATCATCCTGCCGCGACGCTCTTTTGCCTCCGCGCCCGCACTCGGCTAGAACTTTCGCCGCCGATTTACCCGAACGTGCCCAGCAGGAGTTTTGCCCGTGGCCTTGATGCCGGTTTCTGACGCGCTTGCAGCGGTGCTGGCCGGCGTGGAGCCGCTGCCTGAAGACATGGTCGCGCTCGACGAAGCCTTCCATCGCGTGCTTGCGCGCGACGTCGCGGCGCGGCGCACGCAGCCGCCGCAGGCGATGTCAGCGATGGACGGCTACGCCGTGCGCGCGGCCGATGCGGCGAAGATCGATGCCGTGCTCACCGTGACCGGCGAGATCGCAGCGGGCCGGCCGTTTGCGGGGTCGGTCGGCGCCGGCGAGGCCGTGCGGATCTTCACCGGCGGCGTCATTCCCGAAGGCGCGGACGCGGTCGTGATCCAGGAAGACACGGCTTCTGACGGCAAGCGCATCACGATCAAGGAAGCCGCCGTAACGGGGCGACACATCCGTCCCGCCGGCGTCGACTTCTCAGAGGGCGACGTGCTGCTGCGCAAGGGAGCCCGGCTCACCGAGCGGGACCTGGCGCTCGCCGCCGGGATGAACCACCCGCACCTCCCCGTCCGCCGCCGTCCGAAAGTCGCGATCCTCGCCACCGGAGATGAACTGGTGATGCCGGGCACCACGCCCGGTCACGGCCAGATCGTCTATTCCAATGGCTACGCCCTGCACGCGCTCGCCCGCAGCGAGGGAGCCGATACCGTCGACCTCGGTGTTGCCGCCGATACGCTGGAAGCCACCAGCGCCGGCATCCGCCGCGCACGTGAGAGTGGCGCCGACATCCTGATCACGACCGGCGGCGCGTCGGTCGGCGACCACGATCTGGTCCAGCAGGCGCTCAAGGCTGAAGGCATCTCGATGGCGTTCTGGAAGATCGCGATGCGGCCAGGCAAGCCGATGATGAACGGACGGCTGGGCGCGATGCGCGTGATCGGCCTGCCCGGCAATCCCGTGTCATCCTATGTGTGCGGTTTCCTGTTCATGGTGCCGCTGATTCGCGCGTTGTCGGGCCGACAGGTGATTCACCATCGCCGCGAGCGCGCCGTGCTCGGCCGCGACGTCGGCGCAAACGATGTGCGCGAGGATTATCTTCGCGCGCGCCTGGAGGAGCGCGACGACGGCACGCTCGTCGCCCTTCCCGTCAACCATCAGGATTCCTCGCTGCTTGCGAATCTCGCTGCGGCACAGGCACTTCTTGTGCGCGCACCATTCGCGCCCAAGGCCGAAGCCGGCACTGCTTGCGAGGTGCTGCGACTGCCCGTCTGAACGCATCGAGCACACGCGTTCCGCGAAGTTTGTCGCGTTCACCATAAATTAAGCAGTTGCGGAACACATATCGAACATATAGTGTCCGTTCATGATTTGTTTCGAGCATGTAGCGGCTCAACGCTGAATTCAGCGTCTCGGAATCGAACGACATCAACCGGGGGATTTTGGTCGAGATGTTAACGCGCAAACAATACGAGCTTCTGCGGTTCATCAGCGAGCGTCTGAAGGAAAGCGGCGTGCCGCCCTCCTTCGACGAGATGAAGGACGCGCTCGACCTGCGCTCGAAGTCCGGCATCCATCGCCTGATCACCGCGCTCGAGGAGCGTGGCTTCATTCGCCGCCTGCCGAACCGCGCCCGCGCCATCGAAGTCATCAAGCTGCCTGAGCTGCAGGCGGCCGCCGGCAGCCGGCGTGGCTTCACGCCGAGCGTCATCGAAGGCAATCTTGGCAAGGTGCGGACAACCTCCAGCCCGCCCGCGGAAGAGGGCGAGCGCCCCGTTGCGGTGCCGGTGATGGGCCGTATCGCGGCCGGTACGCCGATCGAGGCGTTGCAGACCCGCAGCCACACTATCAGCGTACCGCCGGACATGCTCGGCTCGGGCGAGCACTACGCGCTTGAAGTGCGCGGCGATTCGATGGTCGAGGCCGGCATCCTCGACGGCGACATGGCGCTGATCCAGCGCAACGAGAGCGCCGATACCGGCGACATCGTGGTGGCGCTGATCGACGACGAGGAAGCCACCCTCAAGCGCTTCCGCCGCCGCGGCGCCTCGATCGCGCTCGAGCCGGCCAATGCGGCCTATGAAGTGCGCATCCTGCCGCCGAACCGGGTGAAGATCCAGGGCAAGCTGATCGGCCTGTACCGGAAGTACTGAGCGCCCGCTCTCGAGCGATCGACGATGGCCATCAACGATTGGAGCGGATGATTGTCCGCTCCGGCTGGATAGTCTTTCTGGTTTCGCACAGATTATCCGGCCCCCCTCCAGCGCTACATCCTCGGCACGTCGCGCGAAGCAGCCCTGCTTCGCGGCCTTGACATCGAGGAGCCCATCATGCGCAAGACCGTTCTGAGTATGCTCGCAACCGTCTTGATCGCTGCTTCGGCGTCGCAGGCGCTCGCCGCACAATCGCGACATCACATCCGAAGGGAGACGGCCGCCAGGGAGCAATCCCGCAACGCCGTCGAACAGCCCTCGCAGCCGAGCTGGCCATATTCCGGCTCCTCGGCGCCTGCAGGCCGCTGACACGCGTGCCCGCATAATGCACTGGAGCCGGCTTTGTTCCCATTGAAGCCGGGAAAGATAATTTGATCGCAGCCCGCAAAAGCGAGCCGCAGATTTGCCCACAAGCGGCATATGCTTCGAGTCTTCCACTCTGATAGAGGCCTGCGCCTCGAAAGAGGCCCGGGTTGCTATCTTTGCATGAGGAGCACCCGATGTGTGACTACAGCCTGCATGCCGTCGCGACGCGCCCCGCAGAAGTCGGCGAGACGATTGTCACGACAACCTTCCGCGGCACCTCGACGCGCGGCTTCGCCTCCGAGGCCGATCTCTCCGTCGCGGTTTGCCTGCTGCCGGGAACGGAACTCGCTTTCGCCGACAACGTCCGCTACGACAATCGCTGGATCTGGACGCGCACCGTCAACTCACGCGTCGGCAAGTTCGGCAAGGTCGATCCGCACATTCCCGATCGCCATCATGACGCGATCGAATTCCCCGACGGCAAATACGTGCTGGTGACGCAGCTCGTCGAAGGCCAGCGCGCAACTGTGCTGCAATTGCCCGTGACCCAGCCGCTCGGTGAGCGCGAGCAGAAGCCGCAGATCATCGCCGACAGGCAGCCGACCGTGCCGCGCCTGCCAATCGATTGACCGGTCGGCCTCAGTCCTCTGCCTGAAGGTCGGCCTCCGACGGCGTTGCGTCCCCGGAGCGCGGAGCCGCCGACCGTGGCATGAGGGAAAGTTCAGAATCTCCATCGCCGGCAGCCGCCGGCGACCAGGGTCGGTTGGTGCCCCTCGCCTTCACAGCCTGTACTGCAAATCCGTCGCCGCGCTGCGTCAGCGCCAGCGTGCCTTGCCTAGCAAGGCGCTGCCGGTCGACCATCATCGCCGCGCAGTCCGGCGACGCCGGCCTTGCCGTCACCACCAGCGCGGCGCGGCTGCAATCATCCGCAAGCGCATCGATGCGCAGGGTCAGCGCGACCAGGCGCCCATCGGCAAGCGGCGTCACGCAGCCGGACTCGTCGCACGATACGCCGTTGACCAGCGCGGCGCTGCCGGCATCGCGCGGATCTGCATCGGCCGCGAGCCACTCCTTGAGCAGAAAGCCGTCCTTGCTCGCCCGGATCATGTGCAGGTGCCCATCCCTGCCCCGCACCGCGACGCTCTGGCCGTCACCGGCAATGAGGATATCCGGCTGCCGTACCGATAGTCCCCAGAGGACCGCGGCCAGCACCAACAGGGCACCGGACCAGCGCAAGGGCGTGCGCAAGAGGCCCATCAGGATGATCCCGAGGCTGGCCGCGATCAGCGGCCCGATGCCGAAGGCCGGAATGCGGCCGACCGCCCCCGGCAGCGCCGCCACCCAGCGCGAGACCGCAACCATCCAGTCGATGCCAATCCCCATCGCCCACCAGCACACGCCATCGAGCCCGAACGGCGCCAGGAGCAATCCGAACAGCCCGGCCGGCATCACCAGCGCCGAGACCACGGGCATCGCGCCGAGGTTGGCGAGCACGCCGAATGGTGTCACCCGGTGGAAATGGAAGGCGGCATAGGGTGTGGTCGCAAGCCCCGCGATCAGCGAGGCCAGGAACAACATCGAGATCTCGCGGCCGCCCCATAGCGCGATCCGCGCGGTCGCCGAATGATCGGGCGATGCGAACAGGTTCGGCATGCCGATCTGCACCAGCGCCACCAGCCCGAGGGTCGCCGCGAACGACATCTGGAAGCTGGGATGTCTTCTCCCAGATTGCTCGCAACATCAACGACTTAGCTGGCCTTGCGAGTCCTCATCCGGGACTTTTTCTGGGACTTTGCGAGCTGCTCAACCGCGGCGGCGACATCCTCATCCAGCACATGGGCGTAGCGCATCGTCGACTTGATATCGCGATGGTTCATGGCCTTCTGGACCAGCTTCAGATTGCCGCTGTCGCGCAGCAACTTGGTCCCGAAGTCATGGCGGAAATCGTGAAAACGGAAGTCATTCACCTTGGCCCGCCTGCGCAGCGTCTGCCAAGCGGACTTGGCGCCGGTGTAAGTGATGCGATAGCGCTGGCCACGGACGATGCCCAGCTTCTTATTGCCGTAGACCGCCACGTAGGTGAACACGAAATCCGGGTGCTGGCCCTGCAGCGGCCAGAGGATATTGCGAACCGCGTCGGTGATCGGAAACACCACGCGCCTGCCACCCTTGCCGAGCCTGACGATCTGCTTGGTGCCGAAGTTGACCTGAGCCCAGCGAAGCGTCACACATTCCTTCATCCGCATGCCGCTGGCTCGGACGAGGTCGAAGAACGGCTCGTAATCGGCGCGCATCGCACCATCAAACGCCTCGCCCTCGTGGTCCTGCAGCTCTCGTACCCGCTCCACCGGCTCGTCCAGCAATAGCTTGTCCCATTCGGGTTCATTCTCGAATGAAACCTTCTCGGTCTTGGCGAAGGTGAAGAGCCGCTGCAGCACCTTGGTCGCCGACCGGTTGACGGTGGCGTTCGATACCAGCGGCAAGGCCTGCTCTTGCTCCTTGGTACGCTTGCCTCGCCGCTTGACGCGCTGGCTTCGCCGCCACGCCACCATGTCCTTAGCGGCCTGGTGGTCGATCTCGGTTAATGGTTTCGATGGCCCGAAGTATTCGATCAGGCGCGCTAGATTGGTCTCGGTGGCTTTCGTATCCGAGTCGTACTGCGCGCTATGGTTCCAGAGCCGGTCGGCGACGTCATCGATAGCCAGCGATGCCTTGGCGCGCCGCGTCGCCTTCACCAGCGCCTTGGCCTTCTCGCGCTCTAGTGCCTCGAACTTCTTCGCGTCGCCTCGAGTCGTGCACTTCGTGCTGCCATGAAACCGATTGCCGCCGTGCCGGAAGTCATACGAGTAATAGGGCGATCGTGGGTCTTTGTAGACTGACATGGCGTGTCCCTCCCGCGGCGTCGCTCATGCGTTTAGCATTGTCCCAGCTTCGCCCGGTATGCCGTCATGGCCGGAAACGATTCGCCAAGATCGTCGTTGAGCCTCCTTCCCCCTCACGCCGCCCCCCCCCGCCTCACCCGCACCCCGCCTCGCGGCCATCCATCAACTCCCCATGAACTGCTTAACGCCATACTGCTTGGATAGAACGCGCCGGCCAGTACCGCTCGACATGGAATCGCCAACTGCCTGATCGACCATCTTACGAATAGAAATCATCGTCCCGCCATTTGGCGACTTCTGAGCGGTGACCTGGTTGTCGCCGTAGTTGTTGATCGTGACGTCGCCACCGACACCTCCACCAGACGCCACATCGGGGATCGACGGCATGCCGACAATGCCGCCATCTGCGTAGCCGCGTCGCAGCATTTCGACGACGTTAACGCCACCGAGGCGCTTGATGTCTTGCTGAGAGAAGACGATCTCGCCCTTGTGGACGATACCGGCTGGATCGTATTTACCGCCTGCTCCAGTATAGCCGCCGCCGTCGTCAAGAGCCCCGGTGGCGTTCTGTCGGCTTCCTGCGCGATGGCGGACGTAAGCTGGCGCTCAAGCTTGATTGGCAGTTGACCGACCTGTTTGCTGAAATCGTCGTTGGGCAATTTGCCTCCGTTGGGTGAGTACCAGCCAGCGGTGCTGTCCGTATTTCCCCCGCAGTGTCCTCAGTTGAATTTGGGAGTACCCTAATCCAACAACGCTGCGAAACTGGCTATTTCCAACCGCAAGGAAGGCTCATGGAACAGATCCTCATAAATCTTGTCGCGGGCGCACTCGGTGGAAACGCTGCCGGCAAGGCCTCGCCGTCATTTGACCTGGGCACATTGGGCAACACGATTGCAGGGCTCGTCGGTGGAGGAGTCCTTGGACAAATCATCACGCTCGCGTGGCCCGCTATCGCTACGTCCATTCAGAGCGGCAATTTCGACGTCGGATCAATCGTGGCTCAAGTCGTCGGCGGCGGCGCTGGTGGTGCAATCCTCACGGCGATCGTTGGAGCTATGAAGAATAGGTCCGCGGCTTAGCCACCTTCGCGCCAGTACTTCCGTGGTCGCCAGGCGGGCTAGAGATAATGGCGCAGGGTTGCGCACGATGCGCCATGTGCTACACCGCGCCCTCAAACGTTGAAGGAGCGCCCTTTTGGCTAAGAAGAAAAAACCGGTTCGCCGCGAGTGGACAAAGGAAGACATCAAAGAATTGAAGGCGCATTCCAAGGCACGCACGCCTGTCGCGAAGATCGTGAAAGAAACGAAGCGCACTGAGGGCGCGCTCCGTCAGAAAGCGCTGGTCCTGGGAGTCGGACTAGGGCATCAGCGGTAATTGAAGACTGCATCAAACACACTTGGCCGCCGGATTTCGATATTGATTTGACATCAATCTGACGCGATCGGATGCAGACTATCGGTCGTGCGATGAGGCCGTGGCGGCGGCCTCATGTTTGGGTTGAGGGCTCGCCATTGCCAGCCCCGGCGAGCCCTCACTCAGACAGTTATACTGACGCATTAAGTTTTATCGCGGGTGTGACATCGATGACATTGCGCCCCAGCGCCGTCGCGGTAGGCTTTGTTTCGCCGGGGCTGGATCCATATTTTACTTATTCATTTTGCCCGGCAGGCCGCAGTGGTCCGCCGCTGCGGCCTTTTCATTCACGGAGCAGCGAGTCATCTGATGTGCCTCCTCCTCAGTTGTGCCTGAAGCCCGAGCACGACCTCGGCCGGCTCGGTGTCGCAACCAATCAACGATCGCGGCTCACTATCCAAAGGGCACGCCGCGAACTTCGACCGGCCGAGCGCTGTGGCCAGCGCGATTTTCAGGTCGCGCAATTCGGCGGGGTCATGCCCCTGTTTGAGCATTTCCACGCCCTGCCGAAACAGCCCGACGGCCTCTGCGGTTATGTTCGTTGAGTGGCGCCGCTTATCTCGTTTCATCCGCGCAGGCATCAAGGCGGCCCGAACTCGGTCAAAGCCCACGGTGGCCCATAGCGGCCTGGGCCATTCGGGTGCCGGCTGGCATACTCTTCAAGAAACACGCGCCCAAACCGCTGCCATGCGGCGCGCGTCTCCTCGCGATCGGGGCGACCGTCGTCATCCAACGTAATTCCCGCCCATCGCAGATCGGAAAAGCCGTCGTATCCCGTCTCAAACACCTCATCCCAATCCTCGGGAGCGGCGACCGCGCGATGCTTATTCTTCTTGGGGCGCGGCGGCATCAGCGGCGCGTCCCATAGGTGGCATCCCTCGGCATTCGAGGCCCGTCGCCCTGCTGCACATCCAGTCCGAGTTCACGACACAGAATCCGGAATCTATTCTGGGCTTTGTGTTCGATCCCGCACCATGGCGACTCCTTCTGGCAGCCGAAACGATCGACGACGACGTGGCCCTCACTCGCCAAGGCTGCGCGTGCTTTCTCGGCTTCGTCCATGCTTTCACAGGCCAACCGCAAAAGATGGCGATGGTGCTCGTCAAGATCGTAACCGTCGTGGACTTGCCGCCACCATGTCTTGGCGGTGCGCGACAGGTGGCTAGGTGGTTTTGGTGTGGTCATAGATATCCAAAATTTTTAAAACTCCGGGGCAGCCCCCGCGCGCGTTGAGGTATGGCGCCGGTAGCCAAGAATGCTTCGGCCACACTTCGAGTCGCCCCCCTACCCCTGGCTGGCAATGTTGGTGGCGGGCGCCGCTGTTCCCTGAGACGCCCCGCCGGTCGTGCCGGCCCACAGGGGAACACAGGCGCGAACCTATTTCGACAACAGCGCGGCCCGGTTCATACGCGGCTTCTGCTTCGAGGCCTTCTTTGCGGCGGCCTTGCCCCTCGCAGGCTTCGTGTCGGTGTCCATGTCGTAATAAACTTCCCTCGGATCGCGCTTGGCGCTGGACTTCACTTCTGCCTCTGCCTGCCGCAGGCGTACGCTCCGGTTTTCGGGACGAGCCTTGTGCTTGGCGGCGTCGTCTTTCGTGCGCCGCTCCAGATCGGCAACTGCGAGCCTAGTGATTTTTCTCATCTCGGCGTCGGTCATCTTCGTCATGTTCAATATCCTTTAAATAGTTTTCAGCACAGCCAGCGACGCCGGCAGCTTCCAGGTGGGCAACTGCTTCGCGTCAACGTGACCAAGCTCAACCGCGTGCAGAATCACGGAATGCAACGGTGTTCCGGCTTCCAAATCGCCGAAGCTCTCGAGATTGATGGGTCGCAAGTGCTTTCTTTCGACTCCATCGAGGCGCAATTGGTTGCTGAATTCGTGGTGCTGCAGCAGCGCGTCGCCAAGCTTGCGCGCAGCGCCCACGACAGATTCCACAAGCGATCGGTATTCCTCGCCGTGCTGCGCGGCGACTAGCTTGCTGTATTCGGCACGCGCCTTCGCAATCTCGGGCGCTAGTAGATTCAGGGCTTCTGCGATCGCCTCCAACTCCTGGCCGACAGCCCTGTATCTTGGCTCATCAGGCCAATTCGGCGGCGGTGGTGGCGGATCGATCTCCTCTGGTGGTTGGGGGCTCAACAATTCTCCAACCAATTCGACCGCAGCGGCATGCCTAAGCTTCGGTTGCGGTTTCGGCCTCGGCAGTTGCGCTATCCAACCCAATGTCGCGCGCCTCGCCCGCTCAGCCAACGAGACCTTTCCTGGCGTAATGGTAATCCGCTCGCCGGATTCCGTCCGCGTCAGGTGAAATATCTGCGGCGATCCGTCATTGAGTTCGCGCTGAAGTTCATCCTGCCGCGCAAGTAGCTGCGCCTGCTTTTCGAGCAAGTTCGCATATTTCGGATGAACGTCGCGGATCTTGTCGATCTGCGATCTGGATTCGGATTTGATTTTGGCCAAGTGTTAATGCAGGCCGTTATCCACGACAGCAGCGATCAGGATGCGCGCCAGTTGACGGTGGCTTAGATCGTGGCGCCGGTACCCGGACGGAACAAGGCCAGCTTCGGTCAAGTTCTGCACCAACCGGACTACGCGGCGTTGATCGATACCGAGTCGCGCCGCGACAACCCGGCATGCGGGAGATTTCTTCACTGCGATTTTCCAAAATTGGATTTCGATGGGGAAATTAAAGCGGCACTGGCCGAATGGCTGGAGGCTGGCCCAAAATGGGCGACGCCGGGCGGTGGCCGGCGCGGGCCGAGATGTACGTCACGTTGAGGCGGATATTGCCCCCACGGGGGAAAAGGCGGAATGAGTGGCGAATTAGGGATTAGGTCCGTTTCGGTTACTGCGTTAGTTGCAGTATCCACGGCGCTTGATGTGTTCGCCCAAAAACTTGCCTGTTCGTCTCCGCAACTGTAGTCTGATGACTCCTGCTTAGGGGAGCATTAGATGAGACTCGTTTTATTGATTGGATTACTAATCGCGACGCCTTCGCTTGTAGCCGTCGCGCAAACTCAGAAAAGCCCGCCGCCAGCGGGGCATGTGCATTACGACCCGCCTCGGCCACCCGGTCAATTCGTTCCGACCCACGGCCTGGACGCCGTAAACAGCATCAACAATCCGTCTCGGTCCCCATCTCAGAGCGGCGCGATGATTGAATCGCACGTTCCACCAAAACACGAGCCGCCGCCCTCATCATCGGATGATTCTGACGATTGAATTTCGCGAATGGAGGCCGCCAACTAGGCGGCCTCTTTCATTCTCCACAACATCAGGCCGCCTCACGATCCGCGGCATCGCGTCGGGCGTACTCTGCCATCAGCCTGCCGATCGCACCATCAACCAGCTTTACGGCCATGCGTTCTCCTGCCTTGGACGACAGACCAAGCTCGTTGCCAATCTCCTCACTGGTGAGTGTGCCAAGAGCCAGTTCGAGGACGCGGCAAACCTCGCGACCGAGCCGGCGTTTCATGGAGGTGTGATCCATGCGCCGTGCGGCGTCTTCCTGGACGTCGGGCAATTCGTCGGGCACGCAGTAGCCGGAATCCATGGCGACTCTAGCCTTATCCTCCGCTGGCCCGCGCGGCTCTGAGAATGTCTCCTCCAATGTCCGGTACCTGCCACGGACCTTCACAGCGATAATCTTGCCGTGGTCGCCGTAAAGGATACGATTGGCCTTTTCCGGACGCCCCTCCCTTCGGTCTTTCTCGTCCTCGAACGCCGCGGTCGCAAGATCGTCACCGTCTGGCACCTCCTCGCTCAGCCGGCTGTCTACGCGGCTGATCTCGGTGCGGCCCGTGTCATCAACGGGGGCGTTGTCGTTGGCGGCATGTAGCGTCCCCTCAGGCAGTGACACGCCCTCATCTTCCGCGTAGCGCTCCAATGCCTGAATCTCGCGCCAAGCATCTGCTCGCTTGAGGCGGCCGAACGTCGGCCAGTGTTGGTTGCGAAAACGAACCTCTCGTGTGTCGTCCTGCGTGGCCCGGTGCTGGGCTAGGATACGTCGATGCTCTTCCGGGCTGCGAGGCTGGTTGTCGTTTGCGTGGTGCATTGCTTGTCTCTCGTGACGTAACGTGACGTTCTGGCCTTTTCGGCTCTTATTTCGTCCGACTGTCCCGCCGGATCGAATGTTGGACCGGTGACGCTTACGCCGCCTCGTCGTCGTCCTCATAGTCAGCATCCATCCAGGCCGGCCAGTCGCTGGGCTGAGGTGGTATGGAGGCTGGCTTATCCTCGAACAGCTCGGGATGCTGCGCGTCCCATTCCCTACGGCCGGCTTACCCTGGCGCGATGGCTGAGGGATGAGCGCTACGACGAGGACGCACCGCGCGGTTTCCAGAAGGTGGAGAAGGCCAGCAAGCCGGCCAAGCAGGCCACCGCAACCAAGCCCAAACCTGCGAGCCGCACCACCGTGCGCGTTACGTCTGCGGACGTCGTGACAATTGGAGACGTTACCGAGCTGCGGGTTTTGGCGACAGACGCTGAAGGACACGAGCACGAGCGTATTATCGAGCTTGAGCACCCCGACATGGAGACACAGTTCGCGGGCCAGCGCTTATTTGCGCAACTTGTCCACGCGGCTGGCCTGGAGCAAATCGCGGACGGTGAGGAATTGCACGGCCGCACCGTTGTCATAACGGAGGATGGCTTTACGGCACCGACAACCCGGCCGGACGATGAGCCACCGCTGCCGGTTAAACCCGAGCCGGTGGAGTATTCCAAACCGCAATCAACACCCGAGCCACGCCGCGAGCCAACCGAATGGGAGCGCAAGAAGGCAGCGCAATGGCGACGTGAAAGCGCGGAGCGTCGGGCTTGCCTTGTGCATCCCACGAGGCCTGCCAGGCCCCTGCTGCCTTGATCACAGCGGCCTTATCAACCTCGGGCGGTAGCGCGTTCCATGCCGCACGGGCCTCCTTCTTGCCCCTCGCATAGTCATAGGTGCGCCAGCAAAGCTCAAAAGTGGGCTTGGTATCGGCTGGGGTATCGGTGCGCTCTTCCACCGCCGTCCCGCCCGCAGCGGGGGCCGCAAGGCCACCCGCAAGCGGCGGCGCCGTAGGCGCGGCGGGGTCAATCTCTACCTTTCCTGAAGCCGGCTTGTAAGCCGGTTCAGGTAGGTAGGATTCGGTCCCCGTTTGGGCACCACTAGATGTCGCTAGTGGTGCCTGTTCAAGGACCACCCCGGTCCCCACTTTGGCACCACTAGTATCACTATCGTTAGTGGTCCCCGTTTTGGCACCACTAGCCGATGTCACCCAATTCGGCATGTATTCCGAAGGACGGGATCCGGTGCCAAGCGCGCGCGTGACATGGCCCCACTCGTCAAGCTCGCGGCACGCCTTGACGACGGTCGTCCGCTTCATTCCCGTGGCGTTCTCAATGTATCGGAGGCTGGCGCGGCCATTGCCGTGCTTTTTCCAATACGAATTGATGATAACCCAGCCAGCCTTCATGTGTCGCCCGCTGGTGCGCCGGTCAGTGGCTATCGCACCCAGCGTCCACCACTGGGATAGCAAGTCGCCGGGCTTTGCGGTGCGCTGCTTAGCGTCGCTCATGGCGGCACCCTCCGACCGCGACCGCGGCGCGCGCCAGGCTGTCGGCAACACTGCGGTCGAAGGTCAGCGAGTGACCAAAAACACGCAGCGAGCCGTCAGTCTTGCGGATGACGGAAACATCCATTGCCCGAACTCCGGGCGCAATCTCGACGTCGATCGAGGCAAAGCGCCTCCCGCCCGAACACGGGCGCAGATTAAGTATCTTCACTATTCACCCTATGAAATCGCTCGCGGCACTAGGAGGCCCGAGCAAGCGCTCCATCCACGGCTGCCTTCACCCCTGACAGCCACTCGCGCGGCATCTCGGAAAGATGCGCCGTGCGCCATTCAGCGTCGTCACGACCAATCAAGACCTTGACCGTCACTGAATCTCCGCCGGCATAGTAGAGGTCGTCGACGTAACTTCCGTCCCGCATGACCATCGAAATCTCCTAGAGGTAGGATCAATACTGACTAGTGCGGCTTTGGCGGCCCGGCACTAAAGGCCTGCTGATAACTATGGCCGGCGGCGACGAAAAACCGGGGGGGGCGGCGTCCGCTACTATTTTTTGAATGGCGCGGTGCACCGTGCTTCGGCGGCAAGGAACCGCGCTACGGGCCATACGGGGCTTCAGCGCGCTCGGCCCCTCTCGGTCCAACCGTTGGGCCACCGAGCGCGCTGGACACCGGTTCTAGGCCCTTGGCGCCCCCTCCGAACGCATACGGAACGCCAGCACCCATTCCGGGACTCTTTCCGGGACTTTACGTCGCCAATCCGAGGTTTTTGCCAAGTTTTGAGCGGTTTTTGTTCCGGGCGCGGCATCACCACAAGGTCGCCATGCAGTTGAAATTGCAAGAGATTTACACAGATCCGCCCCCATTGACGCAAGTCGCATAGAAGATCTGGAAGCTGGGATGCACCAACGCTTCGGGCGCGACCGCGAGCACGATCAGCGCGGCCACAGCCAGCGTGCGGAAGGTGATGGCGCGGCGATCGACCATCACCGCGATCAGCACCACCGCCGTCATGAAGAACGATCTTTGCGTTGCGACCTCCGCGCCGGACAGCAGCAGGTAGAACGCAGCCGCAACCAGCGCAGCGGCCGCCGACCATTTCTTGATTGGGAAGCCTGCCGCCAGTCCCGGGATCAGGGCGAGCAGCGCGCGCACCGCAAAGAAGACGACGCCGGCGACGACCGCCATGTGATAGCCGGAGATCGAGAGCACATGGCCGAGCCCCGAGATGAACATCGCGTCGTTGACCGGCGTCGTGATCGCATCGCGCCGGCCGGTGAGCAGCGCGGTCGCGATCGCGCGATTGTCGCCCTCGAGAGTCGCACGGATACGCGCATCGATCGCATCGCGCAGGCCCTGCATGGTCGCGGCATAGCGCAGTCGCAGGCCGCCGCCGTCGGGCGGAGTAGAGACCGCGATCGCGCCCATCACGAAGCCGGAGGCGCCGATCCCCTGAAAGAACATGTCGCGCGAAAAGTCGTAGCTGCCGGGACGGACCGGCGAGAGCGGCGGCATCAGCCGCGCCTTCAACTGCACGAAGCTGCCGACTTCGGGCGCTGTCCCCTTGCGCACCGAGAGCCGCACGCGATCGAGCTTGACGTCGCTGCGTTGCGCCTCCATTGCGGTGATGCGCAGCACGAAACGATCGGTGCGCTCGCGGATATCACGCGTCTCGACGAAGCCTGACAGCGAAACGGAATAAAGCGGCTTGGCCAGCACGGTGTGGGCGATGCGCGCTGTCTTCCAGGTCGCCACGGCAAATCCGGCCGCGACCGCCGCGATCATGATCGCCGGCGCGAACAGCCTATTCCCCCGCAGCAGGACCGCGCCGAGCATCAGCACGACCGCTGTCGCGGCAACGACCCACAGTACCGGCTCATGATCGGCGGCAAAGTAGAGCGCGATGCCGGCGCCAAAGGCGACGGGCACCCACGGCAGCAGCCGCCCGGAGCCGGCCTCCGCGCTGGCCCATTCGCGCAGCGTCCCGACGATCGCGGGCCAGGCACCAAAGCCCGCCGGCGCAAAGCCGCCGGCCGACGCGGTCCGGCCAGTCGGCCAGGTCCCGGCGATCGGAGTCCCGGCGATGCCTTGCGAGACGCGCTGCGGCCGGCCCGGCTCCGCCATTCCCCTGCACCTTACGATACGCGACAGGCACCGAAGCTACCGGAACGTGCAGGCACGCGAATAGTGTACGGATCAGGAACGGGCGGCCCTATTTTTCCTCTTCCATCGTCACGGCTACGTCCGCCTTGGCCGAGAGCCGGACCTTGTTGCCTTCGACGCCGGCGACGAGACCCTTGTCGATGAAGTGATGGTGGCCCCTGTGGCTGCCCTCACCGCTGTCCTTTTTGGTCAGCTTGATGCGGTTGCCTTCGACCTTGTCGACGGTGCCGATGTGGACGCCGTCGGCACCGATGACTTCCATATGCTCTGCGATGTTCTGCATGGTGGGATCCTTTTCTGGCCCCGTCACAACGCGTGAGACGCCTTTCCGTTCGTTGCTGACCAGAAGTGGCGGAGAAGTCGAGCCTTGCGGCCTCCTTCGCAAGACGCCATGTCTCAGATCGATTGAGCCGAAAGTCTCATAAGTTGCCAGCCCGTGCTGGGACTAAACTACGGTTCCCAGCCTCCCCGACAGATGGGTAAGGCAGTGGTGGCTCGCGGTTCTAACACCGCCGGAGCTCTTCTCAGGTGGCGGAAAACACGCCTGAGGTCAGACGTTGCCGACGCAACTCTTTGAACTGGCGCCTGCGACGCCGCGCATCACGCTCTCCGCGAGAAGATCGACCGCTGAAACAAGCGTGGAGACGTTTTGAAAACATAGGAGTCGCACATGCAGGTACAGAGCGATTTTCGCCGCGTGATCGTCGCTGCATCGGTGGGAAACATCATCGAATGGTATGATTTCTATATCTTTGGCAGCCTGGCCGCAGTTCTATCGGTCAAGTTCTTTGAGCAATCCCACCCGGTTGCAGCCCTCCTCAGCACGATCGCCCTCTTCACGGCAGGATTTCTCATCCGTCCGCTGGGGGCCTTCCTGTTCGGATGGATGGGTGACCGGGTCGGCCGCAAATACACCTTTCTCATCACGCTCAGCGGAATGGGATTGGGTACGGGGGCGATCGGGTTGATCCCGACTTACCAGTCGATCGGTCTAACGGCCGCGTTCGTTCTCTTCGGCCTGCGCATGATCCAGGGCCTGTGCCTGGGCGGCGAATATGGTGGCGCCATCACTTACGTTGCCGAACATGTGCCGGACGATCGACGCGGCTACTACACCGGCTGGCTGCAGACCTCGCCTACTCTTGGAATCGTGGTGTCGCTGGCCGTCATCGTCCTCACGCGGACATATGCCGGCAACCAGGCGTTCGACGAATGGGCGTGGCGCGTTCCGTTCCTGCTGTCCTTCCTGCTGGTGGCGATTGCTATCTACATCCGGCTCCAGCTCCAGGAAACCCCGATCTTCCAGGAGATCAGGTCCCGCGGCCAGATGACGAGGAACCCCTGGAAGGAGGCCTTCCTCAGCTCTAACATCAAATATATCGGGATCGCGATTGTGGTCCTGATTGGACAGGGCGTGGTCTGGTACAGCGGTCAATTCTGGGCGCTGTACTTCCTGCAGCAGGTCTCCAAGGTGGACCCGCTGACCTCCGCCTACATCGTGGGAGCCGCACTGCTCATTGCAACGCCGAGCCTGATCTTCTTTGGCTGGCTGTCGGATCTGATCGGCCGCAAGCCGGTGATCCTCGGCGGCATGCTGCTCGCCGCGATCACGTATTATCCGCTGTATCTGTGGCTGGGGACGGTCACGCAGCCCGGACACATCAACTATCCTGCCGCGACCTTCATCATCTTCATTCTCGTTTGCTATGTCGGAATGGTGTACGGACCGGTCGGCGCGTTTCTGGCGGAATTCTTCCCCGCCAGGATCAGGTACACGTCGGTTTCCGTGCCGTACCACATCGGCAATGGCTGGGGTGGCGGATTGGTACCGTTCATCACGTCGGCGGCATTCGCCGCGACCGGCAGCGTCGGCTACGCGCTGATCTACCCGATCGTGGTCCCCGCGGTGTGCTTCGTGCTTGCCGTCTTCCTGATGCCGGAGACTCGCAAGATCAGCATCTGGCAACCGATCGAGCCGAGAGCCGCAATGTAATGGGTTACTCCTGGTGCAGGACCGCAAGGCCCTGCACCGGAGTTCGTGTCGAAGCGCAAAGCGCCCGGCTAACACCTCTTCTCAGCCGGCCAGGCGATGCCAGCGATCGTGCCACCAGTTGCTGAAGTCGCGATCGGTCATCAACTCCCAGACAGCGAGCAGAATCACCACTATGCCGGACAGTACGCTGCTCACCGTGGCCGATACCGGCTCATAACCGATAGTCCAAGGTGCCAGCAGCAGAGCCAGGCCCAGCAGCATTTCTCCCCACTCCTCCAGGTAGGACGGGATGACAAATGCCTCGATGGCAAACAGCATGACGCCGAGCCCGAGTGCGATCGTGACCCAGACAGCCGCGCCGGATAAGCCCAGGATAAAGGACGAAAGGACCAGCCACAGGCCCACCAGGAGGCTGGCAGCGTCTTGCCAATGTTGGATGCGCATGATGCTCACCTCCTCTCTCCCAGTTAGATGGGGGCGCGGTTGTGAAAATGCATCCCTCCGACCTGCGCCGTGCTGTCGCTACCGAAGCCGCATCCCGTCCTCGCGGCCGATACCCGGAAAGGGCTCTTGCGAGTGCGCTGCACCAGGATGCAGACTGGCTGCGCTTGACAGGTGTCGACGTCTATCGTCCCCGGCCCCACCACCTGGTTCGCGTGGCGCCCGGGACAAGAGGGAGGTGACGCCATGCGAGAAATCGAAATCCACGACTATGCGCGCCAGTTGCTGGAAGCACATGGCCCCAAGGCCATTGCGGAAGCAGCCCAGAACGCCATCGAGCTCGAGTCAAAGGGCGAGCTCGAGCTCGCCAAGACCTGGCGGCATATCGAAGACGCCATGAAGCTGATGCGCGGGCCTCACCAAAGCTGAAGCCGCCGGCGCGTGCGTAGTCGCCTGACCGCAAATGCCGCCAAACCGGATTGAGGCTGGAGGGGCGGGCAACACAGAGTATGGACCACAATCCGTCGCGAGCCGTTCGGCTGCGGCTGAACGGCAACGCGACCCGCAAGACGCGCATCTCAATGATGCTGGGAGCGAGCCATGTTTCCAAAATGTGCGACAGCCGAAGATCTCGTGAACGCGATCAAGGACGAAAGGGTCCAGATGATCGATCTGCGGTTCACTGACCTGCCGGGGGTATGGCAGCATTTTTCCGTCCCGCCGAGCGCAGCGAGCGTCGATGCGCTCGAGGAGGGCATCGGGTTCGACGGCTCATCGATCCGCGGCTTCCAGGAGATTCAGGAGAGCGACATGCTGGTCGTCGCCGATCCGACGACGGCCTTCGCCGACCCCTATAGTCCGGCAAAGACGCTGGTCCTCATCTGCAACATCCGCGACCCCGTGACCGGCCAATCCTACAGCCGGGATGCCCGTTACATCGCTCAGAAGGCTGAAGCCTATCTCAAGGACGCTGGGCGCGCCGACACGAGTTACTTCGGCCCGGAGGCGGAGTTCTTCGTCTTCGACGAGGTGCGCTACGGTCAGGGTATCAACTATGCCATGCACGAGGTCGATTCCAGCGAAGGCAGCTGGAACACCGTCGCGGAGGAAGCGCCGAATCTGGGGCACAAGCCGCGCCCGAAGGAGGGATATTTTCCTGTTCCTCCGACCGACAGCATGCAGGCGCTACGCACCGACATGGTACTGACCATGGAACAGCTGGGAATCCAGATCGAAGCTCATCACCACGAGGTCGCAACCGGCGGCCAAAACGAGATCGACATGCGCTTCACAACCCTCACCCGCATGGCCGACAATCTGATGATCTACAAATACGTGGTGAAGAATACCGCGCATCAACATGGCAAGACCGCAACCTTCATGCCGAAACCGCTGTTCGAGGACAACGCTTCGGGCATGCACGTTCACCAGTCGCTCTGGAAGGGCGAGACCAACCTGTTCTACGACAAGGGCGACTACGCCGAATTGAGCCAGCTCGGCCGCTACTACATCGGCGGGCTCCTGACCCACGCCTGGGCGTTGTGCGGGCTTTGCGCCCCCACCACGAACTCCTATCGGCGTCTTGTGCCGGGCTATGAGGCTCCCATCAACCTGGTCTACTCCCAGCGCAATCGCTCGGCCTGCTGCCGGATTCCAATGTACTCGCCGAATCCACGCGCCAAGCGCGTCGAGTTTCGTTCGCCCGATCCCTCCTGCAATCCCTACCTGGCCTTTGCCGCGATGCTGATGGCGGGCCTCGACGGTATCGACAACCGGATCGACCCCGGCAGCCCCATCGACAAGAATCTTTACGACCTCCCGCCCGCTGAAGCAAAGGAGGTGAAGTCGACACCGGGATCGCTGGACCAAGCGCTGGACGCACTCGAGCGCGATCACGCATTCCTGCTGCGCGGCGGCGTCTTCACTGCCGACGTGATCGAAACCTGGGTCGACTACAAGCGAAAGAAGGAAGTCGATGCGATCCGGCTGCGGCCGCATCCCTACGAGTTCCACCTCTACTATGACATCTAGTCGCGGCCTGGGCAGCAACCGACGCGGTTGGGGGGCGCGCCGCGGCCCAACGTGACATCGAGAGCGTATGTCAGCGGCCTACCCCACGATTGCCAGTGCGAGCAGGCCGGAGCCAAGCAGAACGATTCCTGTGACAGTCACGGCCAAAAAAGCAAGAGATGTGAATTCTTCGCGCATGGAGCGTACTCACCACGCTCCGACCATCACAAGAGTCGCGATGCTCAAAGCCGAGAAACACAGGATGACAACTGGCCCGGTGAAACTCTGGTTCCACATTGCGAGCTCTCCCTCCGAGAACTTTCGCACCACCTTAAGTCGGTCATGCTTTGCCGTGACTTCATCGTTTCTGGGAAATGGTTTCATCCCAAGGTCATTTGTGTCTTTCGTGCGCGCAGAGTTCCGCTCCATTGTCGTCGGTCGCGCCCGATCCGGGTATTCCAGCTCGATCTTGCCCCGTGCGGAATCCATCGACGTCCCCTAAGATGAGGGCAGATGCATTGGGACTGTTGCAGCAGAATAGTTTGTCATGCGACCGCTTTTCCATCCGGGCCTGGTCAACGGTCGCTACGGCGATCCGACGGTCTATGTCGAAACGCTGTTCGAAAAGCGAAGTCTACTATTCGATATCGGAGAGATCGCTTCACTGGCGCCGCGGAGGATTCGACGCGTCGACCAGGTCTTTGTCTCGCATGCGCACATCGACCATTTCGTTGGCTTCGACCATCTGCTGCGTTTGCTCGTCGGGCATGAAAAATCGGTGCAGATTTTCGGTCCGTCCGGATTTGCCGAGCACGTCTTTCACAAGCTTCAGGCCTATCGCTGGAACCTGGTCGAAAGCTATCCCTGCGATCTCATCTTCGATGTGAGCGAATTCGGAGTGGGCAATTCGATCTCCACCACGCGGTTCCGGCTGAGGAAGGCATTCGCAGCGGAGCCATCGGGCTCTCGCAAGACCGTTTCCGGCTTACTCTGCGATGAACCGACCCATCGCGTCTCGGCCGCGATCCTTGAACATGGCACGCCCTGCCTCGCCTTCGCGCTGCAGGAGGCGGCCCATGTCAACGTCTGGAAGAACAGGCTGCTCGAGCGCGGACTGCCCGTCGGTCCCTGGCTGCTCTCGCTGAAGAAGGCTGTCGTCGAGCGTCGCGCCGACGATCAATTGATCCGTATCGGTGAAGCAGCAACGTCCGATCGTCTCGTTCCACTCGCCAGCCTGCGCGATCTCGTGACGTTCACCGCCGGTCAGAAAATCGGCTATGTGACCGACGTTGGCGACACGCCGGGCAATCGCGCTGCCATCGTGGCACTGATTCAGAATGCGGATATCCTCTTCATCGAGGCGGCGTTTGCGGGGGCAGACGCTGCTTTGGCGCGGCAGCGGGCTCATCTTACCACCACGGCTGCCGGAGAAATCGCGCGGGAAGCTAATGTCCGCCGCGTCGAGCCTTTTCACTTCTCTCCACGCTATGCGGGAGAACAGGAACGGATGCTCGCCGAGGTGATGGCGGCGTTCGGCGCATCTCGCGCCTGACGCAAAGACCTGAGCGGCAGGACCTGAGTGGAGAGTCATGTCCGAGGAACGACATCTGCCAGCTGGGTATCGGAAACCGGTGCGGCTCTTCCTATGCGGAGATGTCATGTGCGGCCGCGGCATCGACCAGGTGCTGGCGCACCCCTGTAGCCCCGAGATTTACGAAGATTACATGCGATCGGCGGCGGGCTACGTGCTGCTCGCCGAGCAGGTGAATGGGCCTATTCCGCGGAGCAATGGATCGTCCTACGTCTGGGGCGCTGCACTGGACCAATTGGAGTCTATGCAGCCGGACGCGCGGATCATTAATCTCGAAACGGCTGTGACGGGCAGCAACGACCGCGCGAACAAGGGCATCAACTACCGCATGAGCCCCCAGAACGCAGACTGTTTCGCGGCCGCGCGGATCGACTGCTGCCTATTGGCCAACAACCATGTGCTCGATTGGGGCCGCGCCGGCCTGGTAGAGACGCTGACGATTTTGCAGAAGCTCAACATCAGGGCGGCGGGCGCAGGCCGCAATGATCTGGAAGCGCGCGCACCCGCAGTGCTCAACCTTGCCGACGCCCGGCTCCTGATCTTTGCGTTCGGATCGACATCGAGCGGAATCCCGTTCAAGTGGGCTGCGGCGTCAGACACTCCGGGTGTCAACCTGCTGCCTGACCTCAGCGGTGCTAGCGCATTCGAGGTCGCTGACCAGGTCATGGCGGCCAGAAGGCCGGGCGATCTCACGGTGGTGTCGATCCATTGGGGATCCAATTGGGGATATCACGTTCCTGATGAGCAGAGGATTTTTGCCCGCTCCCTGGTCGACCAGGCAGGCGTGTCGATCGTTCACGGGCATTCTTCGCATCATCCGAGAGCGATCGAAATCTATCGAGACCGCCTCATACTCTACGGCTGCGGTGATTTTCTGAACGACTATGAGGGGATCCGTGGTCACGAGTGCTACCGCGACGACCTGACGTTGATGTATTTCGCCGACCTGGATCCAACCCGCGGAAGCCTCCATGCGCTCAAACTGGTTCCCATGCAGATCAAGAACTTTCGTCTCTCCATTCCATCGCGGCGCGACATTGAATGGATCCGGCAAACCCTGGATAGGGAATGCCGGCCGTTCGGAACAAGGGTCATTTTTGAATCCGAACAGCAGCTTGCATGTTTCGCGCAGAGGGCAACGACCTGACTCTCGTAACAAGCACTCCCCGATGAAATTGGCGGGCCAGCGCACCTGGGACTGCTTCCCGCCCGGCAGCTGACCTAATCTTCGACGGTCACGATAGCAGCCAAGGGCCGCCAGAAGTGGGCGCTAAGCGTTACGCCACACAAAGCGGTGTGCTGAAGCCGTTCCCGAGCCCAACGGCAGGCCCGCATCCGACCCAGATATGCTGGAAAGGCGACGAGGAGGAACGGATGATAATTGCCCTGTACACAGTTGCAGCTGTCATCATGGCTGCCGGGAGCCTCTACCTCGCCTGGCGGAACAGGGACTTTCGCAAATTTCTGGCAGGCGCGTTCTTCGTATCATCGGGCATCTTGTTCTATCTCTATCTCGCCGATGTTTCGGTGCCTCTATTGGGGACAAGTTTCGTCGAAACGCCTCAGATCAGCGGTGGCCGATCCATCGTCCATTTCATCCTCTTCTTGCTCTGTTTGTATTTTGGCTTCGTCAAGAAACTAGAGTCTTGAAACCGACGCAATATCCGCTCTGGGTGAGACTCGGAAGCGCCCGCCAACGGGCACCTAGTCCGCATTTCTCCCGCTAGCCGACACAGGCAGTGGCTTTGCCAAACGCCGCCTTCGGATGTCTTATGCTCAATGTCCGCCGCGGAGGTTACGCCCGATGTTGACCCAGGTTTATGAAATCTCCACCATCGAAGAGGCGTCCGCTGTTTCTGCCATTGGTGTCGATCATATCGGCGTGCTCGTCGGAGACGGCCGATTTCCGCGCGAGTTGCCGATCTCAGCAGCTTCCGAAATCGGCGCGGCGATTGCACCGCCATCGAAGTTCTCAGCACTGTTCCTGAGCAGCGATCTCTCCTTGATTGCGTCATGGGCGCGCGAACTCAACCCCGCGATCGTCCACCTGGGAGCGAGCCCCGAGCTGTTGTCCCCGCAAGATGTTGCTTCACTCAAACGCATGTTGCCCGGGATCGTCGTGATGAGAAGCATACCAGTGTTCGGCGAGGAGAGCGTCGCGATTGCCCGGAGCAGGAGCTATGCTGGCATTGCGGACTTTTTGCTTCTCGACAGCTATCGGCCCACGGACAAGCAGATCGGCGCGCTCGGCGTGACGCACGACTGGAATATCAGTCGCCGCATCGTGGACCTCGCCCGTATTCCTGTTGTCCTTGCCGGCGGCCTCGGACCGGACAATGTCGCAGAAGCGATCCGAACTGTCCGTCCAGCCGGCGTCGATTCCAAGACGAGAACGGATCAGGATGGATCGCATGCCAAGGACCTGGATCGAGTCCGCCGGTTCCACGAAGCGGCTCGAGCGGCTGCGCCGTCATAGCGTGGAGCGGCTGACATCATGATTGTTCTGTTCACGGATTTCGGATTGCAGGGCCCCTATACGGGCCAGATGAAGGCCGTGCTGCACCAGATTACGCCTAACGTACCCGCTTTCGACCTCTTCACCGATGCGCCCATGGGCAATCCCAAGGCGTCGGCGTACCTCCTGGCGGCTTATGCGACCTGGTTTCCGCCGGAAACTGTCTTTCTCTGCGTCGTTGATCCCGGCGTCGGCGGGACGCGCCCGGCCATCATGCTCGAGGCCGACGGCCGGTGGTATGTCGGCCCCGGCAACGGCTTGTTTGAGCTGGTCCAGCGCCGCGCCACAAGGACGCGCAGTTGGGACATCGACTGGAGGCCGGAGCGCCTCTCGGCCAGCTTTCACGGGCGCGACCTCTTCGCACCGGTCGCAGCCATGCTGGCGCGCGGCGAGCCGCCGCCCGGCCAGCAGCGAGAGGATGACAGGGATCGCCGCGCAGACTGGCCCGACGACCTCTGCGAGATCGTTTACGTCGACCACTTCGGCAATGCTATGACTGGATTGAGAGCCGCCGTGCTGCCGCCCAACGCCAGGCTTGCCTTGGCGGGTCACATATTGGAGCGCGAGAGAACCTTCAGCGATCGGCCGCCAGGCTCAGCCTTCTGGTACGAGAACTCGAACGGGCTCGCCGAAATCGCCGTCAACCAGGGCCGTGCGGACTGCGATCTTGGCCTCTCGACCGGCAGCCCGGTTGAGATCGTCCCTTAGATCGTTATGTCGCAAAGTGGTCTGCAGCTATGCGCACGCCAAGAAACCGGAGCTCAGGAACGGATTGGCCAAAGCCGCAGACGCGCCACGCCAAGCCGCCGGCGACTGGCAACAAGCGGCTAGCCGATCAGACCCGCAAGCTTCTCGGCAAGCACTACGCGAGCAAATATCGGGTGGGGCCATCGCGGTAAGGGACGAAATCGGCCACCCGTGCTGCTCGCAATCAGTTTCCGGCGGCCTAAACCTGTAGCTCTCCCCCTAGAGCAGCGCGGCCATGGAACTCACCGTGGTACCGATCGTCAAGCCGGACACGGCCAACTTCATTTTCGACCAGTCGCATTTCATCAAGACCGTGGAAGACCTCCACGAGGCGCAGGTCGGCGCGGTTCCGGGCATCCGCTTCGGGCTGGCCTTCTGCGAGGCCTCCGGCAAGCGGCTGGTGCGCTGGTCGGGCAATGACGAAGCAGCCCTCACCCTCGCCCGCAACAATTGGCCATCGGCCACATCGGGCACGACCTGAGCCGCAGCCACCTCGGAGAAGCGGACGCTCTGCGAGCGCCAGCGCGGCAGGCCGTTGAAATAGGCCGCTACTCCGTCCCTGCCCCGATAGAGCTTCGGATTGGAGCCGAAGAAGAACGCGTTCTTCGAAATAGAGCGACGACAGCGCCGCTGCGTCGAGCTTTGCAAAGCCGGCGCACCATTTCGCGATGATGGCGGAAACGATGTCGTCGGCTTCGTTGCTCGTATTCGCCCCTCTCAGCGCTTGTCAGCCCTTGGCGACTTCCTTCGCGAACGTATCGCGCAGGCCGATGGTCCTGGAGAACACCGGCTTGCCCGGCGTCGAGTCCTTGTCGCGCACGAAATAGCCCTGGCGCTCGAACTGCATCGGCTCCATCGAATTGCTCTCCGCGACCGATGCCTCGATCCGCGCCTCGGAGAGGATCTCCAGCGACTGCGGATTGAGATCGGCGGCGAAGTTCGAGGCGTCCGGGCTCGGATTGGCGAAGAGCTGGTTGTAGATGCGGATCTCCGCCGGCTTCGACGTCGCCGCCGGCAGCCAGTGCATGGTCGCCTTGACCTTGCGGCCGTCGGGCGCGTTGCCGCCCTTGGTCGCGGGATCATAGGTGCAGCGCAGCTCCACCACCTCGCCGGCATTGTTCTTGATCACGCCGGTGCACTTGACGAAATAGGCATAGCGCAGCCGCACCTCGTTGCCCGGCGACAGGCGAAAGAACTTCTTCGGCGGGTTCTCCATGAAGTCGTCCTGCTCGATATAGAGCTCGCGGCCGAAGCTGATCTTGCGCGTGCCGGCGGAGGGATCGTCGGGATGGTTGATCGCCTCGAGCTCCTCGACCTGCCCTTCCGGATAGTTCTCGATCACGACCTTCAGCGGCTTCAGCACCGCCATGCGGCGTTGCGCCGTGCGGTTCAGCTCCTCGCGGATGCAGAACTCCAGCATGCCGACGTCGACCACGCTGTTGGCCTTGGCGACACCGATGCGCTTGACGAATTCACGAAGGGCGGCCGGCGGCACGCCGCGGCGGCGCATCCCCGCGATGGTCGGCATCCGCGGATCGTCCCAGCCCGCGACATGGCCATCGCGGACGAGCTGGGTCAGCACGCGCTTCGACAGCAGCGTGTAGGTCAGGTTGAGCCGCGCGAACTCGTACTGGTGCGGCTGCGACGGCACCGGCAGATTCTCGATGAACCAGTCGTAGAGCGGCCGGTGGTCCTCGAACTCCAGCGTGCAGATCGAGTGCGTGATGCCTTCGATCGCGTCCGACTGGCCGTGGGCGTAGTCGTAGCTCGGATAGATGTTCCATTCGGTCCCGGTGCGCGGATGATGCGCATGCAGGATGCGGTACAGCACGGGGTCGCGCAGATTGATGTTGCCCGCGGCCATGTCGATCTTGGCCCGCAGCACGCGCGCGCCGTTCGGGAATTCGCCGGCCTTCATGCGCCGGAACAGGTCGAGATTTTCCTCGACGGTGCGGTCGCGGAACGGCGAGTTCTTGCCGGGCTCGGTCAGCGTGCCGCGCGCGAGGCGGATCTCCTCTTGGGTCTGGTCGTCGACATAGGCGCGCCCGTCTCGGATCAGCTGCTCCGCCCATTCATAGAGGCGCTCGAAATAGTCCGAGGCGAAGAACAGGTTCTTGCCCCAGTCGAAGCCGAGCCAGCGCACGTCGGCCTGGATGGAATCGATATATTCCTGCTCTTCCTTGACCGGATTGGTGTCGTCGAAGCGCAGATGGCAGCGCCCCGGAAACTCCTGGGCGATGCCGAAATTGAGAGCGATCGACTTGGCGTGGCCGATATGCAGGTAACCGTTCGGCTCCGGCGGGAACCGGGTCACGATCTCCTTGTACTTGCCCTGATCAAGGTCGGCCTGGATGATGTCACGAATGAAATCGCGCCCAACCTCAGTCGCCACCGGTTCTGTCGTCATTCCGCAAATCCTGTAAGGAAATCAGCGGCTCTTCTGCCAAATTCGGGAGGCTGAGCCAAGACCTTAAGCAAGGCCTTTCCGTCCGCCGTCGGGCTTTAGTTATGTCCCGTTCCTGCTATACACCACCGCCTCCAATGCATAGGCCCTGCCAAGAATGACCGATTCCGTCGTCACGCGCTTCGCTCCCTCGCCAACCGGCTTCCTCCATATCGGGGGCGCCCGCACGGCGCTGTTCAATTGGCTCTATGCGAAGAAGCACGGCGGCAAAATGCTGCTCCGAATCGAGGACACCGACCGCGAGCGCTCCACCGAGGCCGCGATCGGCGCCATCCTCGACGGCCTGAAATGGCTGGAGCTTGGCTGGGATGGCGACGTCATCTACCAGTTCAGCCGCGCCGCCCGTCACCGCGAGGTCGCCGAGCAGCTGCTCGCCGACGGCAAGGCCTACCGCTGCTACGCCACGGCCGAGGAGCTCGCCGCGATGCGCGAGAAGGCGCGCGCGGAAGGGCGCACCCGCCTCTATGACGGCATGTGGCGCGACCGCGATCCCGCCACCGCCCCCTCCGACGTCAAGCCGACCATTCGGCTGCGCGCGCCGCAGACCGGCGAGACCGTGATCGAGGACCAGGTCCAGGGCCGCGTGGTCTGGCAGAACGAGAACCTCGACGACCTCGTGCTCCTGCGCGGCGATGGCAATCCGACCTACATGCTCGCAGTGGTGGTCGACGACCACGACATGGGCGTCACGCATGTCATCCGTGGCGACGACCATTTGATCAATGCCGCGCGCCAGAAGCAGATCTACGATGCGATGGGCTGGGCGCTGCCGAGCATGTCCCACATCCCGCTGATCCACGGCCCGGACGGCTCGAAACTGTCGAAGCGCCATGGCGCGCTCGGCGTCGACGCCTACCGCGCCATGGGATATCTCCCCGCTGCGCTCCGCAATTACCTCGTCCGCCTCGGCTGGAGCCACGGCGACCAGGAGGTCTTCTCGACCGAGGAGATGATCGCGGCGTTCGACCTCTCGGGCGTCGGCCGCGCCGCCGCCCGCTTCGATTTCGCCAAGCTGGAAAACCTCAACGGTCACTACATCCGTCACGCCGACGATCAATCACTCGTGAAGATGTTCGAGGACGTGCTCGACCACGTGCCCGGCCGCGACCAGCTTAAGGCCAAGTTAAACGACACCACGCGGGCGCAGCTTCTCAAGGCCATGCCAGCCCTCAAGGAGCGCGCCAAGACGCTGATCGAGCTCATCGACGGCGCCTATTTCATCTTCGCCGACCGCCCGCTGGAGCTGGATCCCAAGGCGCAAGCGCTGCTGACCGGCGAAAACCGCAAGCTGATCGGCCAGCTGCATTCCGCGCTGGAGAAAGTCGAGACCTGGAGTGCGGCTAATACGGAGGCCGCGCTGCGTGCCTTCGCCGAGGAAAACAGTCTCAAGCTCGGCGCGGTCGCCCAGCCGTTGCGGGCGGCGCTGACCGGGCGAACGACATCGCCTGGTATCTTTGAGGTTTTGGACGTCCTGGGACGCCAGGAAAGCCTGGACCGGCTTAAGGATCAGTCTACGACGTAAGTAGGTCATGCGCGCGGTGATCTTGCAGCGCACATAGCAATAATATACCCATCTCCCAGTACATTCTGGAACATCCGGCCTGCCCCATGATCTCCCTAGGGGCCTCCGGCTCCGGCCCGCTTCACCACACATCGGGGACCTACGATGGACGCAAAACAAAGCAATAAGACCGCCACGCTGACGGTCGGAAACAAGAACTACGATCTCCCGATCTACAGCGGCAGCGTCGGGCCTGAAGTCGTCGATATCGGCAAGCTCTACGGCCAGTCCGGCCTGTTCACCTACGATCCCGGCTTCACCTCGACCGCGAGCTGCCAGTCCAAGATCACCTATATCGACGGCGACGCGGGCGTGCTGGAATACCGCGGTTACCCTATCGAGCAGCTCGCCGAGAACGGCGACTTCCTCGAGACCTGCTACCTGCTGCTTTACGGGAACCTGCCGACTGCCGCGCAGAAGAAGGATTTCGACGACCGCGTGATCCATCACACGATGGTGCACGAGCAGATGGCCCGCTTCTTCCAGGCTTCCGCCGCGACGCTCATCCGATGGCGATCATGGTGGCCGCTGTCGGCGCGCTCGCCGCGTTCTATCACGACTCCACCGACATCAACGATCCGAAGCAGCGCATGATCGCTTCCATGCGCATGATCGCGAAGATCCCGACGCTGGCGGCGATGGCCTACAAGTACACGGTGGGCCAGCCCTTCGTGTATCCGAAGAACTCGCTGAAGTTCGCCGAGAACTTCCTGAACATGTGCTTCGCCGTTCCGTGCGAGGACTACAAGATCAACCCGGTGCTTGCTGATGCGCTGGACAAGATCTTCATCCTGCACGCCGACCACGAGCAGAACGCCTCGACCTCGACGGTGCGTATCGCCGGATCCTCCGGCGCCAACCCGTTCGCCTGCATTGCCGCCGGCATCGCCTGCCTCTGGGGCCCGGCGCATGGCGGCGCCAACGAAGCCGCGCTCGCGATGCTCGCCGAGATCGGCACGGTGGACAAGATCCCCGAATTCATCGCCAAGGTGAAAGACAAGAACAGCGAAGTCCGCCTGATGGGCTTCGGCCATCGCGTCTACAAGAATTACGATCCGCGCGCCAAGATCATGCAGAAGATGTGTCACGCCGTGCTCAAGGAGACCGGCCATGGCAACGATCCGATGCTGAAGGTGGCGCTCGAGCTCGAGAAGATCGCGCTGAGCGACCAGTACTTCATCGACCGCAAGCTCTACCCGAACGTCGACTTCTATTCGGGTATCACGCTGAAGGCGATGGGCTTCCCGGTCTCGATGTTCACCGTGCTGTTCGCGGTCGCCCGCACCGTCGGCTGGATCAGCCAGTGGAGCGAGATGATCGAGGATCCGCAGCAGAAGATCGGCCGTCCGCGCCAGCTCTACACCGGCGTCACCCGCCGCGATTACGTGGCGATGAAGGATCGCAAGTAAGATCGGACTTTACGGTCCTAAGGAACGGCGCCATCACGCGATGGCGCCGTTTTCGTTTGAGGCGACTAAGGATTCAGTCTCGCCACCGGCACCGATCGAGATCACTCGGGAATGCCCGCGAGCCGCATCGCCTCGATGTAAAGAGCCAGATCCTCGTGCCGTCGCAACGGTATGAGATCGCCTACGCCCGAGAGCCTAAAGGTTGGATCAAGGCTGAGGATTCGGCGAGCGACAGGTTCGGCCTGAGCGCGCTTGCCTTGCATGGCCAGGGAAGCAGCAAACATCCGCAGCGCAGGCAAATGGCCATTTGTAAGCTGCACTGCCTCGCTCGCGATCCGCTCCGCTATCTCGAACCGGCCCAGGAAGAAATTTGCGGCGCTCATCATCGAGATCATGATCCGCCGACTGGGATCGCGCGGACTGAGCCGCATGGCCCGACTCTGATGCTCGATCGCGAGCTCGTGGGCCCCCATGTAGAGTCTCAGCCAACCGCTGACGCTCCACGCGAATGCGGAATTCGGATTGAGCTCGACCGCTTGGTCGATCAGTGACGCCGCCGCATCTAGCTCACCGGCCAGGTAGCCGAACACCAACGCAGCCGCTGCAAGCGCGACCTCGTCATCACTTCCGAAGGTGACGGCAAGCCGGGCCAACCTCATCGCCTCGGCCGTTTCCTGCTGAGGATCGACCATCCAGTGGGGATGCTTCTTTGCATTGATGCAGAGAGCGGCGCGCGCATAGGCGCCACCATAACGAGGATCGAGCTCGATCGCCTTGTAGGCGAGCCGCAGCGCTTCCTCGTTTGCCTCGCGATCGCCATGCCGCCACACGGCGTTGGCCCGCAGGACGTAATCATAGGCGTCGAGCTTGTCCGTCGGCTTTCGTTGCGCGAGAACGCCTTGCTCGGATTGGAGCCGCATATCCACGGTCACGGCGATGCGTTCGGTGACCCGATCCTGAAGATCAAATACATCATCAAGCTCGCCGTCGAACTGGTCCGCCCACAAATGGACGTTGGTCGCCGCTTCGATCAACTGCCCCGTAATGCGCACGCGGCGGCCAGCCTTGCGCACGCTGCCTTCGACCACATAACGTACACCCAGTTCGCGGCCCACCTGCTTGATGTCGACCACCCTGCCCTTATAGGTGAAGCTCGAATTGCGGGCTATTACGAACAACGACCTGAACCGCGACAATGCCGTGATGATGTTCTCCGACATCCCGTCCGCGAAATAATCCTGTTCCCGGTCACCTGACATGTTTTGGAACGGCAGCACCGCAATCGAGGGTTTATCGGGAGGTGTCAGGACGTATTCGGGCGGTTGGCCGGGACCACTGCCAGCGGCTTCATCGGCGGCATCCCGGACTTCCTGCACGTGTCCGACGAAGCGGAATCCCTTCCGCGGGAACGTCTTGATCAGGCGCTGCGCCTCCCCGGAATCTCCGATTGCAGTCCGGGCGACGTTCAGGCGCGTCGTGAGCGCTGCATCCGACACGCTCCGCCCCTTCCAGATCGTGTTGATGAGGTCGTCCTTGCTGACCACGCGCTCCCTGTTCCGGATCAAATGATCGAGAAGGTCGAACACCTGCGGCGCGACGGAGACAATCTCTGCCCCGCGACGCAGTTCGCGCCGTTCGATGTCGAACACATAGTCCTGGAAGAGATAGCGCAAGGCACCAATCCCTTGGACAATCACCGGACTCAATCATTCGCGCGCAGAATTCCGCGCAAGCATAC
This sequence comes from Bradyrhizobium sp. AS23.2, assembly GCF_001908185.1. Taxonomy (GTDB): domain Bacteria; phylum Pseudomonadota; class Alphaproteobacteria; order Rhizobiales; family Xanthobacteraceae; genus Bradyrhizobium. The sequence continues at coordinate 69,901 of NZ_LGHM01000088.1, forward strand.
TCTACCCACAGATCAATCAGCGGGAAGCGTCGAACGAGGCCACGCACTCATTATTTGCTGCCGCGCACAACAACAAGTCCCCCTCCGCGGCCGGCGAACGCTTGACAGTCGAAACGCTCCGCGCGCAAATTCTTACATTAAGTAAGAATGACGACAGGGATGGAAATGCCGGAGCAGCCGAGAAGTCGGCGGCAGACGCGCGCTGCCATTTTGACTCATCTGCTTCAGTCGGGCGGTTCGTTTCGGCCGCCCCTGGCCAAGTCCGTGCGCCTGTCCGAGGCGAGCCTGTCGCGCATCCTGTTCGACCTGAAGGCCGAAGGCCTGATCGAGGAAGTGCGGCAGCCAGCGCCTTATGTTGGTGGTCCGACGGGACTCGTGTCGCTCGATGGCTCAGTGGCGCTCGCGGGCCTGGAGCTGACGGGTCAATGGCTCAGCGTCGGCGTCGGCGGCCTGACCGGCGAGCTGCATTACACCGAGCGTGTGCCGCTGCCGGCAAAACCGACCGTCGAGTCCGTCGGCCGGGTGTTTCGCGAAGCGCTGACATTGCTGCGCGACTGGACGCGGCGGCGCCGCGTCAGGCTTGCGCAAATCGGCGTTTCCGTTCCGGGCCTCGGCCGCTTGAGCGAGTTTGGCAATCCGATCATTCCCTGTGACATCAGCCGCGTTCGAGCTCTGCTCGGCGACATGTTTGCCGACGTAACGGTCGAGTTCACCAATTCGGTGGTGGCGCATGCCACGTTCCATCGTTGCCGTACGGAAAACTATCCGTTCAGCGGCGCGCACCTGTTCGTCTTCGTCGGCCAGGGCGTTGCCGGGGCCTGGATGGACGATCCCATCGAGGACGACGCCTTCCAGCCGGTGGAGCTCGGCCACATGGTGTTCGGAGCCGACGGACCGCGCTGCCGCTGCGGTCATCACGGTTGCGTCGAAGCCTTTACGTCGTTGCCGGCGCTGGCCGAGCTGCTCGGCGTGCTGGAGCCGGAGCTGCTCCAGCGTGGAAGCGATTGGGGGGGCTGCGATCCCGATATCCTCGCGCGTGCGGCAGGAACTGCGGCATCGCCTGTATCGCCTTGGCCTCGCGATCGGCAACACGCTGAACGTAAAGCCCTGTCACGGCGTCGCCATCTCCGGCTGGCCGTCGCTCCTTGCGGAGAATGATCGGAAGGCGCTGGTCGACGGTGTCGATGCCAGCCTGCTCGGCGGCCGTAAGCATGCGCAAGTGTCGCTCGCTTTCGTACCGCCGTCGAATGGCAATGATCCGCGGGCCGCGCTGGCATTCGCGGCTTTCTGCCTCGCTTGCCGCGGCGGCATGCCGGCCGCATCGACGGAGGCTGCCTGAGATAGCTTGATGCTGCGCGGCTCTCGCGCAAGAGAGTTCACACCGGGAGGAACTTGCCATGCCGACCACGACAACAAGGCGCCGTCTGCTCGCTGGATCTGCGGCCGCCCTCGCGCTGCCGGCATTTGCCCGCGCGCAAGGCGCAGTCAAGCCGCGCCTGACCGTCATCTCGCAATGGTCCGCAGGCAGCGATGGCGCGGCCATCACGGCGCTCGGCAAGAAATTCGAGGAGAAAGGCGGGGTTTGGCAGCACTCCCCCGTCCCCGGGTTCACGACCGAAATGATGAACAAGCTACGTGCTCAGATCATCGCCGGAGATCCGCCCGCCTGTTCGCAACTCAAGGGCCCGGAGATTGCGGCCTGGTCGAAGATTGCCCCGACCGTCAATCTCGATGCCGTTGTCGCGGCCGCTGCTTACGAAAAGGTTGTCGCGCCAGACCTTGCACGATTGCATAAGCCGGGGGGCAAGTGGATTGCACTGCCATTGCAGATCTACAGCACCAACATGCTGTTTCTCTCCAAGCGCGCAATGGACAAAGCCAAGGCCGACAAGATCCCCGTTACCTGGGCCGACTTCAACGAGCTTGCCGAGAAGATGAAAGCGGGCGGAATCATCTACCCCATCGCCAATGGCGGCACCCGCCCCGACGACGGGCAAAAGTTCGAGGCCTCTCTCGCCGGCATCAGTCCGACTTCATACCGCGCAGCCATCATGAATCTCGACAAGAAGGCCCTGGAGGGCCCCGAGATAAAGGCTGCCTTCGCACAGGTGCGCAAGATCGCCGACTGGATGGACCCCAACATCGGCGCCCAACCCTATGCCACCAACCTGAAGCGCTTCGTCGACGGCGACATGGGCATGATGATCATGGGCGGCTGGGCGCAGGGCGTATTGCGCAACGCCGGCTTCAAGTTCGACGATTTCATCATCGCCCCGGGCCCCAGCGACAATACCAAGCCGGTGTTCCTGTTGAATGCCGATGCCTTCATATTCTGGCAGCGCAAGGAGCCCGACCTGCAGGCCGGTCAGACGCTGATGGCCCAGCTCGTCATGGATCCGGCGATCCAGACAATGTATTCGCAGATCACGGGATCGATACCCGTGCGCACCGATGTCGATCTTTCCGGTGAAGGCTGGTCGGATGGTCAACGGCGGACTGCTGCAGCTCTGAAAGACGCCATCGCCAACAATCAGGCCGTCCTGAGCCTCGCGCACAACATGGCGCAGGAGAACGGCCTGACCGCAGCGATGATCGACGTGATCACAGAGTACGTGAAGAACAAGACGATCACGCCGGAGCAGGCGGTCACCCGCCTCGCCGAGGCCGTCGAGGGCGCGCGTTGACCGACGTCGTCTCCACAGCAACGCGGCCGGGGCGGCCGACGATTTCCGGCGTGGCGCGCCGGCTGCCCGAATATCTGTTGATCTGGGTGCCGCTGCTATTGTCCGCCGCGCATCTGATTTCATTTTCGCTGTGGACGATCTGGATTTCGTTCACGCCATCCACTCTGGTTCCGGTCTCGGGTTGGGTGGGTTTGCGCAACTACACCGCGGTCCTGGCGACGCGGAACTGGCAGATTGCCTTCAACAATTTGCTGCTGTTTGGCAGCGCTTTCGTGCTGCTCAGTTTGATCACCGGCCTCATTCTTGCGATCCTGCTCGATCAGCGCATTCGCGGCGAGAACGTGCTGCGATCCATCTTCCTGTACCCACTGGCGGTGTCGTTCGTCGTCACCGGCACGGTCTGGAGCTGGTTGCTCAATCCTGGCATCGGGATCGAGAAGCTCGTCCATGACCTCGGCTGGACCTCCTTCCACTTCGACTGGCTGGTCAACCGCGACATGGCAATCTGGACGATTGTCATCGCGGTGATCTGGCAATCCTCGGGCTTCGCCATGGCGCTCTTCCTCGCCGGCCTTCGGTCGGTCGACGCCGACCTTATCAAGGCCGCGCAGATCGACGGCGCCGGACCGATCCGAATGTACCGGCGCGTCATTCTGCCGACACTTTGGCCGATCACCATAGCCGTCGTCGTGATCCAGCTGCAGTTCGCCATTTCGACCTTCGACCTCGTCCGCGCACTGACCAACGGCGGGCCCGGAATCGCGACCCAGCTGCCGGCCCTTGTCGTCTACGACCTTATGTTCCAGCGCGGCCTGCTCGGCCGCGGTGCAGCGGCGGCGGTGCTCATGCTGCTCATCCTTCTCGCGGTGCTGCTGCCATATGCGGCGTGGCGATATTTCCAGCGACGGCGGGCCCCTCATGCGTGACCGCACCTTCGCGCCGAGCCGAATTCTGATCTATCTCATCGTGTCATTATTCGCGGCAGCCTGGCTCGCGCCACTGGCTGTCGTCGTGCTGAACTCGCTCCGTACCAACGAGGAGATCGCGCAGGCCTCGATGATCGGCTGGCCGAAACACTGGGCCTGGAGCAACTACGCCGCTGCCTGGAGCGGTTTCTGCGTCGCCGAGACCTGCTCCGGCATCCGGCCGTACATGCTCAACTCCGCGCTCGTGACGATTCCCGCGACGATTATCTCCACCATGCTCGGCGCGATTGCCGGTTACGCCGTGTCGCTCTGGCGTTTTCGCGGCGATAGCTGGATCTACGGAATCGTGACCCTTGGCCTCTTCCTTCCCCAGCAGATGCGCCTGCTTCCCTGGACCATCGTGCTGCGGGACATCGGTCTCATCAACACGCTGACGGGTCTGGTGCTAATTCACACGATCCAGGGGCTCTCCTTCACCACGCTGTTTTGTCGAAACTACTATGTCGCCATCCCACATGAATTGATCAGGGCCGCGCGCATCGATGGCGCCGGGTTCTTTCGTATCTTCTGGCGCATCATTCTGCCGCTCTCGTCTCCAATCCTGATCGTCACCGTGATCTGGCAGTTCACGCATATCTGGAACGAGTTCCTCTATGGCGTGACATTCACGACCGGCCAACAGCAGCCCGTCACTGCCGCTCTCATCGCGCTATCTGCAGCAATCGCAGATATCCCGCAGCACGGCGTGCAGAGCGCTGCGGTGATCATCGCGGCGCTGCCGACTTTGTTGATCTATCTCTTCGGCGGCAGGTACTTCGTGCGCGGCCTTACCGCCGGCGCGGTGAAATGATGGGATTGTCATGGCAGCATTAAGCATTCGCGCCCTGTCGAAGCGCTACGCCAATCTGGAGGTGCTGAAAGGCATCGACCTCGACATCGAGAGCGGCGAATTCACCGTGCTGGTCGGACCGTCCGGCTGCGGCAAGTCCACGCTGCTCAACATCGTCGCCGGACTCGATCGCGCGAGCGACGGCACAATCGAGATCGGTGGACGCGTCGTCAATGACGTGCCGCCCAAGGACCGCGACATCGCCATGGTGTTCCAGTCCTATGCGCTCTATCCGTCGATGACGGTGCGCCAGAATATCACCTTCGGCATGGAATGCCGCCACGTGCCGAAGGCGGAGCAGGAAAAGGCGCTGGCGAATGTGGCCAAGCTGCTCCAGATCGAGCCCCTGCTCGGCCGCAAACCGTCGCAGCTCTCGGGCGGCCAGCGCCAGCGCGTGGCGATGGGCCGTGCCCTGGTGCGCGATCCCCTGCTCTTCCTGTTCGACGAGCCGCTCTCCAATTTGGATGCCAAGCTGCGCGTCGAGATGCGGATGGAGATCAAGCGCCTGCACCAGCGCATCGGCGCCACCATCGTCTACGTTACCCACGACCAGATCGAGGCGATGACGATGGCCACCCGCATCGCCGTGATGCATCGCGGCGTGGTGCAGCAGTTTGCCGATCCGGACACGGTGTACCGCTATCCGGCCAATCTGTTCGTCGCCCGCTTCATGGGTTCGCCGCCGATGAATACGATGCCGGCGCGGCTCGAGGCCGATAGCGGCGGCCCGCTGGTCGTGATCGGCGCGGGGCGGCCGGACGAGGTTCGCCTGCGCCTGACCGGATATGACGCGGCAGCATCCTTTATCGGCCGCGAGATCGTGTTCGGGATCAGGCCGGAATGTATCGCAGAGGGAAGCCGCGTCTTTTCCGGTGATGCGCCCATTGTCGTCAACGCGCCGGTGGAGATGGTCGAGCCCACCGGTGCCGAGACCATTGTCCTGCTGCGGCTCGGCGGCGAGCCTGCGCTGGCGCGCATCACGCCGGACATCCGCCCCACACCTGGCACCCCAGCCCTCTTCGCGCTCGACACGCGCCGCATTTGCCTGTTCGACCCCGAGACGGAGCGACTGATCGCATGACCCAGACGAGCTATGCCGGTCTCGCCGACCGCGTGGTGCTGATCACCGGTGGCGCCAGCGGCATCGGCGCCGCCTTCGTACGGGCTTTCGCTGCCCAGGGCGCCCGCGTCGCCTTCCTCGACATCGACGAAGCGGCCGGCGAGGCCCTGGTCGCGGAGGTGGCAGCCACGTCCCGCACAGCGCCAATGTTCGTGCCGTGCGACCTCCTGGACATCGGCGCCTTGCACGCCGCAATGGCAATGGTTCGCAAATCGCTCGGCCACGCCGCGGTCCTCGTCAACAACGCCGCCAACGATCAGCGCCAGGTGCTCGCCGAGGTGACGTCGGCCGAGTTCGACTGGATGATCGGTGTCAACCTCAAGCACGTCTTCTTTGCGGCCCAAGCGGTGGTGCCGCAGATGCGGGCGCGCGGAGGCGGGTCGATCATCAACATGTCGTCGGTGGCATGGATGCGCGGCGCGCCGGCGCTGCCGGTCTACGCCGCGGCGAAAGCGGCAATCGTCGGCTTCACCAACTCGCTGGCCCGGCTGGGCGGACCCGACCGCATCCGTGTCAACGCGATTGCGCCCGGGATGGTGATCACCGAGCGACAGCGCCGGCTGTGGTATCCGAACGAACAGACCATCGCCGAGCTGCGCACACGCCAGGTCATTCCCGATGCCGTCACACCCGACGACATCGCGAATATGGCGTTGTTTCTGGCGTCCGACGAAAGCCAACGGATCACGCGCCAGTGCTTTCAGGTCGACGGGGGCCTCGGCTAGCTAACTCGCCGTCGTGATCGTGTCGGGCGGGGTGACGGCACCCCCGTTCGCATCGACGCTCATTTTTTGATGTCGGCGGCGACGAGCACCCGGTGGTTGGTCAGCAGCTCCTGCAAGGCATGTAGCGCCGCCACGCCGCAATGCGTGTCCTGCTCACCATTGCCGCCGCTGAGCCCCACGCCGCCGACCACCTCATCGTCGACCACGATCGGGAAGCCGCCGACGAACACCGCGAACCTGCCCTCAAAACTCCACTGAATTCCGAACGCCTCGTTGCCGGGAAGCGCCGGTCCGTTCGGCATCTGGTTGAACAGATGCGTTGAGCGCTTGTGGCCGGCGGCCGTGAAGGCCTTATTCCAGGCGATCTGCGGTCCGGTGACGCGCGCGCCGTCCATCCGTTCGAGGACGAGCGGATAGCCGCCGTCGTCCACGATGCAGACCGTCTCGGGCACGCCTATTTCGGCGGCCTTTTTCAGCGCTGCGGCCGCCATGTGCCTGGCTTCCGATAGTTCGAGCTTGATCGATTTCTTCATCTCTTACCTTTTCCGTCGGCCGTGACGCCGCGCGCGCGGCATCGCGTGGAATTGTTCTTCAGCATCCGCGGTACACGGTCTTGATCTGCGTGTAGAATTCCAGTGCGGCGCGACCGGACTCGCGGAACGTTGACGTGCTCGACCGCTTCACGCCTCCGAACGGCGCATTGATCAGATTGCCGGTCGTGGTGCGGTTGATCTTGACGGTTCCCGACTGAATGTCATTGGCGAAATCGTGCATGATGCGCGGGTTGCGCGTCACGATCGCGGCCGACAATCCGTATTCGGTGTCGTTGGCCCTGGCGATGGCGTCCGCGTAGGACTCGACCTCGATGATCGCGATGACGGGGCCGAAGATTTCCTCGCGGGCGATCGTCATCTGCTGTGTGACGTCGGTGAAGATCGCCGGTGCAACGTAGTAGCCGCCGTCATAGCCGGCGCCGGAGAGCCGCTCACCGCCGTAGAGGTGCGTCGCCTCCTGCTTTCCGATCTCGATATAGCGCAACACCGTCTCGAGCTGCTTGGCAGTGGCGAGCGGCCCGAGATCCATTCCGGCGACGAGGCCGTTACCGATCTTCAAGGCCCTGACCCGGACAACCAGCCGCTCCGTGAACTCGGCGCGCACCTGCTTCATCACCAGGACTCGGCTGGTGCCGGTGCAAGCCTGGCCTGCAAGCGACAGGCCGCCCTTCACAGTCAGATCGACCGCCCTATCGAGATCGGCATCGTCCATCACGATCAGCGGATTCTTGCCACCCAACTCCATCTGCGTGCGCGTCGTGAAGCTGACCGCCCGGCAAATCTGTTCGCCGGCCGCTGTCGATCCGGTAAACGAAATGGCGCGGATCTCGGGCGCTTCGGTGATGGCGGGACCGACCTCGCCGGCCCTTCCGGTGATGAAGTTCAGGACGCCCTTGGGCAGGCCCGCCGCCACCAACGCCTCGGCGAGACGGTAGCCGCTCAGCGGCGCATCCGACGACGGCTTGAAGACCACCGTATTGCCGGCAACGAGGGCGGGCGCGATCTTGCGTGCCGGGATCGAGACTGGAAAATTCCAGGGCGTGATGACCGACACGACGCCGAGCGGCTCGCGCAGCGTGTAGACCGTCATGTCGGGATCGTCGTTGGGAAAGACTTCGCCCACCAGCGACTGGCCTTCGACGGCATAGAATCGCAACGTCTGTGCCGAGCGCAGGACCTCGTCCTTGGCGAGGTTGAGCGCCTTGCCCATTTCGCGGGTCATCTCCCGCGCCATCTGGTCTGCATGGGCCTCGAGACGATCCGCGGCGCGATTGAGAATGGCTGCGCGAGCCGAGATTGGCGTTTTCTTCCAGCGCTGAAACGCGGCCTCGGCCGCGTTGACCGCGAGCTTCGCCTCGGCCGCCGTCGAGGCCTGGAAGCGACCGACAATGTCGGACGTGTCGGCCGGATTGGTGTTGTCGAACGGCTTCGCAACGCCGCGCAACTGCTCGCCATTGACGAGATTCGGGAATTCCTCGACTTGCACGCCGTATTCCTCGGAACCGCGGGCACTCATCGTCGCAGCGTCGCTCATGATGACCGAACCTTCTTCAATGCCAGATAAGGACCGCGCAGATCGTCGAGGTCACCAGCCCCGCCAGCACCGGCACCATCACCGTCTGCACGATCTGGAATACCGGCACGCGCGCGAACCCGGCCACCGCGATCAGGGACGACCACGCCACCAGGGTGCCGCCCCCTGTCCACACCGCGCCCATCTGGCCGATGGCCGCGAGCGTCGCGGGATCGAGCCCGACGGTCGGTGCCAGCGCGCCCGACAGCGACCCGGTAAGCGGCAGGCCGGCAAAACCCGACCCGTCGATCCCGGTGATCATACCGGCGATCAGAACGCCGAACGCGACGAAGACCTGGTTACTCGGAATCCAGTGCTGCGCAGCCTGGACCAGTTCGAACAGGAGATTGGGCGCCTGAGCCGCGGGGACGCCGAGGATCGGGGCGGACAATCCCTGCTCGGCGCCGAGGAAAAAGAAACCGGCGATCGGCAGCACCGATCCCATGGCCCTGAACGCGAAGACGAAGCCCTCGGTGACATGGTCGGCGCTGGCATCGAGGAATTTGCGCAAGTCGTCGGTGACGAACGAGGCGCAGATCATCAGCACGGCGGCGACGCCGCCAACCAGCGCCGCAGCGTCGCCGCCCTTGAGGTCATGGCCGATGCCGAGCTTCGAGAGCACCATCACGACAATGACGCCGAGGAAGGCGAGCGGCGTCACCACCGCGAAGATCTTCGACCATTTTTCGCGAGGGCCGGGAATCGCGGCAAGCGCCTTGTCGATCTGCGCTTGGCTCGCGAGCGGCTTCTGGTCGCCGGCGGTGCCACGGGCGATCTCGGCCTTGTCGAAGGTGCCCTCCTCCGCAACGCGCGCGAGTTCGCCGTTGCTCGACTGCGCCTGCCAGCGCTCGAGCAGCTTGTCATCCGGCTTGGTGATGAGCTTGCGGACGGCGAAGTAGCCCAGCACGAGCGCGACGCTGCCGGTGATCAGCGACAGCACCAGCGCCCGGTCCGCGACCGTGGCGGCGCTGACCGCAACACCCGCGGCCTTGGCGCTGATGCCCGGAGCGACGCCGATGACGTAGTCCGACGACAGCGCCATGCCCTGGCCTGCGATCGCGATCGCCAGCGCTCCACCGAGCGGCGGCAGTCCCGCCGCGATCGCCGCCGGCAGCAGCACCGCCGAGACCAGCGGCACCGCCGGTGTCGGCCAGAAGAAGAGTGAGATGACGTAGGTGATGCCGGCCAGAACGAAATAGGCCGTATGCCCGTCCTTCATCACAGCGCGGAACGGCTCCACCATGCGGATGTCGGAGCGCAACACCTTCAGCGCGTTGAGCAGCGCGGTCATCAGCGCGATCACCAGGAAGATGTTGAACAGCTCCTTTGCCGCCGTGAAACTTGCATTGAAGATGCTTGCGAGCGCGGCAATCGGACTGTGCGTCCACGCCAGCGCGACCAGGAACGTCGCAAGGACCGACGGCACGACCACGTTGGCGCGCCAGATCATTGTCAGGACGATGAGAGCCACACCAAACAGGTAGACCCAGTGCGCGGCGACGATCGGAACATGCGGCATTGTCATGCGATGCGCTCCCCAAAGCGACGCCATTTTGTATACTGTATTCTAAAAACGCAACAGCTAACTGCGACTGCCTTGCAGAGGCGTTTGAAGATCGGAGCCGCAGACGAATTATCATATTGATATTACTATGTAAAATACAGGATGACGCACCAGAAAGCGGCTTTCCCACAATCCCACAAGTTGACGGTCGGCTAAAATTGTATACTGTATACTGATATTGAAGGCCCGACGGCCGCGACGAACCCGGCCCACCCTTTCGGCGACAGAGGAGCGCGACGATGCAAAAGCTGATGAACCATGTGGAATTCCGCACGGCCCTCGAGAATGCAATCAAGGGCAAGAGCGCCAACAAGGCTCCCTTCAGCATCGCCTGGGCGAGCGGCAAGTTGAGCCGCGCGCATCTCGCGAGCTGGGCAGAGAACCACTACCATTATGTCGGCCCGTTCGCCGATTATCTCGGCTACATCTATGCGCGGATGCCGGAGCAGTATCAGGAAGCCAAGGACTTCCTGCTTGCCAACATGTACGAGGAGGAGATCGGTGGCGACCGCCATACCGACCTGCTGATCCGCTTCGCCGAGGCCTGCGGGACGACTGCGGAACGCGTCAAGGATCCCGACAACATGACCGCGACGACGCGCGGGCTGCAAAGCTGGTGCTATGCGGTCGCGATGCGCGAGGACCCGATCGTGGCAGTGGCGGGTCTCGTGGTCGGCCTGGAATCGCAGGTGCCGTCAATCTACCGCAAGCAGACACCGACCTTGCGCGAGAAGTACAAGTTCACCGACGAGGAAGTCGAGTTCTTCGACCTTCACATCGTGTCGGACGAGATCCACGGCGAGCGCGGCTACCAGATCGTGCTCGAACACGCCAACACGGTCGAGCTGCAGCAGCGCTGCCTGAAGATCTGCGAAATCGGCGCGCAGATGCGGCTGCTCTATACGACCGCCCTGTACCACGACTATGTCGCCAAGGACATTCCGCTGTCCGAACTCGACATGACCGAGAACAAGGTCCCCGCCGACGAGCGCACCTTGCTGCAAGCCTGAGCCACGCCGCATGCCCAACGTCGTCTTTCACAGGAACGGCCAGACCTTTCACGGCGAGATCAAGGAAAACACCAATCTCGTCGTGAGGGCGGGCATCCGACAGTTTCCATATCCGAACTTCCTCTACGGTTGCGGCATGGGCAAATGCGGGAAGTGCGCGGCCCTGATCATCAAGGGAGCTGAGCACCTGCCCGAGCCGAACTGGAAGGAAAAGAAGCGGCTCGGTGCGAGAATCGAGGCCGGGTATCGGCTGGCCTGTCAGCTCTGGCTCACCCACGACGTGGAGCTGTCGCAGGAGGCAACGCCACTCGCTGACGTGGTCGCACCCGACAAGGGTCGGCTGACCCCTTGAGTGCACAGGTCCGCACCGGCCTTGCAGCAATTCTCGCCAAACACGGGAGACGTGAGCCATGTATGTGATCCTGACCAGCAAGGACGGACTGTTCCGGACCGAGATTGTCGACGGGCTGCGGCCTCTCGCCTCCTACGACTATCTGTTCTACGGCACCAAGAAGGCAACTTTCGTGATCGCGGAATTGCTCAAGGAAACCAAGATCAAGGTGATCGACGAAGCCTGGTCGCCGCCTATCGTGAATCAGGTGCCCTCCAAATTCCTCGAAAAATTCGCAACGCCCGAGCTGGCCTATCGCGAGCTCGAGCACCTCACCACGTTCGGCCACATGGACACAAAGCTGCGCAAGTCGTGACGTCCGAAAGCACAAATCCGCCCGTCGCGAAGACCGACATGCTCGAAGTCACATTCGTGACCAATAACGGGAAGTCCGTCACGGCGCCCGTCGGCAGCAATCTGTTGCGGATCTCCTTGCGTGAACAGGGCGGCATCCCCTTCAAATGCGGCGGAGGAATTTGCGGGACGTGCAAATGCCTCATCGAGAAGGGACTGGAGAACACCGACGCGATCAAGCCGAAGGAACGCAAGCACCTCACCGAGGAGCAATTCGCCGCCGGCTACCGGATGGCGTGCCAGACGTTTCTCACCGGCGACGTCAGCGTGTCTTGGACGCCGAGACCGGCCGCCGCAGGGGCCCGCCCGGTCTCGACGAGCTCTGCGTCCGATTCGCTCGATTGACAGGGTGGGCGATACCGGCACACCCGGCGACAACGGCTTGCCGCTGCGCAGTGGGCAGTCTAAGTACGTTGGTGCCGTCCCTGCCGGGAATTCCGTTCGGTCGGTGGCGGATCGGATCTCGCCGCGCGGTTTGGAAATCAAACCGGGGCGGCTGAGCAGGTCATCTCATGGCTAACAGGCTGGGAAACTCGAAACGACGTCTGGGCGACGACTACCTCTCCCTCCACGACAGGGTCATCGAGGAGCTGCGTCAGGCCATCTTGAGCCGACGGCTCAAGCCCGGAGAGCGACTGGTCGAAGGGCGCCTCGCCGAGGAGCTCGGCGTCTCCCGCAATCCGGTGCGAGAAGCGATCCGCGTGCTCACGACCGAGGGCCTGGTCGAGGTGACGGCACGGCGCGGCGCATCGGTCCTTGCCATGACCGACGAGGAGGCGCGCGAGACGATCGAGGTTCGCGCGCTATTGGAGGGACAGAACGCACGGCTGGCCGCGCGCCGTCGCGATCAGGATATTCTGGGGCGGATCGCAGCAGTCCTGAACAAGGGCACCGACGCCGTCACCGCGAGGCGCTTCGACCTGCTGTCCGGCCTCAACCAGCAGTTCCACCACGAGCTCGCTGCGGCCGGTCGCAATCGCGTCCTCGCCGATCTGCTCAAACGGCTGCGCGAGAGAACCGCGATGTTGTTCGCACCCACCGATCCGGAGCGCCAGGCGCGGACCTGGGACGAGCATGCCGGCATCCTGCGCGCCATCATTGCAGGCGACGAGCGCGCAGCCGCCACGCTTGCCGCAGAGCACGTGATGCGGGCCGGCGCCGATTTTCTGTCGACCCTCCATATTCCCGAGGAAGACCCGTCGCTGGACGCAATGCCCGCGCGACCGAGCGCGGCGGCCGGAAAGCCGCGGCCCCGCCGCGCCGCCGGCGGACGCGCGAAGAAGTAACCCGGCAAAAAATCGGGACTAGACCCATTTCCGTTCCGATTCCATCGGAACGGAAATGGCTCTAGCGTCTGCCCTTGTGCATCGTCGCCAGCACGATGTCGGCGGCGAGCACACTCGGCGACTTGTTGCCGGTCGACATGATCGTGTCGAGCTGCGCGAACGCTTCGACCTGTTGCTGACGCAGCGACGTCTCGGTCAACACTTCCCACAGCGCCTGTGCGAGCTTCTCCGGCGTGCAATCCTCCTGAAGGAACTCCGGAATTACATCCTGGCCGATGACGAGATTGGCGAGGATCACCGAGGAGACGCGGATCGCGCGGCGCAGGATGAAAGCCTCCATGGCGCCGACGCGATAGGCCGTCACCATCGGGATGCCCGACAATGCAAGCTCGAGCGTCACCGTGCCGGATTTCGCCAGCGCGGCGTGCGCGATGCGGAAGGCGGCGCGCTTCTCGTTTTCGCCGATCACGATCTGCGGCTTGACCGGCCAGCTCGCGATGCCTTCGCGCACGGTGGCTTCGAGATGCGGCATGGTCGGCAGCATCAGTTCGAACGCGCGCCCCTCCGCCTGCAGCCGGCCGAGGGCCGCGCCAAACACCTCGATATGATGCCGGATTTCGCTCCGGCGGCTGCCGGGCAGCACCAGCAGGACCGGCGGCTCGCCGTCACGGCGCGTCCGCTCCTCCGTGTCCGGCCGCAGCGACGGCAATTGCTCGACCAGGGGATGGCCGACATAGCTGCATGGCGGCCCGCCCAGCTTGCGGTATTCCTCCGGCTCGAACGGCAACAGGCCGAGCACATGATCGACATAGCCCAGCATCGTCCGCGCCCGGCCCGGCCGCCAGGCCCAGAGCTGCGGCGACACGTAATCGACGATCGGGATCGCCGGATTGCGCGCCCGCACGCGGCGTGCGACGCGATGGGTGAAGTCGGGGCTGTCGATGATGACAAGCGCGTCGGGCGCGGCCTCGGTGACCGCATCCACCGTCTTGCGGATCAGCCGCAGGATCTTTGGCAGTTGCTGCACGACCGCAGCGAAGCCGACGATCGACAGCTCCTCGATCGGAAACAGCGAGTCGAGCCCCTCGCGCGCCATGGTGCGGCCACCGACACCCTCGAACTGCACGCCGTCACCGAGACGCTGGCGCAGCACCTTCATCAAGGCGCTGCCGAGCCGGTCGCCGGATTCCTCCGTCGCGATCAGGAAGATCTTCCGCTTGGGATCACGACCCTGCATCACGCCGGCAGACCGATGACGAAGAGATATTTTGCGTCGGCCAGCGCGATCATCGCCTGCGGCTCGGCGGCGATGGTGTTGCCCGCGATGACCGCGATGCCGGCAAGGCCGGCCTTCGCGACGCCCTCGATGGTGCGCGGGCCGATCGTCGGCAGGTCGAAGCGCAGGTCCTGCCCGCTCTTCGGCACCTTCACCAGCACGCCACGCCCGGTCGCGGCGCGGATGCGGCCCTCCTCGCGCAGGCGCGCCACGCGCGCGAGCAGTGCGTCGGTGCCCTCGATGTCCTCGACCGCCACCACATGGCCGTCGATCACGACCGCAGCCTGGCCGATGTCGAACGGACCGAGCGCGGTCAGCACCGCACGTCCCCGCTCGATGTCCGTCTTGCTGTTGTCGTTCGGCCAGGCGCGGCTGATGCAGCCCTCGGGCATCAGGAGATCGGGGGCGACATCCTTGATGCCGACCATGCGAAAGCCGTCCTGCTCGAGGATGCGCCCGACGCCGGACAGCAGATGATCGTCGCCGCCGCGGAAGGCGCGGATGACGTTGCCGAGCAGCCGAAGCGTCTTGAAGTCGAACCGGATCTCGGACAGCGAGGGCCGCACCAGGGTGCCGATGAAGATCAGGTCGCGGCAGCCCTCCTCGCGGAACAGGCGCATCGCACGGCCGAGCTGGCCGACAGAGATCCAGCGATGGCGGAATTTCTCCACCCGCGCCGGATCGCAGGCGCCCCGCAAGGGAAACAGCACCGGCGTGATGCCGCGTGCGGCGAGCGAGTCGGCGACCGCGAACGGCATGGCGCCGCCGCCTGCGACCACGCCGACCGGCGATGAAATTTCCGTCGCCGCCGATGTCATCTCCGCGGCCATACCAGGTTCACTTTTCGATGGCGGGAAGACAGAGCGGACGCTTGCCCTTGCCGATGAAGTCGAGGATTTCAGCGATGGCGGGGTCTTCACCGGCGAGCGGCCGTGCCGCCTCGAGCCGCTCGGCGAAAGTGCCGGAGCCGTAGAAGAGCTTCTGGTAGAACGAACGCACCGTCGCGAGCCGCTGCTTGGTGAACTTGCGCCGCTTCATGCCGATCAGATTGAGGCCTTCCAGCACCGCGTACTGGCCGTTGACGAGCCCATACGGGATGACGTCGTCGCGCACGCCGCAAACGCCGCCGACCATCACATACGGGCCGATGCGCGTGAACTGATGCACCGCGGACAGACCGCCGATATAGACGAAATCGCCGATCTCGCAGTGACCGCCGAGCGTCGCCGAGGTCGCGAAGATCACGTTGTCGCCGACCACGCAGTCATGGCCGACATGGCTATTGTTCATGAAGTAGCCGCCGTTGCCGACGCGCGTCAGCCCGCCGCCCTTGATGGTGCCGACATTCATCGTCGCGCCTTCGCGGATGGTGCAGCCGGAGCCGATCTCGAGCCGGGTCGGCTCGCCCTTGTAGCTCAGATCCTGCGGCGCGCCGCCGAGCACTGCGAAGGGAGAGATGACGCAGCCGTCGCCCACCGAGGTATGACCGATGACGGTGACCTGCCCGATCAGCTTGCAGTTCGCGCCGATCACGGCATTCGGACCGATGATGCAATAGGGCCCAATCTCGGTGCCGTCGCCGATCACGGCGCCGTCCTCGACACGTGCGGTGGGATCAATCTTACTCATCAAGAAGGTCTGATTATCTGTTGAAGTCACTAGGTTTTCCGCTGGTTAGCGCGACTATGCCCGATCTGTCCAGTGACGTATGATCTCGGCGTGTTTCATGCGCCGGATGAGCCGACCGTCCCAGCGCGTCAACGCGTTCATGTGGAGCTGAAGTCATCGTGGTCAGGGCCCTGGCAATCCTGCTCGCACAGTTGGTCGCAGCACCGATCGTGTCCGAGACGGTCGAGATCGGCGAACGCCACGTCGACCTCGGCACGTTCGAATGCCGCGACATCACCCGCAGCACGGTGCTTCAGCGCGTCTGCTACGACCGGGCGCAGCGGGACCTCATCGTCGGGATCAGTGGCGCGTATGACCGCTATTGCAGCGTCCCCGCCGCGACGATCGGGCGCCTCCTGGACGCCCCGTCCATGGGACAGTTCTTCAACCAGAATATCAGGCGTGAGGCGACCGGCGAGCGCTTCGGCTGCCGGGCGCGCGAGCCTCTCTCTTCGAGCTAAAGCGCGATGAGATTTGGTTGAATCGACGCGAGCCCCGAACTCGGATCACCTCACCCGCAGGGAGAGGTGAAAGCCGGGCAGCCGATCGAACCTAATTTCATCGCGCTTTAGCCCCGTTCAGTCCGTCAGCATCGCGCCGACGTCGGCTTCCGCGACGACCTGGCCGTTGACCTTGGCGTCGCCGTGAAACCACCACATCGTCTTGCGGCGGCCGAGCGAGCGCATGTGATACTCGATGGTATCCCCGGGCAGCACGGGCTTGCGGAACTTGCACTTGTCGATGGTGAGGAAATAGACCGCCCGCGGCTTCTCGGTGCCCTCGACCGAGGTGATGCCGATGACGCCTGCGGTCTGTGCCATCGCTTCGATCATCATCACGCCGGGATAGACCGGGCGCTCCGGGAAATGCCCCTGGAAGGCCGGCTCGTTGAAGGTGACGTTCTTGATGCCGATGCCGCTGTAATCGGCGCGGATGTTGATCACGCGGTCGATCAGCAGCATCGGAAAACGGTGCGGCAGAGTCCGGAGGATCGCATTGATATCCACCAGCTCGAACTTAACAGGTGATTCCTCCGTCATTCCCGTCCCTCGTCCTTCGGATCGGCCTTGCTGTCGCGTACCAGGCGCTCCACCGCGATGATTTCCTTGAACCACTGTTTGGTAGGCTTGGCAAAAAAACCGCCCCAGCGTCCGTTCGGGGGGATGTCGTCCTTGACGCCGCTCATCGCGGTGACCTGGGCCCCGTCGCCGATCTTGAGGTGATTGTTGATGCCAACCTTTGCCCCCAGCGCCACGTTGTCGCCGATCGTCAGGCTGCCGGCGAGCCCGATCTGGGCAGCCAGCAGGCAATTCCGGCCGATCGTCACATTGTGGCCGATCTGGACCTGGTTGTCGATTTTAGTGCCCTCTCCGATCACGGTGTCGCGCAAGGACCCGCGATCGATGGTGGTGCCGGCGCCGACTTCCACATTGTTCTGGATCAGCACCCGGCCGGTCTGGGGCACTTTCACATGGCCCTCGGGGCCGAAGAAGATGAAGCCATAGCCGTCCTGGCCGATCGAGCAGCCGGGATGGATCAGCACGTTGTTGCCGATCAGCGCGCACTGGATAGCCGTGCGGGCGCCGACATTGCAGTCCCGGCCGATCTTCACGCCCGGGCCGATGACCACCCCGGCACCGATCACGGTGCCGCTGCCGATCTCGACCTCCGGGCCGATGACAGCCAGGGGGTCGACGACGACGTCGTCCTCGAGCCGCGCCGAGGGGTCGATGATGGCCGACGGTGCGATGCCGTCATTGCGGACCCAGGACTGAGGGCGCAGCGCATCGCTGTGCCATTCCCGGGCGATCCCGACGAAGGCGCGGAAGGGCTGAGCCACCCGCAGCACGGCCACATGCGCAGGCACCTGGGCCTCGAAGCGCGGACTCACGAGGCAAGCTCCGGCCTTGGTCGCCTTGAGCTCGTCGGCGTATTTGAGGTTGTCGAAGAACGCCAGATGCATCGGGCCCGCTTCGTCGAGCGAAGCCAAGCCCGTGATGACGTGGCCGCCCCTCGTGGGGTCGACCAGTTGCGCCTTGGTCAGCGTGGCAATGTCAGCCAGCGCTGCGGCAGGCGGCTTTTTGAAGAAGGTCGGCTGCGCCATTCCACCCCGTCGCGGTCCGGCTTCGGCATGAAGCGGCTTGGCCGCATCATGCCTCATCTCTTGGATTGGCACGATCCCTTTCGGAAACCGGCTCCGCTGATCCGGATCGTGCCGTGCTGGTCGAATTAGAACGAGGTACCGCCTCCGAACCGGAACTCCTGCACGCGGTCGTACTTGCCCTTGGTGAGCGGCACGGCGTAGTCGAAGCGCAGCGGTCCGAATGGTGACTGCCAGATCAAACCGACACCAATCGACGAACGGACGGTATTGCCGTTGTCATACACCAAGCCGGTACAGGTGCCAGGCGTGGCCGGGTTGATCGTCGACGGCGTACAGTTCGAATTCCTGGTCGTGGTTATTTCGTTGGTCGCCAACCACGTGGTCGGTCCCTGATAGTCGAAGAGACCGCCGGCGTCAGCGTAGACCGCGCCCTTCAGACCCACTTCCTTCGGCAGGAACCAGAACGGCATCTGCAATTCGAACGAAGCGCCCCAATATTTGGTGCCGCCAAGCGCGTCCTGCGTGCCAAAGGGATTCAAATCGCGCGGGCCGATACCATTCGGGGCAAAGCCGCGGACAAGGTTCGGACCCATCTGGAACTGATCGAGCATGCGCAGTTCCTTGTTGCCGACCTTGTTCAGCATGCCGCCCTGGAGGTGGACGAGGCCGACGATGTCAGACACCAGCGGAGCGTAGTACTTCGCGTCGATGACGGACTTCAGGTAGGACACGTCGCCGCCGACGCCGGCGAAATCCTGACGGAAGTCGACGAGCAAGCCGTCGGTGGGGTTCTTGTTGTTGTCCAGCGTGTTGTAGGACAGCGAGTAGCCGAGCGCCGAGGTCAGCGTCTTGCCGCTCGCAAGCTCCTTGCGCACCGGCAGCGAGGCTTCACCGTCGCTGTAGCAGCCGAGGCCGTTGGTTGACGCGGCAAGGGGGATACCGGTTGCGTTGGAGAAGGCCGGGCTCGGGTTGAAGAGCGGATTCGGCGAGCCGTCCGGAAGGAACTGCACGTTGTTACAGTTCGCCAGGTAGAACGGCAGCGTGATTTCCTGCTGGTAGATCGAGTAGCGCAGCTGGAGCGCCAGATCTTCACGCAGGCTGAAGCCGAGGCGCGGCGAGAAGCCGAGCGTCTTGGTGCCGTAGGAGATGAAGCTGTTGGCGAGCTGCTGGCGCTGATAGAGGTCAAGGCCGAGCGCAACACGATAGTCGAGCAGATACGGCTCGACGAACGACAGCGAGTAGCCGCGCGCGTACTGGCCATAGGTCACCGACGCCTTGGCGAACAGGCCGCGGCCGAGCAGGTTGCGTTCGGAGACCGAGACTTCCGCCAGCGCACCGTCGGTCGTGGAGTAACCGCCCGAGACCGAGAAGTCGCCGGTCGATTTCTCTTCCATATCGACGATCAGGATCACGCGGTCGCTCGACGAGCCCGGCTCCGTCGTGATCTTCACGGTCTTGAAGTAGTCGAGGTTCTTCAGGCGCCGCTCGGCACGATCGACGAGCGCGCGGTTGTAGGCGTCACCCTCGGAGATGTCGAACTCGCGACGGATCACGTAGTCGCGCGTACGGGTGTTGCCGCGGAGGTTGATGCGTTCGATATAGGTGCGCGGCCCCTCGTCCACGTTGAACACGACGGACACGGTGTGCGCCTCGAAGTTGCGGTCGCCGCCGGGACGGACCACCGCGAAGGCATAGCCGCGGCGCGAGGCCTCGATCTGCATCTCCTCGACCGATTTCTCGACCGCTTCGACGTTGTAGAGCGAGCCGACATTGACGCGCGAATAGGAGCGCAGCGAGCTGGGATCGAAGTTGGGAATGCTGGAGCGGAAATCGACCGTGCCGACCCGGTATTGGGAGCCTTCCTCGATCTTGAAGGTGACGTTGAAGCCCTTCTTCTCCGGATCGTATTCGGTGAGCGCGGCGACGACCTGGACGTCGGCGAAGCCGTTCTTGAGATAGAAGCGGCGGATCAGGTCGCGGTCGGCCTCGACGCGATCCGGATCATAGATGTCGCCGCTGGCGAGGAAGCTCAGCAGGTTCGATTCGTGCGTCTTGATGACGTCCCGCAGGCGGTAGGCCGAGAACGCGTTGTTTCCGATGAACTCGATCGACTTGACGGCGGTCTTGGCGCCCTCCTCGATCGTGAAAATGAGATCGACGCGGTTGTTCGGCTGCTCGATGATCTCCGGCGTGACGCGGACGTCGTAACGGCCGGACCGGCGATAGATTTCGGCGATTCGCAGCGTGTCCGACTGCACCATGGCACGGGAGAAGGTGCCGCGTGCCTTGGACTGGACTTCAGAGGTGAGCTGCTCGTCCTTGATCTTCTTGTTGCCCTCGAAGGCGATGCGACCGATCACCGGGTTTTCCACCACGGAGACGATGATCTGGCCGCCGGGACCGCGGTTGATTCGCACGTCCTGGAACAGGCCGGTCTCGATCAGCGCCTTCAGACCGTCATCGATCGCACCTTGATCGAGACGACCGCCCGGACCTGGCTTGAAATAGGAGCGGATCGTCTCCACCTCGACACGCCGGTTCCCTTCGACGGAAATCGACTGAACGGTCTGAGCGAGCGCAGACGAAGACACCAAAACAGCCCCGATCGGGGCAACCACCGGCGCGCCGAACATGATCAGGGTTGCGAGCAAGCCCCCCCCGGAGTCGCAGTCCAAACTTCATGCGCAACGCGCCCTTATTCCGTACCAGACCCAACCCCAACGCCGGTCTGGGAGATTCCCCAAGTTCAGGCCGCTTGTAGCCAATTTCACCGACGCCGCAAACGGCTGAGCGCGCCGTAATTTCAATTTCATTCCAAGACGTTGCTCAACAGCAACGCCACAAAAAAAGCCCCGATCAGGAAGCCGCCATCCGCAGGATGTCGTTGTAGGTCGCAAACACCATCAGCATCAGCACCAAGCCCAGCCCGATTCGGAATCCCATCTCCTGAGTCCGCTCGGACAAGGGCCGGCCGCGGACCACTTCCGCCGCATAGAACATAAGGTGACCGCCATCGAGCAGCGGGATCGGAAACAGATTCAGCAGACCGATCGACACCGACAGCACCGCGCACAGATTGATCACGAACTGGAACCCGGCGCTGGCCGCCTGCCCCGACATCTTCGCGATGCCGAGGACGCCGCTGACCTCGTTGGGATTGCCTTGTCCGACAAACAGCGAGCCCAGGAACTTGAAGGTGCTGGTGATGATGAACCAGACCTGCTCGACCCCGATCTTGAGGGCCTCGCCTACCCCGACCGGCGCGGTCGAGGCCTCACCAGCCTGCGACTTGTGTTCGACACCGAGCACGCCGACACGGTGGCGGTTGCCGAAGGGATCCTTGCGCTCGAGCAGCGCCGGCGTCGCGCTCAGCGACACGATGGCGCCGTCCCGCTTGACCTGGAAAGCAAGCGCCGAACCGGCGTTCATCGCAACGATTCGCTGCATGTCGGCAAAGCTCTCGATCGGCTTGCCGTCGATCTGGACAACGACGTCGCCGATCTTGAACCCGGCCGCAGCGGCAGCGCCATCGGCAACGACGCCGTCGACGCGCGCGATCGTGCTCGGCTTGCCGTAGTACAGCGCCATGCCGGCGAAGATCAGCGCGCCGAGGATGAAATTGGCAACCGGTCCGGCCGCGACGATGGCGGCGCGCGGGCCAACCTTCTTGTGGTGGAAGCTGCCGGCGCGCTCCTCGGGCGTCATGGCCGCGAGCGTCTCGGCCGAGGGGGTCGAGGCCTCGCTCTCGTCGCCGAAGAACTTGACGTAGCCGCCGAGCGGGATCGCCGAGATCTTCCAGCGGGTGCCATGGCGGTCATTGAAACCGATCAGCTCGGGTCCGAAACCGAGCGAAAAGGTTAACACGCGAACGCCCGCCCAACGTGCGACCAGAAAATGGCCGAGCTCGTGGAAGAACACGACGATGGTCAGGACGAACAGGAAGGGAACTACGTAGCCGAGGAGCCCGTGGCTCAACGTGCTGAAACTATGGACAAAAAGGTCAAACATCGATTTCCCTTATCCAGCGCCGCAAGGCTCTGGCCCGAACCATCTAGGATGCCTTTAAGGCAATTTGAGGCAATAGGGCGGCAGCTCTATTTCGCGCAACATGGTCAACGGAGATTGCATCGTCGGCGGAGGTCAGCGGCGCCTGGTTCCCGCCACGGATCCAATCCTCCAGCGTCGCCTCGACCAGACGGGCAATGGCGCCGAACCGGATCTTGCCGGCGATGAAGGCGGCGACCGCGACCTCGTTGGCGGCGTTGTAGACCGTAGTCGCCCCCTTCCCGGTCCGGAGCGCGTCGTAGGCAAGGCGCAAACCGGGGAACCGCTCGAAGTCCGGCGCCTCGAAGGTCAGCTGGCCGATCTTGGCCAGATCGAGCTTGGCGGCCGGCCCCTTGATGCGGTCGGGCCAGCCGAGGCAGTGCGCGATCGGCGTGCGCATGTCGGGCGCGCCAAGCTGGGCCACCACCGAGCAATCCGAGAACTCGACCATGCCGTGGATGATCGACTGCGGATGAACGAGGACGTCGATCTCGTCCGGGCTCAGCGCGAACAGATAGGACGCCTCGATCACCTCGAGCCCCTTGTTCATCATCGAGGCGGAGTCGATCGTGATCTTCTGGCCCATGCTCCAGTTCGGATGCTTCAGCGCCTGGGCGAGCGTGGCCTGCTCGATGTCGGCGCTCTTCCAGGTCCGGAACGGCCCGCCCGAGGCCGTGATGATGACACGGACGAGCTCATCGCGATTGCCTGAGCTGAGCGCCTGGAACAGCGCGTTGTGCTCGGAGTCGGCCGGCAGGATGCAGGCGCCCGCTTTCGCCGCGCGCTGCATGAAGAAATCGCCGGCGCAGACGAGACATTCCTTATTGGCGAGCGCGACATGGGCACCGCGATCGACCGCCGCCAGCGCCGGCTTCAGTCCGGCCGCGCCGCTGACAGCCGCCATGACCCAGTCGGCCGGACGCGCGCCGGCCTCGATCACCGCGCTTTCGCCGGCGCCGCATTCGGTGCTCGTTCCCGCCAACGCGGCCTTGAGCTCGCCGAGCTTGGAGGTGTCGGCGATCGCGACGTAGCGCGCGGAAAATTCCTTCGCGAGCTTTGCCAGCGCTTCGACATTGCCGTTCGCCGTCAGCGCCTCGACACGGTAGCGCTCGGGAGAGGCGCGCAACAGATCCATCGTGCTGTCGCCGATCGAGCCGGTGGCGCCGAGGACCGTGACGCTGCGGACGGCAGATGCCACAGCCTTGTTGTTACGCAATGGGACCGCGCTCATATCTTCACCAAACCATAAGTCCGCTTCCGGCGCTATGCACACCATGGCGGAGGAAGCCGATAATCCATGCCATCAGGATGGCGGCGACAAAGCCGTCCAGGCGGTCCATAAGCCCGCCATGGCCGGGAATTAAGTGACTGGAATCCTTGACCCCGAAGCGCCGCTTCACCGCGGATTCGAAGAGGTCGCCGGCTTGCGATACCACCGACAGGACGGCGCTGACGAGCAGCAGCGGAACCGCCTTTCCGACACCGAACGCGGCAAAGCCGGCCGCAACCGCAAGGCTCGCGGCAAAGCCGCCGAGCGCTCCGGCCCAGGTCTTCTTCGGGCTCACGCGCGGCCACAGCTTCGGCCCGCCGATGCCACGACCGGCGAAATAGCCGCCGATGTCGGTCGCCCAGACCACGAGCAGCACGAACATCAGCGCGGCGAAGCCATTCACGAGATCCTGCCGCACCAGGATCGAGGCCAGCAGCGCCGCCGATGCATAGGCGAATCCGGCAGCCGCCCACACGAACTTGCCCCGCGCGATCAGCGTCACGATCGCGCCGCCAATGAGGCCTGTGATGACAGCGGTCTTGAGTGCGCCGAAGGCGACGCAGAAGCCCATGACGGCGAGGACAATCGTCCCGGAGGCGGTCAGCGCAACGGATCCCGCGCCAACCACCATCAGCCATTCCGCGAACAGCCCGATCGCCACCAGGGTGACGAGAAGCGCCCACAGCCAGCCGCCGGCATAGGCGAGCGCAATGGCGAGCGGCGCCAGCACCAGCGCTGCGAGGACTCGCATCACGAGATTGCTTGAGGCAGGCGCGGAGCCCGCCGGTGCGGCGTCGGGTTCGCTCACGAGGCGGTTTTCGCGACCAGGCCGCCGAAACGGCGCTCGCGCCTGGCGAATTCGGCGATCGCGCTTTCCAGCGCCGCCTTGTCGAAATCGGGCCAGTGGATCGGCACGAAGACGAGCTCGCTATAGGCAGCCTGCCACATCAGGAAATTGGACAGGCGCTGCTCGCCGCTGGTGCGGATGATGAGATCGGGATCTGGAATGTCGGGCGCATCGAGATGGGCACCGAGTGTCTCGGCGTCGATCGTGTCAGGATCGCGCCTGCCCTCCGCGACTTCGCGCGCGAGCTTCTGCGCCGCTTTCGCGATCTCCTGCCGCGAGCCGTAGTTGAAGGCGACGACGAGCGTTAGGCGCGTGTTGTCGCGCGTCAGCTCCTCCGCCTCATTCAGGAGCGCGCAGATGTCGCCTTCGAGCCCCTCGCGCTCGCCGATGATGCGAACCTTGACGCCGTCACGATGCAGGCTCGCCAGATCGTTGCGGATGAAACGCCGGAGCAGCCCGAAGAGATCGCCGATCTCGCTCGCCGGGCGCGACCAGTTCTCCGAAGAGAAGGAGAAGATGGTGAGATAGCGGATCCCGAGCTCGTGCGAGGCGCGAACCACGCGGCGCAAGGCTTCCACGCCCCGGCGATGCCCCTCCGCACGCGGCAGGCCGCGCGCGGCCGCCCAACGCCCGTTGCCATCCATGATGATGGCGACATGCGCAGGCGCCTCGGACCGGTCGGGTCCTTCCGTTGCGGGCGCGGCGGCGTTGGACATGAGGCGGCCTTAGACGGTGAGGATTTCTTTTTCCTTGGCGGCCAGCAACTGGTCGATCTCGGCGATCGTGCCGTCGGTCGCCTTCTGCACATCGTCGGCGTGACGCTTCTGATCATCCTCCGACATCTCGTGGTTCTTCTCGAGCTTCTTGAGAACGTCGAGACCATCGCGGCGGACGTGGCGTGCGGCGACCTTGGCGGCTTCCGCGTATTTATGCGCGACCTTGACGAGCTCCTTGCGGCGCTCCTCGTTGAGCTCGGGAATGCGCAGACGCAGGACCTGGCCTTCGGTCGCAGGCGACAGACCAAGATTGGAATCGACGATCGCCTTCTCGACCGGCTTCACCATCGACTTGTCCCAGACCTGCACCGAGATCAGCCGCGGCTCCGGCACGCTGACGGTGGCGAGCTGGTTGAGCGGCATGTGGCTGCCGTAGGCCTCGACCTGGACCGGGTCGAGCATCGAAGCCGATGCGCGGCCGGTACGCAGGCCGCCAAGCTCGTGCTTCAGCGACTGGACGGCGCCCTGCATGCGGCGCTTCACTTCGTTGATGTCGAAATTACCCGTGGCCATCTCGCTTCTCCTTCAAAATCCCGGCGACCTCTCCCGCGCCCTTTCCTCAGGGCGCGACCGATGAGCCGTCAGCCGGCGACGATGGTTCCGTGGCCGCTGCCACGCAGAATCGCGCCGATCGAACCCGGCTCCGCGATCGAGAACACGATGATAGGCAGCAACGTCTCGCGGGCAAGCGCGAAGGCGGTCGCATCCATAACCCTGTAGCCGCCCTCGATCGCCTGCGAATGCGTCAGCCGGTCGAACCTCGTGGCGGTCGGATCTTTCTTCGGATCGGCCGAATAGACGCCGTCGACGTTGGTCGCCTTCAGGACCGCCTGCGCGCCGATCTCGGCAGCACGGAGCACGGCGGTCGTATCGGTGGTGAAGAACGGATTGCCGGTTCCGCCGCCGAGCAGCACGATCCGGCCCTCGGCGAGGTATTTGTGCGCCGCGGTGCGGGTGAACAGTTCGGAAATCTCGGGCATGACGAAGGCCGACAGCGTGCGCGCCGGCGTGCCCTTGCGCTCGATCGCCGCTTCCAGCGCGAGGCAATTCATCATGGTGGCAAGCATGCCCATGGTGTCGCCCGTCGGGCGCGACACGCCGCGCGAAGACACCTCGACGCCGCGTACGATGTTGCCGCCGCCGATCACCACCGCAACCTCGGTGCCGAGATGGCGGGCGGCGATCAGATCGTCAGCAACCCGGTCGACGGTCGGCTGATCGATGCCAAAACCCTGCTGTCCCGCGAGGTATTCGCCGGACAGCTTGATCACGACGCGACGATAGACCGGATCAGTCATGAGCACTTTTCCTTGTCCGGGCGCCGCTTCCGGCGGCACGCCGGAAGGAACGTTCGAGCGCTTACTTCTTGCCGCTGGCCGCCGCGACCTCGGCCGCGAAGTCGCTTTCCTGCTTCTCGATTCCCTCACCGAGAGCATAGCGCACAAAGCCGGCGATCTTCACGGCGCCGCCGACCTTGCCTTCGGCTTCCTTCACCGCCTGCGCCACCGACTTGCCGGTGTCGTGGATGAAGGCCTGCTCGAGCAGGCAGACTTCCTTGTAGTAGGTCTTCAGGCCCGACTCGACGATCTTCTCGATCACGTTCTCCGGCTTGCCCTGCTGACGATACTTGTCGGCGAGCACGTCCTTCTCGCGCTTGACGACCGCCGGATCGAGACCGGACGGATCGAGCGCAAGCGGGTTGGCGGCGGCGACATGCATCGCGATCTGGCGGCCGAGCGCTGCGAGCTCGTCGGCCTTACCGGGCGATTCCAGCGCCACGATCACGCCCATCTTGCCGGCGCCATCGATCACGGCACCATGAACGTAGTGCGACACGACGCCCTGGCTCACTTCGAGCGAAGCGGCGCGGCGCAGCGTCATGTTCTCGCCGATGGTGGCGATCGCGTCATTGACCGCGGTTTCGATCGTGACGTCGCCGACCTTGGCGGCCTTGATCTTCTCGACATCGGCGCCGACGTCGAATGCGACCTGGGCGATCATCTTGACGAGGCCCTGGAACTGGCCGTTGCGCGCGACGAAGTCGGTTTCGGAGTTGACCTCGACCACGACGCCCTTGGTGCCCTTGGTGAGCGCGCCGATCAGGCCCTCGGCCGCGACGCGGCCCGACTTCTTGGCGGCCTTGGACAGACCCTTCTTGCGGAGCCAATCCTGCGCCGCTTCCATGTTGCCGTCGTTTTCGGTCAGCGCGGCCTTGCAGTCCATCATGCCCGCGCCGGTCGACTCGCGCAGGTCCTTGACCATCGCAGCTGTGATCGTTGCCATCGTTGGAAATCCTTCTTGCCTGCCGGTTTGCCGCGGCGTGGCACCCAATTGCCCCCGCCGCGGTCCATCTCAGGAATTCGCGTCAACTGAATGAAATGGTGGCCGGATCCTGTCCGGCCAACCCATCGCTCTTTTTGACTATTCCGCTTCCGCGGTCAGCGCCTTGGCCTTGGCCACCCAGGCATCCGCGCGGCTGGGCAGACCGACTGCTTCGCCGATCGTGTGCGCGGTGTCGTGATCGAGCTCGGCGAGCTGCCAGTAATGGAAGATACCGAGGTCGTTGAACTTCTTCTCGATCGCACCCGACACGCCCGGGAGCTTCTTGAGATCGTCGGCGGTGCCGCGCGGACCGGCAAGGCCCTGGAAGCCGCTCGACGAGGCAGCCGGCAGATCTTCAGCGAGCGGACGAGCCGACGCACCGATGTCGATTCCCGAATCGCCCTGGGCGCGCGAGATACCGTCGATCGCCGCACGCGCGATCAGATCGCAATAGAGCGCGATCGCACGGCCGGCATCGTCATTGCCCGGCACCACATAGGTGATGCCTTTGGGGTCCGAATTGGTGTCGACGATCGCGGCGACCGGGATGTTGAGCCGCTGGGCTTCCTGGATCGCGATGTCTTCTTTGTTGGTGTCGATCACGAAGATCAGGTCGGGCAGACCACCCATGTCCTTGATGCCGCCGAGCGAGCGGTCGAGCTTGTCGCGCTCGCGCTGAAGCGTCAGGCGCTCCTTCTTCGTGTACGAATTGGCTTCGCCGCCCGCCAGGACCTCGTCGAGGTGACGCAGGCGCTTGATCGAGGCCGAGATCGTCTTCCAGTTGGTCAGCGTGCCGCCGAGCCAGCGCGAATTGACGAAATACTGCGCGCAGCGCTTGGCAGCGTCCGCGACGCCGTCCTGCGCCTGGCGCTTGGTGCCGACGAACAGGATGCGGCCGCCCTTGGCGACGGTGTCGCTGACCGCCTGCAGGGCGGTGTGCAGCATCGGCACGGTCTGCGCGAGGTCGACGATGTGGATGTTGTTGCGAGCGCCGAAAATGAACGGAGCCATTTTCGGATTCCAGCGGTGCGACTGGTGACCAAAGTGCACGCCAGCTTCGAGCAGCTGACGCATGGTGAAATCGGGTAGTGCCATCGTTCTAATTCTCCGGTTGGTTCCTCCGGAAGCGTGTGAGCAAAACGGAGCGTTGTCGCCCCGGCTGCCACCGGACGGCCTTGTGAGCCATGCTTCCGTGTGAGATGGCGCGCTATATAGCGCCATTTCGGCCAGAAGCAAGGAAATAAGGGCCTTTCGGGGCTTTTACCGCCCGCGAAAGGCCCATTCCGGCATTTCCGCCCTGCCCGCTAGCACTTTGGCTGGTTGGGCGGGCACTTTTTCGGGGCTGCCGCAGGCGGACGTGGCGGCGGTGCGGCCGGCC
>NZ_LGHM01000089.1 GCF_001908185.1 Bradyrhizobium sp. AS23.2
GCCGCCGGCCACCGCCGGCGCGCGCCCGCGGCACGGCATCCAGCAGCGCCCGCGTATAGGGATGGGCGCAGCGCTCGAACAGATCCTCCGGCCTGCCCTGCTCGACGATCCGGCCGAGATACATCACCGCGACCTCGTCGCAGAGATAGTCGACGACGGCGAGGTCATGGCTGATCAGGATGTAGCTGAGGCCGAACTGCTCCTGGAGGTCCTGCATCAGGTTCAGAACCTGCGCCTGCACGGAGACGTCGAGCGCGGAGACCGGCTCGTCGGCGACAATCAGCTTCGGCTGGGTGATCAGCGCACGCGCGATCGCGATGCGTTGGCGCTGGCCGCCGGAAAACTCGTGCGGATATTTGTCCATGTCCGCATCGCGCAAGCCCACCTGACGCAGCACCGCGGCGACCCGTTCGCGGAATGTCGTGCGATCGGCGCCCTCCAGCACGGTCAAGGGCTCGGCGACGATGCGCGCGATGGTCTGCCGCGGATCGAGCGACCCGTACGGGTCCTGGAACACCATCTGGAAATCGCGGCGCGCGCGACGCAGCTCGTCGGCGGAGATCCGGTTGAGATCGCGGCCGAGCAGCGCGACCTGGCCCGACGTCGGGCGCTCCAGCGCCATCACCACCCGCGCAAAGGTCGACTTGCCCGAGCCGGACTCGCCGACGATGCCGAGGCTCTTGCCGGCATCGACCCGCACACTGACGCCATTGAGCGCGCGCACCTGACCGGGCGGACGGAACAGGCTTTCCCGCGGCAGCGTGTAACGCTGCTCGAGATCCTTCACGTCGAGAAGAGGCGCGGCGGTCATGCGGACAATGCTCCGACCTCGGCCATCGAGACATCGGTGCGTACGCAGCGAACGGCGTGACCCGGACCGACCTCGACCATCGACGGAAGCGCCGCGCGGCATTTGTCCTCGACCAGCGGGCAGCGATCGCCGAACGTGCAGCCGGCCGGCAGGTCTGCGAGCTCCGGCACCGTGCCCGATATCGTCTTCAATCGCGTCCCCTTGCGTGCGCCGAGACGCGGACGGGCGCGGAACAGGCCCTGCGTGTACGGATGTCCCATGCGGCGGAACACCTGGTCGGTCGGGCCGCTCTCGACGACCGTGCCGCCATACATCACCATCATGCGCTGCACGTTCTCGGCGATGACGCCGAGATCGTGCGAGATCAGGATCATCGACATGCCGCGTTCCTCGACGAGATCGGCGATGAGGTCGAGGATCTGGCCCTGGATGGTGACGTCGAGCGCGGTTGTGGGCTCGTCCGCGATCAACAGGTCGGGCTCGCAGGCGAGCGCCATGGCGATGGTGACGCGCTGGCGCTGGCCGCCGGAGAACTGGTGCGGATAGGCATCGATGCGCTTGGCCGGATCGGGCAGTCCGACGCGGTCGAGCAAGGCGATCGCCTCTTTACGCGCCTGCGCCGCCGAATATCTCTTGTGACGCCGCAGCGGCTCGGCGACTTGATGACCGATCGTGTGCATCGGGTTGAGCGCAGTCATCGGCTCCTGGAAGATCATGCTGATGCGGTTGCCGCGCAGCCGGCAATAATCCGGATCCGAAAGCCCGACGAGCTCGCTTCCGTCCAGCTTGATGCTGCCGGTGACGACGGCGCTGTCCGGCAACAGCCCCATCAGCGACAGGGCGGTGACCGACTTGCCGCAGCCGGACTC
This sequence comes from Bradyrhizobium sp. AS23.2, assembly GCF_001908185.1. Taxonomy (GTDB): domain Bacteria; phylum Pseudomonadota; class Alphaproteobacteria; order Rhizobiales; family Xanthobacteraceae; genus Bradyrhizobium. Next base: position 1,681 of record NZ_LGHM01000089.1, read on the forward strand.
GCCGACGAGCCCGAGCGTCTCACCGCGCTTCAGGGCAAAGCTGACGCCGCGCACGGCCTGTGCCGGCCCGCGGCTGGTGTTGAGCCGGACACCGAGATTGTCGACCTCGATCAGGGGCTTGGTTGAGCGCTCGCCCATCGTCATCGCTCCCGGGCCAGTCTTGGATCGAGCAGATCGCGCAATCCATCGCCGAGGAGATTGAGGCCAAGCACAGCGACCGCAATCGCCGCGCCCGGATAGACCGCGAGCATCGGCGACTGGAACAGCAGTGTCTGCGCATCGTTCAGCATCCGCCCCCAGGACGGCTGCGGCGGCTGCGTGCCGAGGCCGAGATAGGACAAGGCGGCCTCGGCGAGGATTGCGAGCGCGAACTGGATGGTTGCCTGCACGATCAGGATCGACAGGATGTTCGGCAGCACATGCTCGATGGTGATGCGGAAAGCCCCCTTCCCCGACGCGCGCGCGGCCAGCACGAATTCCCGCGCCCAGATCGCGTTGGCCGAGCCGCGCGTCAGCCGGGTCAGCGTCGGGATCTGGAAAATGCCGATCGCGACGATCGAGGTCACCATGCCCGGCCCCACGACAGCGGCGAGCATGATCGCGGACAGCACGGCCGGAAACGCGAAGGTGAAGTCAGAGAAGCGCATGATGATCTCTTCGGTCCAGCCGCGCTTGGCGGACGCGATCAGGCCGAGACAGACGCCGAAGGTGAGACCGATGCTCACGGCGATGACGCCGACCAGGATGGTCGAGCGCGCGCCCGCGAGCAGCAACGAGACGATGTCGCGGCCGAAGGAATCGGTGCCGAGCCAGTGCGCCGCCGACGGTGGCCTGAGTTTCGAGGCGATGTCGATCTCGTACGGCGACCATGGCGTCCACACCAGCGACAAAAGCGCCGAGGCGAGCACCAGGAGGGTCAGCGCACCGCCGAGGACGAAGCTGCGATGGCGCAGCGCGCGGCCCCAGAACGTCCGGGCCGGCACACGACGCGTTGCGACCGGTGTGTCAATGGTCAAGGGCGCACTCACAGGTCGTGAACCTTGATGCGGGGATCGATGAAGGCATAGAGCACGTCGACCACGAAATTGACGATGACGACCATGGCGGCGAGCAGCATCACGCAATTGCGCACCACGATCAGGTCGCGGTTGGCAATCGACTGGAAGATCAACCGGCCAAGGCCCGGCAGATAGAACACGTTCTCGATCACGATGGTGCCGGCGAGCAGATTGGCGAATTGCAGCCCCATCACCGTCATCACCGGGATCATGGCGTTGCGCAGCACGTGGCTCCACAGCACCTCGCGCTTGCCGAGCCCCTTCGCGCGCGCGGTACGAACAAAGTCTTCGCGCAACACCTCGAGCACAGCCGAACGCGTGACGCGCGCAAGGATCGCGGCCTGCACCACCGCAAGCGAGATCGCAGGTAACAGCAGCGACTTGATGCCCGGCCAGATACCGTCCTCCCAGCCGGCAAAGCCGCCCGCGGAGAGCCATTGTAGCCTCACCGCAAACAGGAGGACCAGGAGGATCGCAAACCAGAAGTTCGGCAGCGCGATGCCGACCTGCGTCAGGGACATCACGCCGACATCGCCGAGCTTGTTGTGGTTGGCGGCGGTGTAGATGCCGGCCGAGAGCGCCAGCGTCACCGTGATCAGCATCGACATGATCGCGAGCGGAATGGTCAGCACCAGCCGCTCCGCGATCAGGCCCGCTACCGGCGTGCCGTAGACATAGCTGTTGCCGAGATCGCCGACGAGGAGGCCCTTGATCCATTGCAGGTAGCGAACCGCCAGCGGCTGGTCGAGCCCGAGCTTGACGGTGAGCGCGCGCACCGCATCGGCCGAGGCATCGGCACCCATCAGCATCTGCGCGGCATTGCCCGGGAGAGCGTCCAGCACCAGGAAAATGATCAGGGATGCGCCGACCAGCGTCGCCAGCAGGGTCAGGACACGTCGAAGGACAAATACGCTCATGCGCGCTCGGGTTCAGGGCTCACCGGCGGCACGATCTACATGTCCGGACGCCGGACGCAAGCCCTTTGCGGCACGTCATCAACGCCTCAGCCGGGCCGGCGGGACAGAAGGTCCTGCGAAGCCTCGAACAGTGCGCTGACGCGCAGCAATTCCGCATCGCTGCGGAAGCGACCGACGAGTTGAAGCCCGATCGGCAGACCGTCGCCGCCGAAGCCGCAAGGCAGGCTGATTGCGGGATGCCCGGTCATGTTGAACGGCATGGTCCAGGGGAACCAGTGCGGCCGGACGCTGTCGAAATGCTTGCCGTCGATTTCGATGGTGCCGAACAGGTCCTGGCCGATCGGCAACGCGGTGCGCGTGATGGTCGGCATCGCCAGGAAGTCCGCGCGCGCAAGCAGGGATTGCACGCGGCGGAACAGCGCGGTTCGCGCGAACATTGCCTCCTGGTAATCGACGCCGCTGACATTTGTCGCAAGAGCGACCTGCTTGACGAAAGCTTCGCTGAGAACGCCGCCATGCTCGGCAGCCAGCTTGGCGAAACGCGTACGCCAGACCGTGTGGTTGATGGCGCGCCAGATCGGCTCGACGTCAAAGCCCTCGCCGGAGAACTCCTCGAGCTCGGCACCCAGGCCCACCAACCGATCAAGGCTCGCCTTGAAGGCCGCGGCAACATCCGCGGACACGGGACGACCGGGCGGCGAGGCGCAGAACAGGATCCTCTGCCCGCGCAGATCGCCGCGCGGAACGGCGGTGCCGATGAAATCGGGCACGGGAACGCCGATCGACCAGGGATCACAAGGATCCTCGCCGGCCATCGCCTGCATCATCAGCGCGGTGTCAGCGACGGTACGCGTGGTCGGTGTGACATAGGTCTGGTTGCCGAAAGCGTCGAGCGCCTGACTGTGCGCGATCACGCCATTGCTCTGCTTCAAGCCGACCACGCCGTTGCAGGCGGCCGGTATCCGCGTCGAGCCGCCGCCATCGGTCGCGATCGCGAGCGGCGCGATGCCGCTCGCAACGGCCACCGCCGCCCCACCGCTGGAGCCGCCGGAAGAACGCTCCGCGCTCCAGGCGTTGCGAGTACGGCCGAACAGCGGCGAATCGGTCAGGCACTTGCTGCCGAACTCGGGCGTCGTGGTCTTGCCTATCAGGATCGCGCCTTCCGCACGGAGCTTCGCAACCGCGACGGCATCCTCAGTGGGTACATTGTCCTTGTAGGGAACGGCGCCGAAGGTAGTCTTCACGCCGCGCGTGTTGACGATGTCCTTGACCGTGACCGGAAGTCCATGCAGCAGGCCGAGCGGCTCGCCCGACATCACCTTGCGCTCTGCTATCCGCGCCTCTGCCATCGCCTCGGCGCCGCAGAGCGTGATGAAGCAATTCAATTCGGGCTGAAGCGCCTCGGCGCGTGCCAGCACCGCGCTGACGACATCGACCGGTGAAACCTCCTTGCGGGCGATACGCGCACGCAGTTCGGCGGCGGACAGGAAACAGAGATCGTTGCTCATAAGGGCAGGCTCGCGTCAGGACGCGCGGACCTTGCCAGCGGGCACCCATTCTGTCCATTTCGGATGCCGCATGGCCGCAGTCCGCCGGGACATCTCGGAAATCGCAAGCCCCTGACGCGTTGCCTACCAGTTCCAGGCGATCTCATGGCTCCAGGGCGGATCGGCGCCCGGGCGCGTGCAGGTCAGGCCGGCGCAGCTGGCAGCAAAGGACAGCGCAAGGCGGAGTTCATCTGCGCCAATGTCCTTCAGTTGTGGCCGGGCGAGACGTCCCTGCTTGTGCAGGGCGAACAGCAGCGCCGCCTGAAAGCTGTCACCGGCGCCGATCGTGTCGGCGATCTCGACCTTCGGCGCGGGCACTTCGATCTGCCCCGCCCTTGCGTGCCACGCGATGGCGCCATTGTTGCCGCGGGTGATGACGACGAGGCTGACACCTCGCGCGAGCAGCGTGCCTGCGCGCTGCTCGTAAGGCTCATCTCCAAAGAGATAGGCGAAGTCGACGTCCGACATCTTGATGAGGTCGGCGCCATCCGCGAACTCGGCCATGCGCGCAAGGTAAGCCGGCTTGTCCTTGACCAGATTGGGACGGCAATTCGGATCGAAGGAGATCGTCGACGACGCGCGCGCGTCTGCAAGCAGGGCTTTCGTCTCGGCGGCGCCCTGGTCGTTGACAAGGGTCGTCGAACCGACATGGACGGCTTCGACGTTCGCAAATGGAATTGTCCCGCGCCGGTACGTCCAGTTCCGTGTCGCGGTCCCGACATCGTAGAAGGCGTAATGCGACTCGCCCGCGACGATGCGGACGAAAGCGAGCGTGGTCTGGTGATCGCTGCGGGTGGCAAGCCCCAGTTCGACGTTCGATGCTGCGGCGTGGTCGGCGATCATCCGTCCGAACAGGTCGGTCGAGATGCCACCGACGAAGCCGGTCGCCACGCCCAGGCGCGCCATGCCGATCGCAACATTGAGGCAGGAGCCGCCGACCGCCGGCATCACCGCCTCGCGTCCCCCAGCGTTTCGCGTCGGCACGAAATCGATCAGCGCATCGCCGCAGGCAATCAGCATGTCTTTCAACCTCCGGCGCGCATCGCCGCACGGCTGCCGCGATCGACCTCACGCAGCAGCTTGTACACCTCGCGCTTGCGGGCATGAAAGGCGGCCATGTCGGGCGTGGTCGGCTCGCTCTTCCGTCCCAGCGCCGACATCTTGGCCATGGTCTCACCGATCGAAGCGTAGGCGCCGCCGGCCACCGCCCCGAGCATCGCGGCGCCCAGCAGCACCGGCTCCTTTGTTTGGGGCAGCGCCACCGCGAGGCCGGTTGTGTCGGCCATGATCTGCCGCACAAGCGGGCTGCGGCTCGCGCCGCCGCCCATGATCATGATGCTGGAGCGAACGCCATGCGCGGCAAAGGCCTCGATCACCTCCGCAAGGCCATAGGCGAGCCCGCAGAGACCGGCGACGAACAACTGCTCCATCGACCCCATGTCGGTGTCGAGGTCGAGGCCCGCGATCACCGCGCGCGTATCAGGATCGGCGTAAGGCGAGCGATTGCCGATGAATTCAGGGAGGACATGGACGGCGCGGGCCAGCAGCGCGGCGCGGCTGGCATCGCCCGCGCGTGCGATGATGCGACGCTCCAGGAAATCGATGAGGTCGAGACCCTCGCCGCGCGCCGCCGCGCTCGCCTCGGCATGGCCGGGATGTGACTTGAGGAGATGATCGATCGCGGCGCCGGCGGCCGACTGGCCACCCTCATTGAGCCAGAAGTCCGGCACCATGCCAGAGTAATAAGGACCCCATACGCCGGGTACGAAGCACGGCTCTTTCGTCGTCGCCATGATGCAGGCCGACGTTCCCATGATGTAGGCAAGGCGATCGCAGACATCCGTCGCACCGCCCGATCCGTCGCGGCCGCCGATCGCGCCGATGCCGCCGGCATGGGCGTCGATCAGCGACGCGCCGACCGGCGTTCCCGGCGACAGGCCCAGCTCGGCCGCGGCAGCGCGGGTAAGGCCATCGCCGAGGCGTGTGCCAGGCGCGACGATCTCGGTGCCGATGCGGGCGTATTTCTCGGCAACGAAATCGGAGAGGCCAATGCGCTGGAAGAACGGCGCGCTCCAGCCGCCGCTATCATGTGCGAGGTAGTTCCATTTGCAGGTGACTGTGCAGGTCGAGCGCCGGAGCGAACCCGTCGCGCGCCAGGTCAGGTAATCCGCCAGATCGAAGAAGTGACCGGCGGCATCGAAGCTCGCGCGCAGGTGACGCTTCAGCCACAGCAGTTTCGGCATCTCCATCTCGGGCGAGATCGAGCCGCCGACGTAGCGCAGCACGGCGTCCCCGGTCTCGTTGATCAACCGCGCCTCGGCCGTGGCGCGATGGTCCATCCAGACGATGACGTTGCGCTGCTTGTCGCCAGAGGCGCTGACGGTGACCGGCTCGCCCTGGGGATCGAGCACCACGAGAGAACAGGTGGCGTCGAAGCCAATGCCACCGACGCCATCGGGCGCAATGCCGGCTTCCGCCATCGCCGCCCGCACCGATGTCGTGCAGGCGTCCCAGATGTCCTGGGAGGACTGCTCGACGATGTCGCCGGCCTCGTGCCAGATCCTGATCGGATGCCGCGCAGTCGCAAGCAAGGTCCCGGCCCCGTCAAACACTCCTGCGCGCGTGCTCGTGGTCCCCACGTCGACGCCGATATAGGCTTGCGGCATTGTCACTCCCGGTCGCTTCGTCAGTTTTGACGCAAGCCTACCAGCAAGTGTAGCCGCCATCCACCAGCACGATGCTGCCGGTCATCAGGCTCGCGGCCTCCGAAGAGAGGAATAGCACGACCGACGCGATCTCCTCGACCTGTCCCATCCGCGCCATCGGGGTTCCACCGATCCAGGCGTCGTACATCCTGGGATTGCTCTTCACGAAGGCATTGAGCGGCGTCTCGATATAGGTCGGCGCCACCGCGTTGACGCGGATGCCGCGCGCGCCCCATTCGGCGGCCAGCGACTTGGTGAGATGGTGCACCCCGGCCTTGGAGGCGTTGTAGAAGCACTGCTCCTGCGGCTTGTTGACGATGAAGCCGGACATCGAGCCGACATTGACGATGGCGCCGCTCTTGGCCTTCAGCATGTGCTTGCCGAACTCGCGGCAGCACCAGAAGGTGCCGTTGAGATTGACGTCAATGACGTTGAGCCAATGCTCGTCGGTGACGGTCTCGGCCGGGGTCTCGCTGCGGGCAATGCCGGCGTTGTTAACGAGGATGTCGACCTTGCCATGACGTGCGACGAGATCATTGGCAACCTCCGCCACGCGCCTGGTGTCGGTGACATCCATAATCGCGGTCTCGATGTCGTATCCCTTCGCCTTCAGGCCGGCTTTGGCGCTGTCGGCGACCTTGCTATCGCGGTCGCCGACGATGACCCTGGCGCCGGATTCAGCCAGCGCCTCGGCGCAGGCGAGACCAATGCCCTGCCCGCCGCCGGTGATGAACGCGGTCTTGCCATTCAGTTTGAATTTTTCCAGGTACATGGCGGTCTTCCCGTTTCTTGTTAGCCCCTGATAGCGTTGCCGCTCTCGTCGAAGCGGTGAATGCGCGTGGGGTCCGGCACCAGCGACACGCGGTCGCCGGCATGCAGGCTCAATTCACCGATGTAGCGCGCGGTCAGCATCCCGAGCGGCCCGGCATCGACATAAAGAAACGTGTCGCTGCCGAGATGCTCAGCGACCGCGATTGTGCCCAGCCAGCCGCCGGCGCCATCACGCTCGATCTTGATGTGTTCCGGCCGCACGCCGATGGTCGTTGCGCCCTGTTGCTTGGCAGGCTCGCCGGTGACGAAGTTCATCTTGGGCGAGCCGATGAAGCCGGCGACGAAGAGATTGGCGGGCTTCTCGTAGAGTTCCAGCGGCGAGCCATATTGCTCGATCTTGCCGCCGTTGAGCACGACGATCCTGTCGGCCATGGTCATGGCCTCAACCTGGTCGTGGGTGACGTAGATCGCGGTGGTGCCGAGCTGTTTCTGGAGTCGCGTCACCTCGATGCGCATCTGCACGCGGAGCGCGGCGTCGAGGTTGGACAGTGGCTCGTCGAACAAGAACGCCTTGGGCTCGCGGACGATGGCGCGCCCGATCGCAACGCGCTGGCGCTGGCCTCCGGAGAGCTCGCGCGGCTTGCGGTCGAGATAGGGCGTGAGGTTCAGCGTCGCGGCAGCAGCCTCGACCTTGCGATTGATCTCGTCCCTGGGCAGGCCCGCCATCTTCAGGCCGAAGCCGATATTGCCGCGCACGCTCATGTGCGGATAGAGCGCGTAGGACTGGAACACCATCGACAGCCCGCGCTTGGCGGGCGGCGTGTCGACCACGTTCTTGCCGTCGATCAGGATCTTGCCGCCAGAGACGTCCTCGAGGCCTGCGATCAGCCGCAGCAGCGTGGTCTTGCCGCAGCCTGATGGTCCGACGAACACCACGAAGGAGCCGTCCGCGATGTCGAGGTCGGCGCCCTTGATGATGTGCACGGGACCGAAGGATTTCTGCACGCCCTGAAGTGTGATCTGACCCATGATCCGGCAGCCTCTCTACTTCACCGCGCCAAAGGTGAGCCCGCGCACGAGCTGCTTCTGGCTGAACCAACCGAGGACGAGAATCGGCGCGATCGCGAGCGTCGATGCCGCCGACAATTTTGCCCAGAACAACCCTTCCGGACTCGAATAGGATGCGATGAACACGGTAAGCGGCGCGGCTGCCGAGGTCGAGAGATTCAACGTCCAGAACGCCTCGTTCCAGGCGAGGATAAGGTTGAGCAGCAGGGTCGACGCAAGGCCCGGGATCGCCATCGGCGTCAGCACATAGACGAGCTCGCGGCCGACCGTGGCACCGTCCATGCGCGCGGCCTCAAGTATGTCGCGCGGAATCTCCTTGAAATAGGTGAACAGCATCCAGATGACGATCGGCAGGTTGCCGAGGCACAGGATGAACACGAGGCCGATGCGGGAGTCGAGCAGACCGAAGGTCTTGTAGATGAGGTAGATCGGCACGAGCACGCCGACCGGCGGCATCATCTTGGTGGAGAGCATCCAGAGCAGGATGTCCTTGGTGCGCTTGGTCGACGAGAACGCCATGGACCAGGCCGCTGGAATCGCGATCAGGAGGGCGATCAGCGTCGAGCCGCCGGCGATGATGATCGAATTCAGCGCGTGATGGATGTAGTCGCTGCGTTCCTGCACCGTCGCGTAGTTCTCGAGGGTCCAGTCGAAGAACAGGAACGACGGCGGAATGGCAAAGGCCTCGAGTTCGGTCTTGAAGCTTGCCAACACCATCCAGAGGATCGGGAAGAAGATCAGGAAGCCGCACAGCCACGCCGCGATCGTCGATACCGCCACCCGCCTTGTCGTCGCCATCCGCGCCATGATGTCAGGCCTCCAGATTGCGGCCGACGATGCGGACGAGGAAGAAAGCCACGATGTTGGCGATGACCACAGCAACCAGTCCGCCCGCCGACGCGCTGCCGACATCGAACTGGATCAGTGCCTGCGAATAGATCAGGAAGGCAATGTTGGTCGTCTGCAGGCCCGGACCGCCGCCGGTGGTGACGTAAATCTCCGCAAAGACCGTGAGCAGGAAGATTGTCTCGATCAGGATCACGACCGTGATCGGACGCGCCAGGTGCGGCAGCGTGATGTAGATGAAGGTCGAGAGCGGGCTGGCGCCGTCCATTTCGGCCGCCTCCTTCTGCTCCTCGTCGAGCGACTGCAACGCGGTGAGCAGGATCAGGGTTGCGAACGGCAGCCATTGCCAGGCCACGATCAGAATCACCGCGAACAGCGGCGCGTCGTTGAACCAGTCGATCGGCGTCAGTCCGAACAGCGAGGCGAGCCAGGCAAACAGGCCGGAGACCGGATGCATCAACAGGTTCTTCCAGACCAGCGCGCTCACCGTCGGCATCACGAAGAACGGCGCGATCACCATCAGCCGCACGAAGTTGCGGCCGACCACGGGCTGGTCGAGCAGCAACGCGAGGGGAACGCCCAGCAGGATCGTCAGCGCCAGCACGGAGCCGACCAGCACCAGTGTGTTCTGGAGCGAGGCGAGGAAGGCGGGATCGGTGAGGAAGTAGCGGAAGTTTTCCAGCCCGATGAACTCTTCCGAGCCGGGATCGAGCAAGCTGTAATGCAGGGTCGAAAAGTAGATCGTCAGCACAAGCGGAACGATCATCCAGATGAACAACAGCCCGACGGCCGGGGTCAGAAGCGACCGCGCTAGGAACTGCGTCTGCCGGGTTGCCATCCACGCTTCTCCGCTTGCGGGAAGAAGGCGGCCGTCCATCCAGGGACGATGGATGGCCGCAGGTTTGAGCTCAGGAAGGAGAGCTCGGGTTCACTTGATGTAGCCGGCGCGCTTCATCTCGCGCTCGGTCGAGGATTGCGCGGCGGCGAGCGCCGCATCGACGGAGGTCGATCCCGCAAGTGCTGCGGAGAACTGCTGACCGACCTGCGTGCCGATGCCCTGGAATTCGGGGATCGCCGCATATTGCACGCCGACATAGGGCACTGGCTTCACCGCCGGCTTGTTCGGATCGGCCGCGTCGATCGAGGCCAGCGTCAGCTTCGCGAACGGCGCGACCTTCAGGTAGTCGGGATTCTGGTAGAGCGAAGTCCGCGTGCCCGGCGGCACGTTGGCCCAACCCTCCTTCGACGCCACGAGCTTGGTGTAGTCCTTGCTCGTTGCCCACGCGATGAACTTCTCGGCCGCTTCCGTCTTCTTGGAGCCGGCGGGGATCGCAAGGTTCCAGGCCCACAGCCAGTTGGCGTTCTTGCCGAGCCCGGTATTGGGTGCCAGCGCGAAGCCAACCTTGTCAGCAACCCTGGAGTCTTTCGGATTGGTGACGAAGGACGCCGCGACCGTGGCGTCGATCCACATCGCACACTTGCCGGCGTTGAACAGCGCAAGATTCTCGTTGAAGCCGTTAGAGCTCGCGCCGGGAGGGCCGGCTTCCTTCATCAGATTGACGTAGGTCGTGAGTGTCGTCTTCCATTCCGGCGTGTTGAACTGCGGCTCCCACTTCTCGTCGAACCAACGCGCGCCGTAGGAATTGGCCATGGCCGAGAGGAACGCCATGTTCTCGCCCCAGCCGGCCTTGCCGCGGAGGCAGATGCCGTAGACGCCACCGCTCTTGTCGGTGAGCTTCTTGGCCGCGTCGATGACGAAATCCCAGGTCGGCTTTTCCGGCATCTTCAGGTCGGCCTTCTCGAACAGGTCGGTGCGATACATCATCATCGAGCTCTCGCCGTAGAACGGCGCGGCATAGAGCTTTCCGTCGACGGAAACCGCGTCCTTGATCTTCGGCAGGAGGTCGGCGACGTCGTAGTCCGCGCCGAGATTGGCGAGCGGTACCAGCCAGCCCTTCTTGGCCCAAATCGGCACCTCATAGGTGCCGATGGTCAAGACGTCGAACTGGCCGCCCTTGGTGGCGATGTCGGTGGTGACGCGCTGGCGCAGCACGTTCTCTTCCAGAGTCACCCATTTCACGGTGATATCAGGGTTTTTCTTGGTGAATTCGCTCGTCAGTCCCTGCATGCGGATCATGTCGCCATTGTTGACGGTGGCGATCGTCAGGGCGGTTTCGGCCATCGCAGGGACGGCCAGCAGGACAGACGCGCCGCAGACGGCGCCGAGGATCTTTTTCACGGTGACCTCCCTAAGCCCGCGTTTCTGAGCATATGCCCACGCGTTGGGCGTATGTTCAACCCAGGGCACTGGCCTTGTCAAGCAGGCGCGCGGGCTTTCCCGCAACTTCTGAGTGCTGCGGTGCGGGAGCGGATGGGGTCTCTGCCATGCCTACGCTGTCATGCCCCGCGAAAGCGGGGCATCCAGTACTCCGTGGCGTGAGTTGGTTTGCCCCAAGTGGGGCCGCAGCGTACTGGATCATCCGCTTTCGCGGATGATGACAGCGGCGCAAATGGCGAGACCGGCCGCCCTAGCGCTCCAGGACCGCCCGCGCGGTCGCCTCGTCCGTGATCAAGCCGTTGATCAGGCGCCCGTTCAGCGCAGCCGCGATCGCCGGCACCTTGGCTGCACCGACCGCGGCGCCGATCGTCGTGGTCTTGGCCGGCACTTCCGGCGGAATGCTGGTGAGGCGCCTGTTGGTGCCGACCTTGAGCAGGCGGCCCTTGGCGTCATAGGCCCAGCCGGTGATTTCGCCGATGGCACCCTGCCGCATCATCTCGAACAGTTCGTCGCGAGTGACGAAGCCGTCGACATGGACCTGCGCCTTCTGGTCCATCTGGCCGATGCCGACGAGGCGCAAATCGGCCTTGGCCGCAACCGCCTTCACCTTCGCAATCGGCTCGATGCGCACCATCTTGTTGCGCTCCTCCTCCGACGACATCAGGAACGGCAACGGCATCGGATAGTGCCGCGCACCGGTGCGGTCCGCGAGCCGGCCGACGGTATCATAGAAGCTCGCCGAACCGTCGGCCGAGATGTTGCCGACCAGCGAGACGATCTGATGGTTGGGCCGGTCGATCGTCGTGACGCGCTCGACCGCGGCGCGCACTGCCCGCCCGGTGCCGAGCGCGACAATCACGGGCGTCTCTGAACGGAGCGTCGAGTCGAGAAAATTGGCGCAGCGTTCGGCGATGCCCGCGGTGGCCTGCGGTGCCGCAGGATCGGCCGGCACCACCTCGCAATGGCGGAGATCAAACCGCTCCTTCAAGCGCGCGGCCAATTCCATGCAGGCGGCGATGGGATGTTCGAGCCGGAAGGTGATCAGCCGCTCGGCGAGGCACAGCGAGACCAGCCGCTGCGCCGAGGCCCGCGACACCTGGAGCATTTTTGCGATCTCGTCCTGGGTGTGGCCAGCAATGAAATAGAGCCAGCCGGCCCGCGCGGCATCATCGAGCCTCGATTTTTCGTTCTCGGCGGCCATGGCAGGCGTCACGCCTCCTTCCAGAAATCGTTCATATGCGCGAAGACCCGATCGGCTCCGGCGGCGGACAATATAGCGAGACCGTCGCGGGCGCGATAATGGCTGCCGCCGACAAATCCCCAGACGGTCATGCCGGCGGCCTTCGCGGCCAGCACGCCGCTGACGCTGTCCTCGATCACAAGTGTGCGCGCAGGTTGCGCGCCCATCTTGCTAGCCGCATAGAGAAAAAGATCAGGAGCCGGCTTGCCGTGCTTGACCATTTGCGCGGTGTAGATCTGGCCGTCGAAAAGCCCGCGGAGGCCGGTGACGTCGAGGGAGAGTGACACGCGATCGATGTCGCTGGACGAAGCCACGCAGAACGGCGCTCGCAATTCAGACATCACGGCGGCGATGCCGGGAATCGGCTGGAGTGAGCCCTCGAAGGTCTTAAGGACGTGCGACTTCAAGCGCGGCAGAAAGCCGTCCGGCACGGCCTGTCCGAGATCACGATAATGCTGCTCGATTGCCTTCGTGCTGCGTCCGAGAAACAGCTCGAGCGCCTGCTCCGCGCTGAGCACGATGCCGAATTCCGCCAGCACCTCGGACAGGCACCGGCAACTCAACAGCTCGCTGTCGACGAGCACGCCGTCGCAGTCAAAGATGATCAGATCGGGTTTTGACCGGCCCTGGTCCATCCAACCATTCGATCATATACCCACGCCATGAGCAATAGTTCACGTTGGAATATGGCACGGCGGGTCTGCCTGCATCAATGAGCCACCTGCCGATAGATCGCCGGCAGAGCCGCGGGCAACCGGCGGACATTGCCGACGATCGCGTAGCCGCTGCGCCCGAACAGCGTCGGAAAGTAGGATTGCGCCGTCGCATCGACCGTCACGCCGAAGACCGCGATGCCGAGCCGGCGCGCCTCCTGCACGGATTTGCGGGTGTCCTCGACCGCAAAGCGTCCTTCGTAATGATCGACATCGTTCGGCTTGCCGTCGGTGAGAACGAGCAGCAGCTTCTTGCGCTGCGGCTGGCGCGCGAGTCCGGCCGAGGCGTGGCGCACCGCCGTACCGATCCGCGTGTAGTAGCCCGGCTTGAGTGCGCCGATGCGGCGCTCCACCGCGCCGCTCATGGGCTCGCCGAACGCCTTGACGGTCTCGAGCCGCACCCAGGAGCGCCGGCGCGAGGTGAAGGTCAGGATGCTGTGGTGATCGCCGCAGGCCGAAAGCCCATGGGCGAGCACGAGCAGCGCCTCCTTCTCGACGTCGAGCACCCGATAGCCGTCGACCCAGGCATCGGTCGAGAGCGAGACGTCGACGAGCAGGGTTACGGCAAGATCATGGCCTTGCGGCCGCATGGCCAGGTGGACGCGATCGAGACCGCCCCCATTGCCGCCGGCACGGAGATCGCACCGCGCGCGCACGAGCGCGTCGAGGTCGAGGTCGTGCCCGTCGGCCTGGGCGCGCATCAATTCGTGACGCGGCCGCAAGGCCTCGAAACGGCGGCGCACCTGGCGGATGTGCCGGCGCATGGTTTCGTCGGGTGTCCAACTCTCGCCAGTCTCGGAAGCTGCAGCGGCGAGCACGCGGCAATGATCGGGCAGATAGGAGCTGCTGCGATAATCCCACTCGGGATAAGTCACGTCCGCATTCAATCGCGATGCATCGAGGGCTTCCGGCGGCAGGTCGAGATCGAATTTGAGCCGGCTCGCGGGTTTTCCGCTGCGGCGGCTGAGCGTGATCTCCTCGAGATCGTCGGCAGCCTTCTGCGCGTCCTCATCCTCGCTGTCGTCGGCCGGACGGTCGACATTGACCATCTCGGCCATTGCGAGGATCTTTTCGAAGCGGTTGAGCACGAAGGGATCGCGGCGATTGGTACCGTCTTCGCGCTTGCGGACGGCGAAACGCCTGCGATCGTCTGACGGTGCCGGCGCCGCGGCGGGCGCGCACTCGTCGTCCCCCTTGTGTGCGGGCGAGAGCTCGCGTGTCCAGCAATCGCCCCAGAGCGGGCACGGCAGGACCGAACGATAGCCGGGCGGCGCCTTGTCCGGCAGCGGCCCGGTCCCCATCATCGCCGGCCACAGCTCGCCCGCAGGCGGTGTATCGGCGCCGAGCAGAGTGAGCACGATCTGCTCCATGTCCTGCTCGATGCGCGGCAACGGGCGGTGCGGCCGCGCCATGGCCGTTGCCGCCGCCAGTCGGGCGTAGCCTTCGGCAAGGCCCGGACATTCCGTCAGCACGAGGACAGCGATCTCGCTGACCCGCCGCAGCATCAGGAGATCGCGCCGCAGCGGATCGATCTCCTCGATGGCATCGACCGGCGCAAATGCGAACCACGCGGCCAACCACCGATACAGCGCTACGTTGAGCTCGCGGTCGGCAAAGATCGCGATGCTGTCGGGCAGGAAGATGGTCGCGGCATCGCGGCCCGGCTGCTCGAGGCGCTCATCGCCGAGCCCGATCCGCTGCCGCCATCCAAGCCGGTGACCCGACCGGCGCGCGCCGACGCTCGCGATCTGAACGCCGGTCTCGCCGCCGAGCGCGCGAAACATGATCGCGATCCGGCTGCGAACCTCGGCAAGCGACACCGCGTGTTCGGCATGGACCGGATAGCTCGCAGTGCCGCCGACCAGACGATGCCAGGCACGGCCGACAGTTTCTTCAAGCTCGAGGAAGTCGAGCATCAAGCCTCCTCAGGAGATTACGGCCCGCGTGACGTCCAAAAGCGCGGCCTTGACGTCGGCGTCATCGGTTAACGGCTCGATCATACCGGCGAGCACCGCATCGGCAATCGACGCTCCGGCGGCAATCAGCGTCGCGCAATAGACGACGAGACGGGTCGAGACGCCCTCCTCCAGATCGTGGCCCTTCAGCGCCCGCAGACGACCGGCCAGCAGGACCAGCGGCCGCACATGGTCGGGCGGGAGCCCGCTTTCGGCCGCGACGACCGCAATCTCCTGCTCGGGCGGCAGGAAGCCGAACTCGATCGCGACGAAGCGCTGCCGCGTGGACGGCTTCAGAGCCTTGAGCAGCGTCTGGTAACCGGGATTATAGGAGACCACGAGCATGAAGCTCTTGGGCGCCACGAGCTCCTCGCCGGTGCGCTCTAGTGGCAGGATGCGGCGGTCGTCCGTCAGCGGATGCAGCACCACCGTGACGTCCTTGCGCGCCTCCACGACTTCATCGAGATAGCAAATGCCGCCTTCGCGAACGGCGCGCGTCAGCGGACCGTCGGTCCACATGGTGTCGCCGCCCTTGAGCAAATAACGGCCAGTGAGATCCGCTGCGGTGAGATCGTCATGGCAGGCCACGGTGTGGAGTGGCAATCCCAGCCGCGCTGCCATGTGCGCGACAAAGCGCGTCTTGCCGCAACCGGTCGGCCCCTTCAGCAGAACCGGGAGTTGATGCCGCCACGCGTGCTCGAACAGCGCGCATTCGTTGCCGCTCGCGACGTAGGCCGGCAGCTCTGGCGCGGGCGACGCCAAGGCGTGAAGTGCTGCTTTCATGGTCATTCTCCGGAAATCATTTTGAAAAGGCGGCCGCGACTTCCGCGGCCGCCTTCGCGTTCATTCAGCCGGTTGCAACGCGCCTGGGATCGTCGCCGGCTTCTCCTTGCCCGGAACCAGCACGGCCCAGACGAACATCAGTGCAGAGATCGCGACGAACACGCCCGAGCCGAGACGGACCCAGTAGAACATCGCGAGCTGGTCCTGCACGTCCATGTAGCTCTGGCCGAGCACGCGCTGCAGATGGACCTGGACCACGCCCGCGAAGGTCAGCGCGAAGGTCATCACCATCATGGCCGTGCACATGATCCAGAAGCTCGTCATGCTCAGCCACTGGTTATAGGGCGCACGTCCCTTGAGCTGCGGGATCGCGTAGGCCATCACCGACAGGTTCAGCATCACATAGGCGCCGAAGAAGGCGAGATGGCCGTGCGCGGCAGTGACCTGCGTGCCGTGGGTGTAATAGTTCACCGAGGACAGCGTGTGCAGGAAGCCCCAGACGCCAGCCCCCAGGAACGCCATCACCGAGCAGCCAACCGACCACAGCAGGGCGGCACGGTTCGGATGCTTGCGGCCGGCCTTCCAGGTCATCTGCACCGTGAAGATCACCATGGTGAAGAAGGGCGCGACTTCGAGCGTGGAGAACAGCGAGCCGATCCACTGCCAGTAGCCGGGCGCGCCGATCCAGTAGAAGTGATGGCCGGTGCCGAGGATGCCCGAGAACAGGGCGAGGCCGATGATGACGTAAAGCCACTTCTCCACGACCTCGCGGTCGATGCCGTTGAGCTTGATCATCAGGTAGGCGAGCACGGAGGCCATGATCAGCTCCCAGACGCCCTCGACCCAGAGGTGGACGACATACCACCAGTACATCTTGTCGACCGCCAGGTTGGCCGGATTATAGAAGGCGAACAGGAAGAAGATCGCGACGCCCCACAGGCCAAACAGCAGGATGTTGGTCACCGTTGTCTTGCGGCCCTTGAGCGCCGTCATCGTCACGTTGAACAGGAACATCAGGCAGACGACGACGATGCCGACCTTGATGATGAAGGGCTGTTCGAGGAACTCGCGGCCCTCGTGGTAGTGGAAGAGATAGCCGACCACGGCCACGCCTGCCGCACCGAAGAACATCCAGAACTGGATTTTGGCGAGAAGCGGGCTGTACAGCTCGGTCTCGGTCTCTTCCGGCAGCAGGAAGTAGGTCGCGCCCATGAAGCCGATCAGCGACCACACGATCAGCGCGTTGGTGTGGATCATCCTGACGATGTTGAACGGCAGCAGCACCGACAGCGTGTTGGGCAGGACATAGATGGTCCCGGCAATCAGGCCGAAGGCGACCTGGGCCAGGAACAGGGTCAGCGCGCCGTAGAAATACAGCATCGCGACTTTCTGAGTTTGGTACTTCATCTCGGGTTCTCTCTGTCTTGAAAGAGGAAAGCGCTCAGCCGGCCTTGTTCGGCGGCCACTCCTGGCGCTTGATCTTGCTGGTCCATTGCAGGAAGTCGGCGAGATCGTTGAGCTCCTGGTCGGTGAGGTTGAACTGCGGCATCTGCCGCCGGCCCTCCGCGCCCGAAGGTTGCGACTGCATCCAGGCCTTCAGCGTCTCACGCGCGCCGGCCGGATCCTCGTTGCCGCCCCAGCGATCCCAGACGTTGCCGACTTCAGGCGCGAAATAGGCGCCCTCGCCGAGCAAGGTGTGGCAGTTGATGCAGGAGTTCCTCTCCCAGACATGCTTGCCGCGCGCGACCGACGATGTCAGCGTCGTCGCATCGGTCGAGGTCGTGGCCATGTAGTAATGGCTGTGCGCCGTCAGCCCTATGAAGATGGCGAAGAAAAAGGCCGAGCCGCCGTAGAAGACGTTTCGAGCGGCCGACTTGGTCAGGCGTTCAGCCATTGCCAATCCTTTCGTTTGATTCCTGTCGAGAATTGCGATGCTGCGATTTATTGCCGATTGGTCCGGCCCGCTCTTTGTCAGGGCGCAATGAGCGCATCAGATCAGGGCGGTGACGGCGGAGGCGAGCCAGGCAAACAGCGCGACGATGACGATCCATGCGCTCACGAGGCCGCGCCAGAGCGAAGGCGCGGCCCGAAGGTCCATGAAGTCGAGCGCAATCCGGCGTCCCTTGATGGCGGCGATGGCCAGCAACAGGGCGTTGCCGAGCAGAGGTCGCGGCATGAGCGGCGGCAACAGGATGGTCGCGAGCGCGAGGCCGATCAATGCGAGCCAGGTGATGTCGAGACGGTCCGGCATCGTCACCGCACCAGATACAGAATCGGGAACATCAAGATCCAGACCAGATCGACCATGTGCCAGAACGCGGTTCCCGTCTCGACGCCGGGCGCCTCTGCGCGGCGACAGACGACGGCGAGAATCACGATGCCGAGGCAGACATGCAGGAGATGGAAGCCGGTCAGGAGGAAGTAGAGAGTGAAGAACGGACTGGTTTCGAGCCCGATGCCGCGTCCGATCTCCCCGCCATATTCGACCAGCTTGAGCGCCACGAACAGGCCGCCGAGCGCCATGGCTCCGAGAAGCCAATAACGTGTCCTCGGCCGTAGCCCTGCTCGCGCGGCCTTCGCAGCTCGCGCCGCCGCCCAGCCGCTGGTGACCAGCACAACGGTATTCAGCCCGGCGAGATGCGAGTCGAGCTCCACCTGCCCCGCCGCGAACACCGCGGGATGGATCGCGCGGGCAACCGTGAAGGCACCGAGAAACAAACCGAAGGCAGCGAGCTCGCTGAAGATCAGCACCCAGATCATGGGATCGCCGGGGAGCTCTTCCAAGATTCCCCAGCCGGTTCCCTGTTGTTCGCAATCGGCTGCCGACATCTGCTTTCCGGATCAGGACACCGGCCAGCCTTAGCTCACCCGCCTCGATCCGAGTTTGTTGAGGAACAAACAGAGCAACCGGCGGGGAGTTTGTTTGCGCCGACGCAACGTCCGGCCAGCCGCATCGCGGTACGAACCACCTCAACCCCGGATCCACGGAGCGGCGAGCAATGACATGAGCGAAGCGCAACTAGGCCTGATGACGGCGACACCCATCATCATCGTGTTCGCCATCGCGCTCCGGCGAATGGGCGTACTGTCGACGGTGGCAACCGTATCGGCGGTGAGCCTCTCCGTCGCGATCGCAACGGTACTGTTCACGACGCAGTAATCCGGACACCGCGGGTAAGGATGCGATCAGCTATCGCTGGATCGCCGATCGGGCGCCATTCTTGGCAGGATGAGCTGAAACCTCGTGCCTTCACCGGGCTTGCTCTCGAGCCGGAGCTGTCCGCCCAATCGATCGACGACGATGCTGTGGACGATATGCAGACCGAGGCCGCTCGCGCCGTCATGCCGGCGCGTGGTGAAGAATGGGTCGAAGGCCCGCCGCTCCACGTCGGGAGCCATGCCGCAGCCGTCGTCGGCAAACAACAGCTCGACCTGCGCATGGTCGACAGCACGGAGCGAGACATTGATATTCCCGGTCTCGCCGCTGGAGAACGCATGCGTCATCGAGTTGACGGCAAGATTGGTGAGCACCTGACCGAAAGGCCCGGGGTAACTGTCCATGGCAAGGCCAGGTTCGCTGTAGAGACTGAGCGCGATGTCGCGCGTTCGCAATTGCCGTTCGAACTGCGAGAGAACCTGGCCTGTCAGCTCGCCTGCGTCGAAGCTGCGCCGATGTGATTCGGTCTGGTCGGCCGCCACCTGCTTGAAGGACTGCACCCGTTCGGCGGCGCGGCCGAGATTCGTGACCAGCTGTGCCGAAGCATCGCTGACCAGCTCCAGAAATCCCGTCAATGTCGAACGCTTGAGATTGCCCCGCGCGACCTCCGCCGCGAACTGCTCGGCCTTGCGCTGCAGGGTCGAGGCGACCGTCAGGCTGCTGCCCAGCGGCGTGTTGATCTCGTGCGCGACACCGGCAACCATGCGCCCCAGCGCAGCCAGCTTTTCCGCCTCGACCAGGGTGGCCTGGATATCGCGCAAATGGCGAAGCGCGGTCTCGGCGGCATCCTTGGCGCTGCGGATTTCCCGCTCGGCACGCTTGCGCTCGGTGATCTCTTCCGCCGCCACGTTGACCGCGACAATCTCACCATTGGGCATTCGCAGCGGATGCCAATAGGTGACCCAGGAGCGCTCCTCGGTCTGATCGGCCCGTTGCCCCGCCACCTCGATGCCGATCACGGGTTCTCCCGTGGCGACGATCGAGCGCACAATTTGCTCGACGGAATCGGCCAGTGCGGGCACGCAGTCCCTGACGGTACGCCCGAGATGGCCCTCGACGGATATGCCACAGATTTCGGTCAGACGCTGGTTGATCAGCAGGTATCGGCAGTCCAGTGACAGACAGGCCAGCCCGATCGGGGCGGTATCGTAGATCAGTTGCAACGCCGGCAATGTCGAGACCAGCATCACCTCCGAAGCTGGCGATGACCTCACTGCACTCGTCACTCGAGTTCCCCGTGATCGGTTGCGTCACCTGTATGAAGTTAGCACGGAATTGGCTATCGGTTGATCTAGATCAACAATACACGTCGGCCTGGTGTTGTCTCAGGCTGAGACACATCCCGAGGCCTCAAGGGAACCAGTAGCCCGCATGGAGCCAACGGGGCGGCGCTTCGCGCCGACCCGTTGGCTCCATCCGGGCTAAGCAGCGTCACCGCCGCTGATTATACACGTCGATGCAGACGGCCCCGAGCAGCACCAGGCCCTTGATGACCTGCTGGTAGTCGATGCCGATGCCGAGGATGGACATGCCGTTGTTCATCACCCCCATGATCATGGCGCCGACCACGGCGCCGCCGACGCGCCCGACCCCGCCATAGGCCGAGGCACCGCCGATGAAGCAGGCGGCGATGACGTCGAGCTCGAAGCCGAGGCCCGCCTTGGGGGGTCGCGGTGTTGAGGCGCGCGGCGAAGACAAGGCCGGCGAGCGCGGCCAGAACGCCCATGTTGACGAAGGTGAGGAAGGTCAGCCGCTCGGTCTTGATCCCCGACAGTTTTGCTGCCTTCGCATTACCGCCGACCGCATAGATCTGGCGCCCGATCACGGTGCGGCGGGTAACGAAACCGTAGAGCGCGATCAGGGCGCTCATGATCACCAGCACGTTCGGCAGGCCGCGATAGGTCGCGATCAGATAGGTGAAGTAAAGCACCGCGCAGGCCAGCACGATACTCTTGCCGAGGAAGAACGCATAGGGCTCGACCTCGATGCCGTGCGACTGCTCGCGCGCGCGGCTTTTTGCGCTGGCATAGACGAGGCCGAGCGCCAGCACCGCCCCGATCAGCATCGATGTCGGATGTAGCGTACCGGCCTCAGGCAGCAGTTCCGGAATGAAGCCCGACGACAATTTCTGGAACGTCGGCGGGAACGGTCCGAGCGATTGGCCCTGCAACACCGCGAGCGCAAGGCCCTTGAACACCAGCATGCCGGCCAGCGTCACGATGAAGGATGGGATCTTGAAATAGGCGACCCAATAGCCTTGCGCCGCGCCAATGGCAGCGCCGACCGCGAGACAGGCTATGAATGCGAGCGTGTAGTCGACCTTGTAGGTCACCATGAGCAAGGCAGCCACTGCACCGACGAAGCCCGCGACCGAACCAACCGACAAGTCGATGTGTCCGGTCACAATCACGAGCAGCATGCCCAGCGCCATGATGACAATGTAGCTGTTCTGCAACACCAGATTGGTGAGGTTGAGCGGCTGGAGCAGCGTGCCGCCGGTCATGACCTGGAAGAACAACATGATCGCGATCAACGACAGCAGCATGCCGTAATTGCGCAGATTGTTCTTGATGAAGCTACCGTGCCGGCGCTCCTCGGGCAGCGAAACCGCCTTGTCGGTCATGGCTGCGATCCTCCCATCTCCGCGGCCTCAGACGCGCCGCTGCCAAAGCTTCTGTTGTTACGCATGATGGCGCGCATAATCTTTTCCTGTGTCGCTTCAGCGCCCGGGAACTCGCCGACGAAGCCGCCGTCGTTCATGACACAGATGCGGTCGCAGATGCCGAGCAACTCGGGCATCTCCGAGGAAATCACCACCACGCCGCGGCCGGCCTCCGCAAGCTCGTTGACGATACAGTAAATCTCGTATTTGGCACCGACATCGATGCCCCGCGTCGGCTCGTCCAGGATCAGCACCTTGGGATCGGTCATCAGCCATTTCGACAGAACCACCTTCTGCTGGTTGCCGCCGGAGAGCTGGCCGGTCTCCTGATAAACGTCGGAGCAACGGATGCGCATGCGGTTGCGGTAGTCGCTGGCGATCTTCAGCTCGGCGATATCGTCAATCACCCGCCCCGGTGCGACCTGGTCGAGGCTTGCGAGCGTGATGTTCTTGCGGACGTCGTCGGCGAGGATCAACCCGAGCTGCTTCCGGTCCTCGGTGACATAGGCAAGGCCGGCATCGATCGCGGCCGCGACGCTCGGCAGCGCGACCTCCCTGCCCTCGAGCCGGAGATGGCCGCTGATATTGGAGCCCCAGGAGCGGCCGAACAGACTCATGGCGAATTCGGTGCGGCCGGCGCCCATCAGCCCGGCAATGCCGACGACCTCACCGCGCTTCACGCTGAAATCGATGTTCTTGATCACCTGCCGCTCGGGATGAACAGGGTGATAGACCGACCAGTTCGCGACTTCGAGGACGGGCTCGCCGATCTTGGCGCTGCGCTCGGGAAAACGATGGGCGAGATCGCGGTTGACCATGCTGCGGATGATGCGGTCTTCCTGGATCGGCTCGGCATGGCAATCGATGCTGTCGACGGTGCGGCCGTCGCGCAGCACGGTGATGTGGTCGGCAACGCGCGCGACCTCGTTCAGCTTGTGCGAGATCAGGATCGAGCCGATGCCCTGCTCGCGGAAGGCCATGAGGCGCTCGAGCAACGCGGCGCTGTCGGCCTCGTTGAGGCTGGCGGTCGGCTCGTCCAGGATCAGCATCCGCACCCGCTTGGACAGCGCTTTCGCGATCTCGACCAGCTGCTGCTTGCCGACGCCAAGATCGGTGATCAGCGTATCCGGCGATTCCTTCAGGCCGACCTGCGCGAGGAGTTCGCGCGTCCGCCCGTACACCTCGTCGCGATCGATCACACCGAGCTTCGACGGCGGGTGCGACAGGAAGATGTTTTCCGCGATCGACATCAGCGGGATCAGCGCCAACTCCTGATGGATGATGATGATGCCGAGCGCCTCGGAACCGTTGATGTCGCGAAAACGCCGCTCCTCGCCCTCGAAGACGATCGCGCCCTCGTAGCTGCCATACGGATAGACGCCGCTGAGCACCTTCATCAGCGTGGACTTGCCCGCACCGTTCTCGCCGACGAGGGCGTGGATCTGCCCGGCCTCGACCGACAAGTTCACGTCACGCAGCGCCTGAACGCCTGCAAAGCTCTTGTTGACGTTGCGCATCTCCAGCATCGCGGTCATCGTCATGTGTCCCATCCAATCCTTCACCTCTCCCCGCTTGCGGGGAGAGGTCGATCGCGTAGCGATCGGGTGAGGGGGAGTCTCCGCGAGGGCAACTGCGACCGGCTACGCCGAAGGAGCCCCTCACCCCAACCCTCTCCCCGTAAGAACGGGGAGAGGGAGAAAGAAAGGTCTCACTGGAATTGCGACTTCTTGTAGTAGCCGCTGTCGACCAGGACCTTCTCCCAATTGTCCTTGTAGACCACGACCGGCTTGAGCAAATAGGACGGCACGGTCTTGACGCCGTTCTCGTAGGTCTTGGTGTCGTTGACCGTGACCTGCTTGCCGGCGAGCGCCGCGTCGACCATGTCGGCGGTCACCTTGGCGAGGTCGCGGGTGTCCTTGAAGATGGTCGAGTACTGATCGCCGCGCAGCATCGCCTTGATCGAGGGAACCTCGGCATCCTGGCCCGAGATAACAGGCATCGGCTGGTCGGCGCTGCCATAGCCGACGCCCTTCAGCGAGGAGACGATGCCGATCGAAAGGCCGTCATAGGGCGACAGCACGGCGTTGACCTTCTTGTTGCCGTAGTAGGCGCTAAGCAGATTGTCCATGCGGGCCTGCGCGGTGGCGCCGTCCCAGCGGAGCGTCGCGACCTTGTCCATGCCCATCTGGCCCGAGGCGACAACGAGCTTGCCGCTGTCGATGTAGGGCTTTAGCACGCTCATCGCGCCGTTGTAGAAGAAGTAGGCGTTGTTGTCGTCGGGCGAACCGCCGAACAGCTCGATGTTGAACGGACCCTTGCCCTCCTTCAGGCCGAGCCCCTTTTCGATCGACTGCGCCTGGAGCACGCCCACCTGGAAATTGTCGAACGTCGCGTAATAGTCGACGTTCGGCGTGCCGCGGATCAGACGGTCATAAGCGATCACGGTGATGCCCTTGGCCTTGGCCTGCTTGAGCACGTCGGAGAGCGTGGTGCCGTCGATCGCGGCGATCACCAGCGCCTTGGCGCCCTTGGTCACCATGTTCTCGACCTGCGAGAGCTGGTTCGGAATGTCGTCCTCGGCATATTGCAGGTCGGTGTTGTAGCCGCGCTCCTTCAGAACCTTGACCATGTTGTTGCCGTCATCGATCCAGCGCGCGGAGGATTTGGTCGGCATGGCAATGCCGACGGTCGGCTTGTCCTGGGCGGACACAGTTGCGCCTGCGGCCATCGTCGCAGCGCCGGCCAGTGCCAACGCGAGGAAGGTCGTCTTCAGTTTCAGCATGTTTCACTCCCTTGGGTGTCAGACTGTTTTTCGTGTCGTCGAGAACGTTGGTCCGAGAACGTTGGTCTTGGGCGGCTCCGAGTCTCCTATGCGAGCTTGACGTCGGGCTCCGCGCGACCGCGCGCGGATGCCTCCAATAGAAAAGTGCGGCCGGCTTGCGGATCGGCGGCGCGCGCCGCGGCGTCCATGTCCTGCCAAGCTGAGGTGACGAGGAGGCGCGACAAGTCGGGACCGACGAAGGCCGGGCAACTCGCCTGCTTTACCGGCACGCTCAATGAGCGCAGGCGCTCGCCCTGCGGAGAGTAGACATCAATACGGCTGGCGCCCCAGCACGCGTTCCAGATCTGCCCGTCGGCGTCGCACACCGAGCCGTCGAGGCCGCCGATGCCGGTGTGGCGCAGCAACACCTCCGGCTCGCCGCGCGGCAAACCGGTCGCGGGATTGAGCGGCACCGCGTAGAGCACCGCGCGCGCGGTGTCGGCGAAGTAGCCAATGGCTCCATCCGGCGAGAAGCAGATCGAATTGGGAATGCTGATGCCGGGAAATAGTGTCGAGATCTTGCCGCGATGGAACGCGTAGATGGCGCCTGCCCCCGGTTCGGCACTGCGGCCCATGGTGCCGATCCAGAACGTGCCGGACTGATGCACACGGGCATCGTTGGAGCGGGTCATGGGATTGTCGGCTTCGAGCGGATAGAGCAGCGTCATCGCACCGTCGACGAGCGTACGGATGTAGAGGCCGTCTTCGGCGACGATTAACTGGCGTTCGGCATCGATGCGCCCGAGCGCGCTCGCCATCCGGCCGAGAACGTGGATGCGGATCGCGCCGCTGCCGAGATGCGCCTCGAACAGCCGTCCCTTGCGGATATCGAACCACCAGGCGGTGTCGGTGGTCAGGTCATAGGTGGGGCCTTCACCGAGATGGCAAGGCGCCGGGGAGAGAACGGTGGTCGGCACCTGTTCCATCATGGCGATTTCACCGCAAAGCGATAGACCGTGTGATGGCGATAGACCTCACCGGGCGCAAGGCGTGGGCTCGGGAAATCCGGCCGGTTCGGCGAGTTCGGCCAGATGTGCGGCTCCAGGCACATGGCATCCGACTGGCGATACAGCTTGCCGCCCTTCCCTGAAATCGTGCCGTCGAGATAGTTGCCGGAATAGACCTGAAGGCCGGGCTGATCGGTGAGGAGTTCCATGACGCGGCCCGAGCGCGGTGCTTCCAGCCGCGCCGCGAGAGCAAGCCTGCCGTCGCGCGCGAGGCAGTAGGTGTGGTCGTAGCCCTTGCCGTTGCGCAATTGCTGATCGTTCTCGCGGATGCGCGCGCCAACGGCCTGGGCATTGCGGAAATCGAACGGCGTACCGGCCACCGCGCGAGGTGGCTCCGGCAGCGGGATCGCGGTCGGATCGATCGCGAGGAAATGCTCGGCGGCGACCATCAAGCGGTGGTCGAGAATGGGCGAGCCTGACGTCGCGCCTTCCAGATTGAAGAAGCTGTGATTGGTCAGGTTGACGATGGTCGGCCGGTCCGTTCGCGCTTCCATACTGAGCGACAGCTCGGCCGGTCCGGTGACGCGATAGGTCAGGCGCACATCGAGCCGGCCGGGATAATTCTCTTCGCCGTGCGGACTGACATAGGTCAGCGTCACCGCGGGCTCGGCGCCCTCGTCGATGCTGGCAATCTCCCAGAGCTTGCGGTCGAACCCATCGAGGCCGCCGTGCAGGGCGTTGGGGCCGTTGTTGACGGGAAGCTGCACCGTTTCGCCGTCGAGCGAAAACTGTCCCTTGGCGATGCGGTTGGCGTAGCGGCCGACTGTGGCGCCGAAGAACTTTCGCTCGGCGAGATAGCCTGAGAACGCGTCATGGCCGAGCACGACGTCGTCGTAGGCCCCCTTCGAGTCCGGCACGATCAGCGCCTGTAGCACCGCGCCATAGGTGATGACGCGCGCCTCGAAGCCGCCCTCCCCGTGCAGCACAATGCGCTCGACGTTGCGGCCGTCAGGCAGCGTTCCGAAGACGTCTTTTTTGATTTTTGAGCCAGCCATGTTCAGTCCACAAACGGTTCGACCAGAGTGCGCTTGCCGAGCAGGAAGGCATCGGCGACGAGACGAAGCGGCGCCAGGTCGACGTCACTCGCGCCTGTTACGGCTAGCTTGACGAAGCGCCGGTACAACTCGCGATATTCCTCGTCGGGGGCCTCGGCAACTGCCTTGCCGTCGATCGCCATGCGCCTGCCGCCTCCGGACAACGTCATCCGGCCTCGGTCGGTTTCCACCAGGATATCCCAGCTCTGCGGCCCGGTCTGACGGAAGTCGAACTCGGCAGTAACAGGCAGGCCGCCGATGTCGGTCAGCGTCAGGTTTGCGGCAATCGGGGCTTGGCAGTTGGACGGAAACGCAAGCTCGGCTGCGGTGACGAAGACCGGCTTCGGCAGGATGCGGGTCAGGATCGACAGCGCGTTGATTCCGGGATCGAACACGCCGAGCCCGCCCGGCTCCCAGATCCAGCCCTGTCCGGGATGCCAGACGCGGACGTCCTCTTTCCAGTTGATGTGAACGGACAGGATGCGGCACGAGGCGAGCCACTCGCGCGCCGGCTCGACCGCCGGCGCATAGCGCGAATGCCACGTCGCAAACAGCGTGCGCTTCGCATCCGCCGCCATCGCGATCAAGGGATCGAGTTCGGCAACGCCGGTGCCGGGCGGCTTCTCCAGCATGACGTGCTTGCCGGCGGCGAGCGCCGCGGCGGCCTGGGCGCGGCGCACCTGTGGCGGCGTGCAGAGCGACACCGCATCGATCGGTGGCCCCTTCTCCAGCAAGTCCTCGATGGTGGCAAAATGCGGCAGGCCCGGCAGCGAGGCGTTGCGGCTGGCGACGGCCGCGAGCGTTGCGCCCGGTGTCGCGGCGATCGCATCAACATGCTGGTCGCGCGCGATCTTGCCGAAGCCTACGATGGCGATGCGAAGCTCCGTCACGATCTCTCTCCAGATGCCGCAGACGGCAACGCCTCGGCCGGCGCGGTCTCGATCACCGTGCCCTCGTGGCGGCGGGTGCCGTTATGAATGACGTAGACCATCGCCTCCGATGCGCCCTCGACATCACCCGCCGCGATCGCATCGACGATCTTCTGATGCCAGAGCAGCACGGTCTCGCGATCCTCCGGCTCGACCGGTGCGCTGAGCAGGAACGAGGCGCGCAACGCGGCCTCGATGACATGCCCGATTGAGCGCATGAACAGATTTCCGGAGGCGCGTGCCACGGCAACATGGAGCGCGAGGTCGGCATCGGCAAAGCCCACCGAGTCGGACGCTTCAAGCCGCATACGCTCCATGCTGCGGCGAAGCTCGGCAACGTCCTCCTCCGACCGCTGCGCCGCTGCGAGCCCAGCCGCACGCGGCTCGACCGCGAGACGAATCTCGGCGAGGTCGTTGAGGAAGCGCTTGTCGATGCCGGCGTCCAGATGCCAGGCCAGCACGTCGGCGTCGAACATGTTCCAGGCGGCACGCTCGCGCACGACGGTGCCGACCCGTGCCTTGGTGGTGAGCAGGCCCTTGGCGACCAGGGTCTTAACGCTCTCCCGCAGCACCGGCCGCGACACGCCAAACATCGTGGTGAGCTCGGCATCACCGGGCAAGCGCGTCCCTTCCGCATAGCGGCCGGCGATAATGTCGACGCCGATCGAGCGGGCGACTTCTGCGTGGTTGGAATGAGCCCGCCGCGTCGGAATGACGACGATGCGCGAGGTCATGAGGCGCCTCTCCCAATATCGGCGAGCGCCCATTTTGGTAACATGGCACCCACGCGTCGCCTGACGGGCGATTTTGGGGTACTATTTCACGGAATTGGCGGGCCTACTAGTCATATTATTTGACTATTCGAGCTTAGGCCACGGGGTACGTTTGGGTAGCATGCTCAGAGCGACTTTGTTCCACGAATACAACGTATAGATGAAAGAAATGGTGGGTGTCGCGACATCGTCATGGCCGGGCTCGTTGTTTGGCCCGGACAGATCACTGACGGGTGTTCGGAGACATAGCTGACACATCAACATGGGCTGGATTGGTCCATTTGGGAGGCCGTCCGCGCCTTGCCTCACGGGGCAAAGGAACGTGGATGCCCGGCTCCAGCTTGGACAAGCCCGGGCATGACGGTCTCATAAAAATTCGCGAATGCCATCAACTGCCGCAAGCGGCAGAGTGGCGAAGCACTAGATCAGCTTCCGCTGCGCAAGATTGTTCATCAGCGCGCCGATTCCAAAAGTCCAAGGCTCGCACTCGTCGCTGGTCCGCATGCGGTTGACGAGCTTGCCGAGCTGGGGTGCAGCGATCGTGACGATGTCGTCGCGCTTGTGGGTGAACCCCTGCCCCGGCGCCCCGCGATCCTTGACCGGTGCGAACATCGTGCCGAGGAACAGAACGAAGCCGTCGGGATACTGATGCACCTTCCCGATCGTCTGCTCGACCAGGTCGGTCGGGTCGCGGCTGATCTTGCTGATCGAGGAATGGCCGTCGAGGACGAAACCGTCTGTGCCCTTCACGTTCAGGCTGATGTCGAGCTTGCGCGCGTCGTCGAGCGAGAAGCCGTCGTCGAACAAGCGCAGCAGCGGGCCGATCGAGCAGGAGGCGTTGTTGTCCTTGGCCTTCGACAAGAGCAATGCCGAACGTCCCTCGAAGTCGCGCAAGTTCACGTCGTTGCCGAGCGCGCCGCCGACGATCTTGCCACGGCTCGACACGAACAGCACGAGCTCGGGCTCCGGGTTGTTCCAGGTCGACTTCGGATGCAGGCCGGCATCCATGCCGGTGCCGACCGAGGACAATGTCGGCGCCTTGGTGAAGACCTCGGCGTCGGGGCCGATGCCGACTTCGAGATACTGGCTCCAGGCGTTCTGGTCGATCAGCACCTGCTTCAGCCGCATCGCCTGGTCCGAGCCCGGCTTGAGCTTTGACAGATCGTCGCCGATGAGCCGCGTCACTTCCTTGCGGATCGCTTCGGCCGAGGCCGGGTTGCCCTTCGCGCGCTCCTCGATCACGCGCTCCAGCATCGAGATGGCAAAGGTGACGCCGGCGGCCTTCAGGGTCTGGAGATCGACGGGCGCAAGCAGCCACGGTTTCTGGCGGTCGCGCTGGTCCGGCGGCGTGTTGGCGACGATGGCCTCGAGATCGCCGATGCGCTCGCCCTTGGTCGCGGCAAGCACCTTGGCCGGATTGTCCTCTTCGCAGAGCGCGCTGATGGTCGGAAACTTTGCGGTGACATCGAAGACACCGTCGCCGCGCACGGCGACCACGGCCGGACCGTTCGCCTGCGGCAGCCAGACGCGGCCGGCCAGCGTTCCCCGCGTACCGTCCTCGGGAAGAAGCTCTTTTGCAGTCAGTGTCGTCATGGCCGCGTCCTCGCTCTTTCTCGGATCAGCCGCGTCAAACAGCGACCAACGCCGTTAGCGAAGACCAATAAACGTCTGGCAGGGGAAGTCCAGAGCGGCAGATTGGGCCGCGCGTTTGGCATGCATCTTCGTGCGTCACACGCCGGTGCGTTCCTCATTTGAACCAGTGCACGAGTGCGATGCTGATCCCGAGCAGAAGCATCAGCGACAGCGTCACGGCAGCCGTCACCCTGCCGCCAACATTAGCGAGCACGCGCACGTCGACGCCGAGACCCAGCGCGGCCATCGAGACCACCGTGAGGAAGCCAGTGATCTTCGTTACCGGCCCGACCACCGTGCCCGGCACGATCTCCAGGGAGCGAAGAGTGGCCAGCGCAAGGAAGCCGAGGATGAACCAGGGGACGAGACGGAAAAATCCGACATTGGTCTTCTTTGCGCTGCTCTGCCAGCGCGAGGCGACCAGAGAGAGGCCGACGACCACAGGCCCGAGCATCAGGACGCGCATCAATTTCACGAGCGTTCCGATCTGCGTGCTGATGAGCCCGGCCGGAACCGTCGCCGCAAGTACCTGCGGCACCGCATAGACGGTGAGGCCCGCGAGGATGCCGTATTGCGTGGCCGACAATTGCAGGAGCGGAATCAGGAGCGGCAGGCCCAGCACCATCATCACGCCGAGGATCGCGGTGAAGGAGATCGAGGACGCGATCTCGTCGCTGTTGGCGCCGATGATCGGAGCCACGGCGGCGATCGCGGAGTTGCCGCAGATGGAGTTGCCGCAGGCAATCAGGATCGACAGGCGCGTCGACAGGCCGAGCATCCGGCTGAGGCCGAAGGAGACGCAGAGCGCGATCACTACAATCGCGGCGATCGATGCCAGCAGCGCGATGCCCGAGGCAGCGATCGCGGCAAAACTGATGGAGGCCCCTAGCAGCATGACTGCGACTTCGAGGAGCTGCTTGGCGCTGAAGGCGATGCCGGCCTGCCAGCGCGGCGCGGGTTTCCAGAAGCTGCGCAGGGCCATCCCGAGCAGGATCGCCATCACCAGCGCCTCTACATAGGGGTGCTCGAACACGCCCAGCTCCGCCCGCTCCAGCAGGGCCGATATGCCAGCGACGACAATACAAAGGAGGATGCCCGGAATGAGCGCCGCGATGCGACTCACAGCGGTGGTCGGCTTGGCGTCGGCCGGGCTGGATGCTTGATTCTGCGACAAAAATCTCTCCTCGAGGAGAAGGATTTATACGCAGCGATGCCCGATTGGGAAATAAGTTTTCGACATATCTGGGCCGAGGGAAGCTCTATCCTCAGCCCGGAATAATCCGCGTCAGAAGATCAGGCTCTTGGCGAGCGAAGCCACGCGGCTGAAGCCGTCATAGACGCCCGGCTCGAAGAAGGCGGCGCGAGCAAGCACAATCGCCGCCACCAGGGACCAGAACAAGCCGGTGCCGGCCCGCAGCAGCATCTTTGACGCACGCGACCGCGGCTGCGTGTCCGTTGCGGACACCAACTGCTCGCCGAAGGGCTCAAATCCGGTGCGTTCCATAACTGCCGATCCATCAATTTCTGGCAGGAATGTCGTCGTTTCGGCCCCAAACAGCAATGGAAGCGATTAGCTTTTTTGCCGCGCGGAGGGGAATCTCCTTCCGCCTAATGGTCCCGGGACAATAGTTTTCTTCTGCCGCCCTATTTGGAACCCCGGAGCCCTTGATTACAGCGCCAGGTAGCGGCGTCGGATGGCGTCGTTGGCCTTGAGTTCATCGATGCCGGCGGCATAGACGATCTGCCCCTTGTCGATGACAGTGGCGTGGCTCGCAAGACCAAGACAGAAATGCATGTTCTGCTCGGCGATCAGCACGGTCGAACCAAGCTGGCGGAGCTGGCGCAGCAGCTCGCCGATCCGCTGCACGATGATCGGGGCGAGCCCCTCGCTCGGTTCATCAAGCAGCAGGAGCGCCGGATTGCCCATCAGCGTGCGCGCGATCGCGAGCATCTGTTGCTCGCCGCCCGAGAGGCGTCCTGCGATGCGACGGCGCAGCGGCTCCAGGAGCGGGAAGACTTCGTAGATGCGCTTGATCGGCCATTCGTCCTGGCCTTCCGGCCCGCGCTTCTTCCCGATGACGAGATTGTCCTCGACCGTGTGCTCCGGAAAGATCTGGCGATCCTCCGGCACGAAGCCGAGACCGGCGCGCGCGATATGATGCGGCTTCTGGCCCGAGATCACCGCACCGCGCAGGCTCACTTTGCCCCGTCGCGGCGGCGCCAGCCCCATGATCGCCTTCATGGTCGTCGATTTGCCGGCGCCGTTACGTCCCAGCAGCGCCATGGTCTCACCCTGCCGCACCGAGAGGCCGACGCCGAACAGGATCTGGCTGGTGCCGTAATAGACATCGAGATCGGCGACTTCAATGACAACAGCGCTCATGCGGCGGCTCCCGCATGTTCGGTACCGAGATAGGCGTCGATCACGGCACTGTTGTTGCGGATCTCGTCGGGAGTGCCCGTTGCCAGGATGCGGCCGTAGCAGAGCACGACGATCTTCGGGGCGATCTTGAACACGATGTCCATATCGTGCTCGATGAAGACGACGGTGATCTTCTGCGTCTCCCAGAGCTCGCGCACCTTGTCGATCATGCGCCAGCGCTCTTCCGGGCCCATGCCCGCGGTCGGCTCGTCCAGCAGCAGCACTTTTGGTTCGAGCACCAAGGCCAGCGCGATGTCGAGCAGCTTCTGGTCGCCATGCGACAGCGTCGCCGCGGTGCGATTGCGCTTTCCCGCGAGCCCCAGCAACTCCATCACGTGCTCGGCGCGATCGCGCGTCTCGGGCAAGGGAAAGCGCTTATGCAGCACCGCAGATGAGCGCTGGTCGGCACTGACGGCGGCGAGCATGGTCTCCTGCACCGTCAACGATTTGAAGATGCTTGCAACCTGGAAAGCGCGGCCGACGCCGTGGCGCACGATCTCCGGCGGCGAACGGCCGGCAAGATCGACGCCGTCGAGCAGCACCTGGCCGGAATCCGGCTTGAGCGCGCCGGTGATCAGGTTGAAGAAGGTGCTCTTGCCAGCGCCGTTCGGGCCGATCACCGCGGTAAGCGAGCCGTCGGGGAAGTCGAGCGTGACGTCGTTGGTCGCCTTCACGCCGCCGAAAGATTTTGCGAGGTTGCGGATCTCGAGCATGGCTAACGCCCCTCGACCGCGTCGCGCCGGTGCGCGAACCATTCGGCAACGAAATCCAGCAGGCCTTTGCGCAGGCCCAGCGCGAAAAACAGGATGACGACACCGAGCACGATGCCGTGATACTCCGTGAAGCGCGTAACGGTGTCGTTGAGCAGCAACAGCAGCACGGTGCCGACCATCGGCCCCAGGAAAGTCGAGACGCCGCCGAGCATGTTGATGAAGATGCCCTCGCCCGAGATGGTCCAATAGGCGAATTCCGGATACGCGCCGGAAACGAACAGCGCCATCACCATGCCGCCCATCGAGGCGAACAGCGCCGCCAGCACGAACACGGTGAGCTTGGCGCGCCAGACGTCGATGCCGAGGAAGCTCGCGCGCGCGGCATTGTCGCGGATCATGCGCAGCGTGTAGCCGAACGGCGATTGCGCGATCTGGCGCATCGCGAGCAGACCGAGGATCAGCAGCGCGCAGCTCGCAACATAGAGATGGACGTGGTTGGCAAGATCGATCCCGAGGAATACCGGGCGCGGGATGCCGCCGCGCAGGCCCTGGTCACCACCGGTGAAGGAGGCCCAGGACAGGATCATCGAGTGGATGAGCATCTGGAAAGCCAGCGTGACGAAGGCGAAATAGATCTCTTTCAGCCGCACGCAGATCGCACCGATAGCGGCAGCGATCACCGCCGTGATCGCCAGCGTCGCGACGAAGGCGACCGGGATCGGCACGCCGAGCCGCTGCATGATCAGGCCGAAACTATAGGCACCAAGGCCGAAGAACATGCCATGGCCGAACGAGGTCAGGCCGGTATAGCCCACCAGCAGGTTGAGCGAGGTCGCGAACAGGCCGTAGGCCGAGCAGCGGATGACGAAATCGAGCAGCGCCTTGCTGCCTGACAACAGCGGCAGGCACGCCAGAACGGCGAAGGCGATCAGAGCGATCAGCACGTCTCGATAGCGCTGAAATGCAGCACTGCCGCTCGCCGGCGCCAACCTCTCGGCACGTCCGGCCTCAAGCTCGGTCATGCCGCCTCCTTGCCGAACAGGCCAGTGGGCTTGGAAACCAGCACGATCACCATGAACAGATACATCAGGCCTTCGGTAAACAAGGGAAAGCCGAGCGACCCGAAGGACCGGATCAGCCCAAGCAGCAGCGCGCCGATCAGCGCACCGAGGATCGAGCCCATGCCGCCGATCACGGTGACGATGAAGGATTCGATCAGCACTGAAAATCCCATGCCGGGGGTCAGCGAGCGCACGGGCGCCGCAAGTGCGCCGGCAAGTCCCGCCAGCATGCCACCAAGCGCGAACACGCCGCCATAGATCAGTCCGGTGTTGATGCCGAGCGCGGAGACCATGCCGGGATTATGCGCGGCGGCGCGGACCACCTTGCCGATGCGGCTGCGCGAGAGTCCGATGCCGAGCACGATCGCCACGACAAGCGCGACGCCGATCAGCAGCAGATAATATGGCGGCACCACGCCGCCGGCGATGAACAGCGGCATCACCTGGAAGGCGGACGGCATGCCCATCGACTTGAATTCGGGTCCCCAGATGATGCGCACGACGTCGTCGAAGATCAGCACGAACGCGTAGCAGACGAGGAGTTGCATCAGCACGTCGGCGCCATAGACGCGGCTCATGAAGACGCGCTCGAAAATCAGGCCGAGGATGGCGGTGCCGGCCGCGCCCGCCAGCATCGCGAGCGCAAAGCTTTCGGTGAGGTGATAGGCCGTCATCGCGAAATAGGCGCCGAACATGTAGAAGGCGCCGTGGCTGAAATTGACGACCTTGAGCACGCCGAAGATCAGCGTCAGCCCGACCGCGACCAGGAACAGAAGCATGCCGATGATGAGGCCGCTGGTGGTTTGCGTCACCAGGCAGGCGGAGCTGGAGAGGCAGCCGGCAAGCGCGTCGAGATCCACGGAAGCACTTTCATTGTCGTGCGCCTGATACGGCGCGGAAAACGAAACGAAGACGGCGGAGACGGTCACCCGTCTCCGCCGCGTCTCGGATCAGGTGTAGCCCTTGCTCTTCTTCCACTCGGCTTCGAGCTCGAAGATGGCCTTCCAGTCGCCGGCCTTGACTTCCGGCACATAGGGCTCCTGCGGGATCGTGGTGCCCCAGCCGATGGCGTAACCGACGAGTGTATGATCGTCGGCACGCATCGTCACGGTGCCGTCGGCGCCGAACGGGCACTTGATGGTGAGGCCCTTCAGCACCTCCGCGATCTTCTTGCCGTCGGTCGAATTTGCCTTCTTCGCCGCTTCGCTAAGGAACATCACGGCGGTCGCGTTCTGCCACGACCAGTTGGTCGGATACTCGTTGTACTTGGCCTTGTAGGCATCGCCCCAGGCAGCGTTCTCCGGCGTGGCCGGAAAGGTCTTGATGTAGCGGTTGCCGGAGTGAATGCCCTTCGGCAGGTTCTTCACCACCGTGAGCGCGGTGTAGTCGGCCATGTTGACCGCGAACACCTCCATCTGGCTGAACATCGCGTAGATGTTGGCCTGGTCGATATACGAGGTGAGATCGCCGCCCCACAGGCAGGAATACAGCGCCTGCGGCTTCGCCTGCAGGATCTTCGTCACCACTTCGGTGTAGTCGGGCTGGAACAGCTTTGGCCAGGACTCGCTGATGACCTCGACGTCGGGGGCAAAGCGCTTCAGGTAGAGCGTGAACTCACCGGTGGTGTCGCGGCCATAGGCGTAGTCCGGCGAGCAGGTCGCCCACTTCTTCAGGCCCTTGGCTTTCGCGATCGAGGCGGCGTAGCTGCCGCCGACGATGGAGTCGTGAATGCCCTGGCGCACGCAGCGGAACGCGTTCGGAATGTGCTGCTTCGGATCGGCCGTGAGCGAAGACGCTTCCGAGCAGGTGTGGACGCAGAGCACGCCGAGATCGCGCGCGACCTCGTGAACCGCGAACGATCCGGACGATGCCTCGCCGTCGATCAGCCATTCGCAGCCATCGGTGTTGACGAGCTCGCGCGCGACGCGGGCGGCTTCCTGCGGCTGGCCCTTGGAGTCGCGGATCACCATCTCAATCTGCCGGCCGGCAAGACCACCGGCGGCGTTGACCTTATCAACCTCGAGCATCACCGCGTTGCGCGATGACGTGCCGAGCTGCGCGACCCGACCGGACAAAATCGTCGGCATGCCGATCTTGATGGTCTTGGCTTGCGCACGCGCCACCCACGGCGCGGCAACATTCATCGCACCGGCGCCCATCAGCGCCAGTGTTGAACGGCGGCTGATGCCCGGCTTGCGGGTTCTCGTCATTTTTCCCCTCCCTCTGTCGGGTCGGCGTTTCCTGTCCCTGTCGGAGATCGTCTCGTCTCCGTGTTCCCAAGGATTTCAGAGGTAGGGGGGTGACGTCAAGCCGAAGATGAATTACGAGTCAGAATTCATCAAGAAAGGAAACGAGGCCGGCAATCGGTCCGAAATCCGCGCAATGATCAACCTGACGAGCTTCATCGCCTTTCATGCCCGGCGCACGCCGGAGCGGCCTGCGCTGAAATATCGCGGCGAGGAGATCTCCTACGCGGTCTTCGACACACGCATCCGGCAAGCGGCCGGCTGGCTCGCCACGCAAGGCATCGGCGCCGGCGATGTCGTGGCCGTTTTGATGAAGAACAGCGCGGCGTTCCTTGAGCTCGTGTTCGCCGCCAGCCATCTCGGCGCAGTGTTTTTGCCGATCAATTTCCGCCTCTCGCGCGACGAGGTCGGCTACATCGCCGGCAATGCCGGCGCGCGGCTGTTGATCGTCGATGAAGAGCTCGCCGCGAATGCAGCGGGCGCTAAGATCGTGGTGCTGAACGAAGCCGCGCAGCAAAGCGTCACCCGCCTCGCAGACGACGCGCAGCCCGCGCCAATGCACATCCGTCACGCGTCCGATCTGATGCGACTGATGTACACCTCGGGAACGACTGACCGCCCCAAAGGCGTGATGCTCACTTACGATAATTTCTACTGGAAGTCGGCTGACCAGACGATCGCACTAGGCATCAACCCCGACACGCGGCTTCTCGTCGTCGGCCCGCTCTATCACGTCGGCGCGCTCGACCTGCCCGGAATCGCGGTGCTCTGGCACGGCGGCTTTATCCACCTCGAACGCA
The DNA here is from genome assembly GCF_001908185.1 of Bradyrhizobium sp. AS23.2. GTDB lineage: Bacteria > Pseudomonadota > Alphaproteobacteria > Rhizobiales > Xanthobacteraceae > Bradyrhizobium. Next base: position 38,879 of record NZ_LGHM01000089.1, read on the forward strand.
ACTTCGAGCCCGAGAGCGCGCTTGCGGCGATCGCCGAGGACAAGTTGAACGCCGCCTGGTTTGCGCCCGTCATGACCACGGCGATGCTCACCTGCCCGACGCGCGACCGCTACGACGTATCCAGCCTGAAATGGGCGATCGGCGGCGGCGAGAAGACGCCGGAGGTGCGCATCCGCTCCTTCTCCGAATTCTTCCGCAATGCGCGATACATCGACGCCTATGGCCTTACCGAAACGGTCGGAGGCGACACCTTCATGGAGGCCGGGCGCGAGATCCAGAAGATCGGCTCGACGGGGCGCGCCATCGCGCATGTCGAGATCGAAATCCGCGATGAAGACGGCAGGACGCTACCGCCAAACGTCAATGGCGAGATCTGCCTGCGCGGGCCGAAGATTACGCGCGGCTATTGGAAGGACCCGGAGAAGACGGCGGCAGCCTTTTTCGGCGACTGGTTCCGCAGCGGCGACGTCGGCTATCTCGACGACGAAGGCTTCCTGTACCTGACCGACCGCAAGAAGGACATGATCATCTCCGGCGGAGAGAACATTGCCTCCTCAGAAGTCGAGCGCGTCATCTACGATCTTCCCGGGGTCCGCGAGGTCGCGGTGATTGGCCTCCGCGATGCGCGCTGGGGCGAGCGGCCGGTTGCCATCGTCGTACTGGCCGAAGGCGCGAGCCTCGAACTCCCCGCCCTCACCGAGCACTGCCGCGCGCGACTGGCCAGCTTCAAGGTGCCGAAAGAGCTCGTCATCCGCGACAGCCTCCCCCCGCAATCCCAGCGGGAAAATTCTCAAGCGCGTGCTGCGCGCCGAGCTGGAGACTTCTGAATGACGCAAGCGAACGCGAGCGCCAAGGTGACCAAGCTCAACCGCGTCGAGCGCAACGCCTGGACCAAGCAGAAGATATTCGAGGCGGCCACGAAGATCGTCGGCAAGCACGGTTATGCCGAAGCCTCGGTCGCCCGCATCACCGAAGAAGCCGGGGTCGCGCAAGGCACTTTCTACAATCACTTCGAGAACCGCCAGGAACTGCTCGAACAGCTCTTGCCGAAGATCGGCATCGACATGGTCGAGTTCATCCGCGCCCGCACCGGCACCGCCGATGCGGCACGGCAGGAGCTCGAGCGCTTCGCCGCCTTCTTCGACTTCATCCGTGAGGTCCCGGAATTCCTGCGCATCCTCAACGAAGCCGAATTCTTCGCGCCGATCGGCTACCAGAAGCATCTGGACAACATCTCGACTGCTTACGTCCGCATCCTGCGCCGTGCACGGCTTGCCGGCGCGACCGAGAATTACAGCGACGAGGAACTCGAGGCGATCGTGCACATGCTGATGGGCTCGCGCGGCTATCTCAGCCGCCGCTATTCCTATTCGGCCGACGGCGTCACTGCCGTGCCCGACCACGTCATATCTGCCTATCGCAAGCTGATGACGCGCGGCCTCTTCAATGTCTCCGAAGATCAGGAAACGCAATGAACATCGAATCTCCACGCAAGCCGCTCGACCTTGCCTCGGCAATCGCGGAAGCCGACATCCGCTGCCTCCTGATGGTGCTGGTCCACATGACAGGCGACGAGCGCTGGCTCGAGCCGCCCTACCTGCCCAAGCGCGACATCCGCCTCATTCCCGATCCCGAGGCCGGAGTTCCGAAGGCGATCCAGGACGAAGTTCGCGCCGCGGTGGTCAAGCTCTTCGCCGACGGTACGCCAAAGCCTGTCGTCACCGATCCCGGCGAAGAGCTGTTGCTGAAGATGATGCGCGCCTGCCTCGGCGAGAACGTCGCGCCGGAATATGCGCCCCTGATGCGCGAGGAGATGGGCTTTGCGCCGCGTGAGGCGCGCTGGACGACGCGTCCCTCGGATGGCAAGCTCGCCGCGCAGCACGTGCTGATCGTCGGCGCGGGCGTCTGCGCTATCGCGCTCGGCGTCGCGCTCGGCCATCTCGGCATCCCCTACACCATCGTCGAGAAGAACGACGAACTCGGCGGCACCTGGTGGATCAACCGATATCCCGGCTGCGGCGTCGATACGCCGAACCATTCCTATTCGTATTCGTTCGGCTCACGTAACGCATGGACGCGCTACTTCTGCCAGCGCGAGGAACTGCTCGGCTATCTGCTGAAGGTCGCGGACGAATACGGCATCCGCAAGCATCTGCGCGTCAACACCGAGCTGACATCGTCGCGATGGGATGAAGGCAGGCGGCGTTGGATCTCCACGCTCAAGACTGAGAACGGCGAGGAAACCATCGAATCCAACGCGCTGGTCTCTGCCATCGGCCAGCTCAACGATCCCTCCCGCGCGCACTTCAAGGGCGAAGAAGACTTCAAGGGGACGATCCTGCATTCGGCGCTATGGTCTGGAGGTATCGATCTAGACGGCAAGCATGTCGCCGTGATCGGCACCGGCGCGACAGCGATGCAGCTCGTGCCGTCGATCGCCGGCCGCGTCGCCTCGGTCACGGTCTATCAGCGCAGCGCGCAGTGGGCGCGGCCCGTGAAAGGCTACTCCGACCCGATCACGGAGGGGGCGCGCTGGCTGCTTGCACATCTGCCGTTCTATGTGCAGTGGTACCGCTTCAACATGTTCTGGCGCTACGGCGACGGCCTGCTTCCCTTCCTGCGCAAGGATCCGGCCTGGCCGCATCCGGAGCGCGCCGTCAACAAGGGCAACGACCGGCACCGCCAGGAATTGACCGACTTCATCCTGTCCGAATTGCAGGACCGGCCAGACCTGATCGAGAAATGCGTGCCGACCTACCCGCCCTATGGCAAGCGCATCCTGCTCGACAACAACTGGTTCAAGACGCTGACGCGGCCGAATGTCGAGCTCGTCACCGACAAGATCGACCATTTTAACCGCGAAGGCATCGTCACCGTGGACGGCAAGCACCGCCCCGCCGACGTCATCATCGTCGCGACCGGCTTCAAGGTGACGGAGATGGCGGCGCGCCTCAACATCACCGGCCGCGACGGCAATGATTTGCGTGAAGCCTGGAGCAACGACAACCCGACCGCATTTCTCGGCCTCACGGTGCCCGGCTTCCCGAACTTCTTCTGCATGCTCGGACCCAACTCGGGTCCCGCCCATGGCGGCAGCGTCATCTTCCAGTCGGAATGCCAGAGCCGCTACATCTCTGCCTGTCTCGTCGACATGATCGAGCAAGGCGTCGCCGCCATCGACGTTCGTCAGGACATACTCGATGACTACGTCCAGAAGGTCGATGCCGAGCATGAGGCCATGATCTGGACCCATCCCGGCATGAGCACCTACTACCGCAATTCGAGCGGCCGCGTATTTTCGGCGATGCCCTGGCGCTTCGTGGACTATTGGCGCATGACACACGATCCGGATCTGCGACAATACAAGCTGACGAAGGCGTGACTCCCTTATCGACGCGGACTTGACGTAGGGTTAGCGGGCACTCTCACCACGCTTGCGGCAGGCAGCGCCGCACATCCGAAAGGAAGCTTGCCATGTCTAAACCGGTTGTTCGCGTCTACACCGACTACAAGAGCCCCTACGCGTTCGTGGCGAACAAGCGGCTGTTCGAGCTCGAAGAGAAGCATGGTGTCGAGCTCGAATGGCTCCCCTACACGCTACGCGTTGCCGAATTCATGGGCACGGTGGAGGAACGTACACCGCATTTCTGGCGCAAGGTGCGCTATGCCTATATGGACGCCCGTCGCTATGCCAATGCGCAAGGGCTGGTCATGAAGGGACCGCGGCGGATCTACGACGCCTTCCATTCCAGCGTCGGCATGCTGTTTGCCCAACGGCACGGCTTCTTCCGCCCCTACCACGACGCGGTGTTCCGCCGTTTCTGGAGCCATGACCTGGAGATCGACGATCTCGCCGAGATCACCGGTGTCATCACATCGTGCGGCGGCTCCGCAACCGAATTCGAACGCTACGTCCACGGCCCTGCCCGCGCCGAGCACGACCGCATCATCGACGAGGCCGAGGCGCTCGGCGTGTTCGGCGTCCCGACCATGGTGTTCAACGGCGAGCTGTTCTGGGGCGGCGACCGCATCGACATGCTGATCGAGCGTATCGAGAAGCCCGAGACGATCGAAGCCGCGCTCGGCAGCCGCCACCGCAAGCCGGCGTAGGCGGCGCCTCTACGCCGCGAGCCCGCTCTCGACCGGCGCAAATTCCAGCCCGAGGCTTTCCGCCACCGCCTGGTTGGTAATGCGGCCGCGATGGACGTTCAGTCCGTCGCGCAAATGCGGGTTTTCCAGGACCGCAGCAAAGCCCTTTTCGGCGAGCATCAGGCCAAACGGCAGCGTCGCATTGTTCAGGGCCTGGCTCGATGTCACTGGCACTGCGCCCGGCATGTTGGCGACGCAATAATGTACGACGCCGTCGACTTCGTAGGTCGGATCCGTATGTGTGGTCGAATGCGAGGTCTCGAAGCAACCGCCCTGGTCGATCGCGACGTCGACCAGCACGGCGCCCGGCCGCATCGATTTCAGCATCGCCCGCGTGACGAGCTTGGGCGCGCTGGCGCCGGGCACCAGCACCGCGCCGATCACGACGTCCGCATTGAACACCTCTTCCTCGACCGACTCGATCGTCGAGAAGCGGGTACGCACCCGCCCGATAAAGAGATCATCCAGTTCGCGCAGCCGGGGTATAGAGCGGTCGATCACGGTGACCTCCGCGCCAAGGCCGGCGGCCATGCGCGCGGCCTGCGTTCCCACCACCCCGCCGCCGAGCACGACGACGCGTGCCGGCTGCACGCCGGGTACACCGCCCAACAGCAGCCCGCGACCGCCGGCCGACCGCTT
>NZ_LGHM01000009.1 GCF_001908185.1 Bradyrhizobium sp. AS23.2
CTGCGGGCCCATGGCAAGCCCGGCAAGGTGATCATGGTGGCCGTGATGCGCAAAATGCTGGTGCGGCTGAACGCGCGACTGCGGGATGCGACGGCGCAAACGTCAACCGCGGCTGCGGCAGGGTAGCGCGTCGATCACGGCAGCCGATGGCGGCATCGGGCGCAGGCCGTCAAGGCTGGCCGCAGGCCACCGCTGAAGGCGGGGCGCATGCAGCCTTGACGGCCGAGCACGATGCTGCATCCTTACAGTCGGTCGACCCTCTTGACAGACAACACGGTAGATCTGCGCTTCGCTTGTCCGGGACGACACGTAGAGAGAGTTTCGCGCGCACAACTCACGCCGATTAGCTCATCCCGTCTCTATCTCGCCCCGCCGGCTCGCTAAAATCTTGTCGATCCTTCGTCCGTCGAGATCGACGACCTCGATGTGCCAGTCGCCGAAGTCGAAGGCATCGCCGACGTTGGGCAGCATGCTGAATTGTTGCAGCACCAGGCCCGCCACCGTGTTGTAACGGTGCGGTGGCAGCTCGATGCCGAGCAATTCGCCAAACTCGTCGACCGGCATCCAGCCGGAGATCAGCAGCGAGCCGTCGGCGCGCCTGACATAGGCCGGCTCCGGCGGCCCTTCCTCGGAATGGAAGGCGCCGACGATCGACTCGAGGATGTCGGCGGCAGTCACAATACCTTCGAAGGCACCGTACTCGTCGTAGACGAGACCGGCGTGAACGGGAGCAACTTTCAGGATGGCCAGCACGTCGCGGGCATCTGCCGACGCCGGAATGCCGGGCGCTTCGCGCACGAGGGCTCGCAGATCCGGCGTGCGTTCATTCATATAGGCGATCAGCAGGTCCTTGGCCTGGAGCACGCCGATCGGCTTGTCGCGATCGCCGTCCGAGACGGGAAAGCGTGAATGCGGGCTCTTGACGATGATCTCGCGAATGGCCTCCGGCGCATCGTTCAGGTCGATCTCGTCGACATCGGTGCGCGGCGTCATCACCGCGCCGACCGGACGGTCGCCGAGCCGCATCACGCCGGCGATCATCTCCTTCTCGCCGGGCTCGAGCACGCCCGCGCTTTCGGCTTCGCTGACGAGGTGATGGATCTCGTCCTCCGAGACCTTCTCCTCGGCCTTGCCACCGCGGCCGAGCAGCGTGAGGATCAGCTTGCCGGAGACATCGAGAAGAAACACGAGCGGCAGCGAGATCCGCGCCAGAACATGCATCGCGGGCGCGACCTTGACCGCGATGCTTTCGGGGTCGCGCAGCGCCACCTGTTTCGGCACCAGCTCGCCGACGATCAGCGTCGCATAGGTGATGAGCGTGACGACGATGCCGACGCCGACGATGTCGGCAATGCCCGAGGACAGGCCGAGCTCGACCAGCCATTGTGTCAGCCGCTGCCCGAGCGTCGCGCCGGAGAACGCGCCCGAGAGCACGCCGACCAGCGTGATGCCGATCTGCACCGTCGAGAGAAACTTTCCGGGGTCGGCGGCCAGCGTCAGCGCCCGCTCGGCGCCGCGCACGCCCTTGGCGGCAAGCAGCGAGAGCCGGGCCGGGCGGGACGAGACGACGGCCAGCTCGGACATGGACAACAGGCCGTTGATGACGATCAGGACGACAACGATGATGAGTTCGACGGACAACATTGTGCGCAATGGAAAGGTATCGGCCCGGCGGACGCCGGACCGAACCCTTTATATATGAACTTGATACGCGGTTTGCCCGGTTCCGACCAAATTGTCGCAGGCGCGGTTCAGCCGCTCTCGCCGGGGTTTTCCAGGCTGAACGTCTCGGACTGCTCGTCATAGGCGAACAGTTCGGCATAACGGCCCCAGGACACCACCGTCTTCAGCGTCTCGTCCGCATAGTCCTCGGACATGTAGTCTTCGAGCTCGTTGCGGAACCGCGCCGCGGGCGCGGTATGGGAGGGACGATCGTCGAGCACGCGGCGGATCAATCCCATCACCGGCACGTAGGTGACGAGATGTTCGGCGAACAGCTTCTTGCGGGCATCGGTCTCGAGATTGGCGAAGTGTTTGCCGGCCTCCGTGAGCATCAGGTCGCCTTCGCTGAGCTGGGCAAAGCGCAGGAGCTGGAGGGATTCGCCAAGGTGGAGGATCTCGTCGGCCTCGAGCTGGAGTTGGCTTGCGAGCACCGGCAGGTCGGCATGTCCGTGATAGGGCGGTCCCGCCAGCGTCTCGATCAGGCCGGACAGCACGTTGGACGACACGTGGTGCAGGGGCATGCCGACGCCGGAGCCGGGGGATGCCCTCGACGGAGGGCGCCTTGGGCTCCGCGCGCTGGGTCATACGCGCATAGATGCTGTCGACAAGCTGACGGAAGTGCGGGTCGAGCCGGTTGCGCGGATGGTGCAGCTCGACCTTGATCTCCGCAGCAACACGACCCGGATTCGACGAGAACACCAGGATGCGATCGCACATCAGCACCGCCTCCTCGATATTGTGCGTCACCATGAGGATCGACTTGATCGGCAGGCGGCCTTCCATCCAGAGGTCGATCAAATCGGTCCGCAGCGTCTCGGCGGTCAGCACATCGAGCGCCGAAAACGGCTCGTCCATCAACAGCAAGTCCGGATGCACGACCAGCGCCCGCGCAAAGCCGACGCGCTGGCGCATGCCGCCCGACAGCTCCTTGGGGAAGGCCGACTCGAAGCCGTCGAGGCCGATCAAGTCGATCGCCGCCAGCGCGCGCGTTCGCCGCTCGGTGGCATCGACGCCGAGCGCTTCCAGCCCGAGCTCGACGTTTTGCAGCACCGTCAGCCAGGGAAACAGCGCGAATGACTGGAACACCATGGCAACGCCGTTCGGCGGCCCGATAATGGTCTGGCCCCGGCAAGTTGCCTGACCCGAAGACGGGCTCACCAGGCCGGCAATGATCCGCAGGAGAGTGGATTTGCCGGACCCCGAGCGGCCGAGCAGTCCGACGATCTCGCCGGAGCGGATCGTCAGATCGACCTTTTCCAGCACCAGCAATTCCTCACCGCTGCCCTTCGGAAAGGACCGGCAGACACCACGGATATCGATGAGCGCAGGGGATTGATCGAGCATGATGGTCTCCTCGTCAGCCGAGCCGCAGGCGGCGTTCGCCGAACGCGTAGAGCGGTCGCCAGACCAGACGATTGAACAGCGTCACCAGAATGCACATCGTGGCGATTCCGAGAACAACGCGAGGGAAGTCGCCGGCTTCCGTCGCTGACGCGATATAGGCGCCGAGCCCGGTGGCATTCAGATGGGTGTCGCCCCAGCTTGCGACCTCGGCGACAATCGAGGCGTTCCAGGAGCCACCGGAAGCGGTGATCGCGCCGGTGACATAATAGGGGAAGATGCCGGGCAGGATCACCTTGAACCACCACCGCCATCCGCCGAGGTGGAAGCTGCTCGCAGCCTCGCGCAAATCGCTCGGAAAGGCGCTGGCGCCGGCGATGACATTGAACAGGACGTACCATTGCGTGCCCAGGATCATCAGCGGGCTCAGCCAGACATTTGGATTGAGCTTGAGGCTGACGATGGCAACGACGAAGACGGGAAAGGCCAGATTGGCGGGAAACGCGGCCAAGAACTGGGCCAGCGGCTGGATGCGTTCTGACAGCTTCGGACGAAGTCCGATCCACACGCCGATAGGCACCCAGATCAGGCTTGCGAGGCTGATCAGGACGATGACGCGCAGCAGCGTGATCAGCCCGTCGCGGATCACGATGACGATATCCGGCAGGCTAAGACTGGCCGAGAGATAGCGATAAGTCAGCCAGGCGGCGTAGGCCGTACCTGCGAGGATGACAGCACCCCAAAGTCCGTCGATCAGTCGCGACGGCTGGCTGCTGTTCTTCACTGACGGTCCCGGTTTGGGTAGCGAGATCTGCAAATTCGAGACCGCGCGATTGACGGCGGAGAAGGGCAGCGTAACGGCACGCAGAGCCCGGGTCCGGCGAAACAGGTCGAGCATCCAGGAGGTGGGAGCATCACCCGAAGCCGTCTGCTCGAAGCGGAATTTATCGGCCCAGGCAATGATGGGCCGGAACAGCAATTGATCGTAGGCGATGATGACCAGCAGCATCGTCAGCATGGCGTAGAAGATCGCCGGCAAATCCCGCTGCTGGATCGCCAGCGCGACATAGGAGCCGACGCCCGGCAAGGTCACCGTGGTGTTGCCGACGGTGATCGCTTCCGAAGCAACCACGAAGAACCAGCCACCCGACATCGACATCATCGCGTTCCAGATCAGTCCGGGCATCGCGAAGGGTACGTCGAGACGCCAGAAGCGCTGCCAGCCCGACAAATGAAAGCTCTGCGTGGCCTCTTCCAGGTCCTTGGGCACGTTGCGCATGGACTGGTACATGCTGAAAGTCATGTTCCAGGCCTGGCTCGTGAAGATCGCGAACACCGAGGCGAGCTCGGCGCCGAGCACCTGGCCCGGAAACAAGTTCATGAAGAACACGACGGTGAAGGTCAGGAAGCCCAGGATCGGCACGGACTGGAGGATGTCCAGCACCGGGATCATCACCATCTCCGCGCGCCGGCTCTTGGCGGCGATCGCCGCGTAGACGAAGGTGAAGACGGTCGAGCAAACGATTGCGAGCAGCATCCGCAGGACGGTGCGCAGCGCGTAGAGCGGCAGGTTTGCCGGATCGAGCGAGACCGGGGTGCGTTCCAGCTCGGACAGCGGCGCGGTGGTCTGCTCGCCGCCATACACGATCAGCACCATGGCGCCGATCACCAGGATCAGTGCCACGGCATCCCAGACATTGGGGCGCAGCGCCCGGCCGATCGCGGCCGTGCGGATGTCTCTCGGCTTCATGAGGCCCGCCCTTGGGCTTAGAACTCGGCGTGCAGTCGGCCTGAGAAGATGGAGACCGGCCCGCGGTCGGCGTTATAGGCCGGGTTTGTGATCAATTGATAGTCGGCAGTGAGCGTTACGTTCTTCATCACCGAATAGGCGTAGTAGGCCTCGAGGATGCGCTCGTGTCTGTAGTTGAGCTGGCCGTCGCCGATCAGGAGACCCATGCCGCCGGCAGCAAGGAAATCGCGATGTGCGGCCGACAGGCCGTTGATGGCGCCACCGATGCCGACCGTATCGTCCGGCCGTCCCCAGCGGCTTCCCTTGATCGACAGGCCGCTGGAGACGCTACGGTCGATGTCGGTGAAGGACAGAATCTGGTTCTGGCCGTCATTCCAGCTCGCGCGGGCGAACAGTCCGACGTCGTTGACGATCTGCTGCTCGAGATTGACGTAGAAGCCGTATTTGGGCCGGTCGCGCTGGGTTGCAGTGGCGATGTCGTTGATGTCGAGCGCCGGATTGGCCGCGGCAAGATCCAGCACCTCGCGGTAGTTCGCGGTGTTGCCACTGTTGGCGAAGGCGCCGACGCGCAATTTGCCGGGCTGATCGAAGATGGAATGACGTTCCTCGAACTCGACGACGGCGCCGCCGGTCTTGAAGTTCAGCACGTCGCTGTTGGGAGCGTCAGGGACCTGGAACAGGCCGGCGCGTACAGCCCAATCCTTGCGGTTGAACTCGACGACGGCACCGCGGGTGTAGCCGGGCAGGTCGGCGGGGAAATCGTAGGCCGCGGACGCCCACATCGCCCAGTTCATGAAATCGGCGCGCGGGTCCTTGGCGTAGGAATTGCCGTCGAAGAAGTCGCCGATTGCGAAGCGGCCGACAACCAGCGTGACGCGATCGATGTCGCGCTTGCCGGCAAGCTGGTTCGGGGCGTCGGCAACCTCTTCCTGCTCGCCGCCCAGCCCGAAGGTTTGCTTCAGATAGTAGCGCTGCGCCCTAATCTTCGGGAATGCTGCGCCGGCCTTCTGTGCCTCGCCATTGGGGAAGCCCGCAAGTCCGAGCGTGCCGTTGAGACCGAAGCCCTGCGCGAGCTCGGGGTTGAAATAGAACTCACCGCCGTCCCAAAGCCGCGCGCCCAGGAAGGCCGTCGTTGTCCACGTCGCCTGCAGCTGGCCGCCGCCGGGAAGGCTTTGCGGACCTGCATAAGGCGAGTGGATCGGTCCGTAGCCCTGTGGCAGGAACGTCGTCTGCGCGTGGACATTCCAGTCGCTGGATTCCGGCAGTTTCGTCTTGCCGTCGACGGGGGGGGATCCACGGCGTGTCGCCGAATTGATAGTTCAGGCCGAGCTTGAAGAGATGGACGCGCGGCTCGACGTTGACATTGTTGAGGCCGAAGCCGCTTAGATCATAGGTCCGACCAGACAAGTCGACATATTCGTACTCGGCCTTTGCGGTCCAGTTGCCGCTGACCGCGTATTCGAGACCAAGTCCGGCTGTCCACCCCGTCTGGTAGTGTCCGCGACGCCCGATGATGTCGCCGCGGGGGGGGATCGATGTCGATATGGGTGTGCCCCCAGGCGAAGCCGCCAGTGACATAAGGCATCAAGCGGCCGAACGCATACCCGATGCGGCCGCGCACCGTGCCGACGTAGTCGATGGTGGTGTTGAAGGGTTGAGGGTCCCGTCCCAGCGCCGGCGTATCCTGCGGGCTGGTGAACGTCGCGTCCGCTTCGACGCCGAGCACGACGCGGTTTGCGAGCTGGCGATTATAGCCGAGCTGATAGCCGCCGCTAAAACCGGTTGCGCTGTGCGGCAAAACTGCGCCCTGCAAGGGCAGTGGGTTGGTGCCGGGTCCGAAGCTCGCATCGCCGTAGCCGAAATGGCCGCCGACGTAGAAGCCGGTCCAGTCGTAGAGGGTCTTCGCCGCGCGTGCCTTCAGCGGCAGGTCGGCCGCAGAGCCCGCGCCCGGCAACGCCAGCACGCCCGCGGCGATCGCCGCGGCCGTCCGCAAATGCCGGAATTGGTGACCTCTTAACGTCAAAACGCACGCCCCCAAACGCGAATGGATTCCACCCGCCCGCGCTATCCCTGCCGATTCGCGGCGGCCCTGTCACCACGGTCCTGGCTGTTCACGCGATCGGACGAGATGATCTCCGTTCGACGCGCTGTCTTCGCAGGTTGTTGCCAAGTCCCTATGCCTGTTGCGAACCTTATTGCGATTAATTCGCAATAGCAACTGGTGCGGTTTGCCGCAGGCGATGGTTCGCATCCTTATGTGACGGGACTGCAACAAATTCCGGGTGCCCAAAATGGATGACCCGCCCGGGGGGGACAACCGGGCGGGTCGGGGGCACGGCACGGGGTGGATGAGGCGCCCATGCCGGACGCAGGATCCACGTGAGATCGGCCTCAGGTACTCAAATCAGTAGCAGGTACGAACGCGGCCGACGTACTGGCCGAAGGCGTTGTATTGGGCGACCCAGCCGCAGCGGTGATAGCCGTAGTAATAGGGATCGTTGCTGGCGGCGATCGCGGAGCCGACCACAGCGGCGGTGGCGATGCCGGCACCGACACCCCAGACCCAGCCGGGCTGCTTGGCTTCGGCCTGCGAGGTGGTGGACACGATGCTGCCGGTCACGGCGAGGGCAGCGAGAGCGACGGCGGCAATCCTGGTCTTGATCGACATTCGAAACTCCATCCGGGTTGAGGCGGTCCGTTGTGGCCCGCGTGCCCAATTGGACGGAGGCTCTTCGGGTCCGGTTCGAATCCGGGGAATGCGGCCATCGAGATCGGCTCTTTCCTGAATAACTTCAGGAGGATGCGGGCTAGCCGAGCGGTCCCCTGGCGAGCCTGTTCACGTCGAAGTTATCGACTTCAGTCAGCAGCTCGCAGAAGGCACGGGCGCCTTGGTCGATCAGCTGCTCGCCCTTCTCAGCCACGGCCAGCGTGGCATTGCCAACCGCGCCGCTGGCGTGGAGGTCCTGCGCCTGCCAGGCGAAGGGTGCGGGCCGCTGCGTCGACAGCCAGCGATACTGCTTCTCCAGCGCGATGCTGCTCGCGGGAAAATCCGCGATCGCATCCTCGCGCACCTGATCGGGATAGCGCGCCAGCATGATCGAGGTTTCGACCGCGCCGCCGTGAATGCCGTGGCGCACTTCGTCGGCTGGGAACAATCTGTCCGCGCCCGACAGGCGCGACCATGACGTCGTCACCACGAACAGCTTGTGATGTGCGCGCAGATCCTGCGCCGCCAGCATCATTGCCGCGCTGTTGCCGCCATGGCTGGTGATGATGACGAGCTTCCTCACACCGCGCCGCGCGACGTCCTCGCCGATCTTGGTCCATCGCTTCAGCGCGACGTCGGTCGGCAGCGTCAGCGTGCCCGGATAGTCGATATGCTCGGTGGAAATCCCGACGGGTTCGACGGGCAGGAACGTCGCCGGAACGTGCGCGGGCAGCACCTCGCGCACGCGGGCCAGATAGGCGTCCGCGATCAGCACGTCGGTTTCGAGCGGCAGATGCGGGCCATGTTGCTCCGTCGCCGCCAGCGGCAGCACCGCGATCCAGCGCGACACGTCCGCAAGGGTCGCATCGGCCCAGCGGATCTCGGTCCAGTCGCGGGAAGGCATCATCGAGGTTTCTTTGCCCGAATTTGTAACGTAGTTTGGGGTTATCAGGGGACGCGGGCCAGGCCGGCTCGCGTCCCCGAACTTCTTGCGGTTTTATCGCGTTGCTTTCACATGAGCCAGAAGCGATTGGGCTAGAAGCGATCGACGGAGTGCCATTATGACCCCCCTCTCATCTGCGGCAAGCGTTAACGGCGGGCTTGATGGCCGCTTTCGTCTCGGTCGCGCCGGCGTGCGCCGAGACGCTGGACAAGGTCACCTTCGGCACCAACTGGGTCGCCGAGGCCGAGCATGGCGGCTTCTTCCAGGCTGTCGCCGACGGCACCTATAAGCGCTACGGGCTCGACGTCACCATCGTCCCCGGCGGTCCGAACGAGAACAACCGGATGCTGCTGATCGCCGGCAAGATCGACTTCTTCATGGCCGCGAACACGCTGATGTCGTTCGACGCGGTGGCGAACAACGTCCCGGTCGTGACGATCGCCGCGATCTTCCAGAAGGATCCGCAGGTGATGCTGACGCAGCCCGATGCAAAGGTCACCAAGATCGAGGACCTCAAGCCGCTGACGCTGTTCGTCTCCAAGGAGGGCATGACCAGCTACTTCCAGTGGTTGAAGTCCGAATATGGTTTCAGCGAGAAGAACGTGCGGCCCTATAATTTCAATCCGCAGCCCTTCATCGCCAATCCGAAGAGCGCGATGCAGGGCTATGTCACCTCCGAGCCCTTCGCGGTCGAGAAGGCGGCCGGCTTCAAGCCGAACGTATTGCTGCTCGCCGATTCCGGCTTCAACACCTATTCGACCCTGATCGAGACCCGCCGCGACGTGGTCGAGAAGAAGCCCGACCTGGTGCAGCGCTTCGTCGATGCCTCGATGATCGGCTGGTACAATTACATCTACGGCGACAATTCCGCCGGCAATGCAATGATCAAGCAACTCAATCCGGAGATGACCGACGAGCTGCTCGCCTATTCCGTCGCCAAGATGAAGGAATACGGCATCGTGGATTCCGGCGAGTCGTTGAAGAACGGCATCGGTGCGATGAGCGACGATCGCTACACCTCCTTCTTCAATAAGATGGTCAAAGCGGGCGTCGTGAAGCCCGATCTCGACTTCCGCAAGTCGTATACGCTCCGCTTCGTCAACAAGGGCGTCGGCGTCGAGCTGCGCCCGAGCAAGCCTTAGCGCAAGGTCCATGTCACCAGTCAAAACCTCGTCCGGGGGCGAGGCCGGACTGACGGCTCTCGCCGTCAGCCTGCGCGGCGTGACGAAGACTTACGACAACGGCGTCATGGCGCTCGGCCCGATCGATCTCGCCGTGCGCAAGGGCGAATTCATCTCGCTGCTCGGTCCGTCCGGCTGCGGCAAGTCGACAGCGCTACGTCTCATTGCCGGGCTCAGTGCGCCGTCGTCAGGTACGGTGCGCGTGGCGCGCCATCGGGGCGAGGTGCAGCCGGGTCATGGCATCGGCTTCGTGTTCCAGGAGCCGACGCTGATGCCCTGGACCAGCGTGCGCGAAAACGTGCGCCTGCCACTGAAGCTTGCGCGCGTGTCGAAGCCCGAAGCCCGCGCGCGCGTCGATGAGGCGCTGGCCAGCGTCGGGCTTGCCGATTTCGCCGATGCCTTTCCGCGCGAATTGTCCGGCGGCATGAAGATGCGGGTGTCGCTGGCGCGTGCGCTCGTCACCGATCCGGACATCCTCCTGATGGATGAGCCGTTCGCGGCGCTCGACGAGATCACGCGCTTCCGTCTCAACAATGATTTGCTCGCGCTGTGGCGGGGGCTTGGCAAGACCATCATCTTCGTCACCCATTCGGTATTCGAATCGGTCTACCTGTCGCAGCGCGTCGTGGTCATGACGGCGCGGCCCGGCCGTATCCAGGCCGATATCCGCATCGAGACGGTCGAGCCGCGCGGCGAGGAGTTTCGCACCTCGGCCGCCTATTCCGATTATTGCCGGAAAGTCTCGGCTGCGCTCGCGCCGTCCTATTCGGGGCAGTCGACGCTATGAACGCGCAAGCTACCGTCACCACCAGGCCGACCGGCGCGCAACGCGCGATGCGCTTCTTGCTTCCTGTCATCGTGTTCGCCGCGGGCCTCGCGGCCTGGGAACTCGTGGTCCGCATCAAGGACATCCCGCCTTACGTGCTGCCGGCCCCCTCCGTCATCTTCCTGACGCTGATCAAGGACTGGGCGGTACTGTCACAATCGCTCGCCACCACGCTTGCAACCACGCTTGAAGGTTTTGTCGCCGCCAGCATCGGCGGCATCGCGCTGGCACTGCTGTTCAACCAGTCGAAATGGGTGGAATATTCGCTATTCCCCTATGCCGTGGTCCTCCAGGTAACGCCGGTGATCGCGATCGCGCCGCTGCTCCTGATCTACCTCGAGCAGCAGACCGCCGTCGTCGTCTGCGCCTTCATCGTCGCCTTTTTCCCGGTGCTGTCCAACACCACGCTCGGGCTGAATTCGGTCGATCGCAATCTCGCCGGGTTGTTCCAGCTCTACGGCGCCTCGCCGCCGCAAACCCTGCGCCTTCTAAAGCTGCCGGCAGCGCTGCCCTATATTCTCGGCGGCCTGCGCATCGCCGGCGGCCTGTCGCTGATCGGCGCGGTGGTGGCCGAGATCGCGGCGGGCACCGCCGGCGCCGGCTCCGGGCTCGCCTACAGGATCGCCGAGTCAGGCTATCGCCTCAACATACCCCGCATGTTCGCGGCGCTGCTTTTGCTGTCGCTGGCCGGGATTGTCATCTATGGGATGCTGGCGCTAATTTCGCACTTGGTACTGCGGCGCTGGCATGAAAGTGCGCTTGGAAAGGAAAGCTGATGACCACCGGTTCGATTTCGTCCGAAAAGATCGACCTTTTGATCTATGGGCCGGTGCGGCCGATCCTCGAGAACGGTTTTTCCGATCATTTCGTCGTGCACAAGGCCGAGACGCGCGCCGATCTCGAGCGGCTGACGCCCGCCGCCCGCGAGAAGATCCGCGGCGTGGCGGTGACCTATCACACCGTACGCGCCGACAAGGATTCGTTGTCGCAACTGCCGAAGCTTGAGATGGTGGCGAGCTTCGGCGTCGGCTACGATCATATCGACGCCAAATACGCCGCCGAGCACAACATTGTCGTCACCAACACGCCCGACGTGCTGACCGAAGAGGTCGCCGACGTTGCGATGGGCCTCCTGATCTCCACCTTGCGCGAATTCATCAAGGCCGACCGCTACGTGCGCTCCGGTCTCTGGCAGACGCAGAACTATCCGCTCAGCGTCGGCTCGCTGCGCGACCGCAAGGTCGGCATCGTCGGCATGGGACGGATTGGCCAGGCGATCGCGCGCCGGCTCGATGCCTCGCTGGTGCCGGTGGTTTACCATTCGCGTAATCCGTCCAAGGACGTCACCTACAAGCACTACCCCGACCTGATCGAGATGGCGAAGGCGGTGGACACGCTGATGGTGATCGTGCCCGGCGGCGCCAGCACCAACAAAATGATCAATGCCGAGGTGCTGAAGGCGCTCGGCCCGCGCGGTGTGCTGGTCAACGTCGCGCGCGGCTCCGTGGTCGACGAGCCGGCGCTGGTCCAGGCGCTCAAGTCCGGCACCATCCTCGCCGCCGGCCTCGACGTGTTCGCGGCCGAACCGAATGTGCCGGACGAGCTCAAGACCATGCAGAACGTCGTGCTGCTCCCGCATATCGGCTCGGCCTCGGTGGTGACGCGCAACGCGATGGACCAGCTCGTCGTCGACAATCTCAAGGCGTGGTTCGCCGGCAAGGCGCCGTTGACGCCGGTTTCGGAAACGCCGGTCAAGGGGCGCTGATGATCGCTCTTCGGGTCGCTGCACTTCTGATCGCGGTATGTGCTGCCGCGACGAGCCCTGCGCGTGCGCAGGATGCGACGACCCTGAAGAAGGAGATGGTCGGGCAGTGGGAGCTTTCGACCACCGAGCGTAGCAAGACCTGCGTCGTCACGCTCAAGGGCGATGCGGCGGGTCATGGCTTCAAGCTGGAGCTGGAGCCGGCCTGCAAGACTGCGCTGCCCTTCACCAAGGACATCGTCGCCTGGAGCGTGAGGGGTCTCGACATCGTTCGTTTGCAGGATGCGAGAGGTGAGGCCGTGATCGACTTCACCGAGGTCGAGGCCGGCCTCTTCGAGGGCCTGCGGCAGGGCGAGGGCGTCTACATCCTGCAGGATCTCGCCGCCGCCCGCTCAATGGCGAAATCGATGGACGAGATGATCGGGGACTGGTCGATGGTCCGCGGCAATGGCCAGCCGGTCTGCGGGCTGACGCTGACCAACACCGAGGCGGGCCCGGACAATTTTCAGGTCTTCCTCAAGCCGAAATGCGATGGGGCCATCGCGCAGTTCAACCCGACGCAATGGCGGCTCGAGCGCGGCCAGATCATCCTGATGTCGAAATCGGGCGAGACCTGGCAGTTCGAGGCCGATGACAACGCGCAGTGGCGGCGTGTCCCTGATACCGCCGATCCCTTGATCATGCTCCGGCAATAATTCTTTCCGGTCGGTGTCGATTCGGCCGAGGCTCAATCGTCACATCCATAGCGAGCCGGTTTGCGGCCGGAGCGGTTGCTGCTCGCGCCAAGGGAGTTTTTCATGCGATTCATGTACATCGTCACCTCCAGCCACCCGATGGCTGGCCCGACCCCGGCGCTAATGGAGGCCATGCAGAAAATATCCGAGCGGGAGATCAAGGCCGGTCGAATGATCGACAATGGCGGCCTGATGCCGCTTGCGACCGGTGCACGGGTGCGGATCCTCGATGGCGAACTCAGCGTCATCGACGGTCCTTTCATCGAGGCCAAGGAAGTGATCGGCGGCTATGCCATTTTCGAGCTGCGCGACAAGGAGGAGGCCGTGGCCATGGCGAAGGAATTCATGCAATTGCATCTCGATCACATGCCTGGTTGGGACGGTACCTGCGAATTGCGGGCATTCGCGACACCGGGCGTGGACGGGGCCTGCCAGATCGACGCGCATTCCAGGGTGGCCGCCCGCGCCTGATGGACACCACCATTCGCCTCAATCGGCGGCGATGACCGCCGCCGACATCGATCGCGCGATTCGTGCCGCCTGGCGCGTCGTGCAGCCGCGGCTGATCGCGACGCTGTCGCGTATGCTGCGGGACGTGACGCTCGCGGAGGAATTGACCCAGGATGCACTGGTCGCCGCGCTGGAAGCCTGGCCGCTCAGCGGGGTGCCGGATAATCCCGGCGCGTGGCTGGTTGCGACTGCCAAGCGCCGTGCGCTCGATCATTTGCGCCGGGCAAAAATGCTCACCCGCAAGCATGATGTGCTGACGCGCGACCTGATGCTGGAGCAGGAAGCGATGCCGGATTTCGACACCGCCCTCGACGACGACATTGGTGACGAATGGCTGCGGCTGATCTTCACGGCTTGTCATCCGTTGTTGCCGCGGCAGGCCCGCGCGGCGCTGGCGTTGCGCATGATCTGCGGCCTGACCACCGACGAGATCGCGCGCGCCTTCCTGGTCACGGAGGCAACCATCGCCCAACGCGTCGTCCGCGCCAAGCGCACGCTCTCGCAGTCGGGCCTCACCTACGAGACCCCAAGTGGGGAGGCGCTTTCCGAGCGTCTCGCCTCGGTGCTCGAGGTCGTCTATCTCATCTTTAACGAGGGCTACGCGGCCTCGCGCGGCGAGGAGTGGCTGCGGCCGCAGCTCTGCGACGAGGCTCTGCGCATGGGGCGGGTGCTGGTCGGGTTGGCGCCCCTCGAGCCCGAGGTGCACGGTCTTATGGCGCTGATGGAGCTGAATGCCGCGCGGAAATGGGCGCGCACGGGCGTCGATGGCGAGCCCATCCTGCTCATGGACCAGGATCGCAGGCTCTGGGACCGGCGCCAGATCGGCGACGGCCTTCGAGCGCTCGGTCGCGCGCGCGAGCTCGGCGGTGCCGGCGGGTTCTACACGCTACAGGCCATGATCGTCGCGTGTCACGCGACGGCGGAGACAGCCGCAGCCACGGACTGGCGGCGCATCGCGGAGCTCTATGGCCAGCTTGCGACGCAGGTGCGCTCGGCGGTGATCGAGCTCAACCGGGCGGTCGCGCTTGGCATGGCCGAAGGGCCGCAGGTCGGGCTCGATCTCGTGGACCTGATCGTGGACGAGCCGGCGCTCAGGGCCTATCACCATCTCCATTCTGTCCGCGGCGACCTCCTGCAGAAGCTCGGCCGCTTCGCCGAGGCGCGCGTAGCGTTCGAGACCGCCGCCCGTCTTGCCACCAATGCGCGAGAGCGCGCGTTGATGGAACGACGTGCGGCAGCCATTGCCGATGCGGACGGCACGGCTTGAGGCTCGCGCTGCCGCAATTGCGCGGTGGCCGTGGTCAGGTCGACGGTTTCGGCGGGGGCGCGGTGCCTTGCGCCCATTTCTCCATCTTGCCGAGCACGCCCCATGCTGTGAGCGCCAGGGAGATCGGGAGAGCGAATTGGCTGAGCCCCGGCACCGCCGACGCGATCGTCCCGAACAGCCCGGCAAGGCCGCCCGCATTCGGGCTCGCCGTCACGGCCGAGAGCAGCGCGGTGATGAGCGAGCCGCCGATGCCGAGCGCGGTCTTCTTGCCGTTCAGGAGATTGCCGATGGTGTCGCCGAGAGCGCCGTTGACCTGGCCAAGAACGGGCTTGTTGCTGAGCAGAGCACTGAGCAGGTCGACCACCTGCTTGAGTTGATCGGCGGGAACGGGATTCGTCGCCGCGGTCGTTCCGGACGCTGTCTTACCGAAGACAGAAAGGAGTCGTCCGAGTACGCTGACCGTATCGTTGCCTGCCGGCGTTGTACCTCCAGGGCTTGTTCCTCCTGGCTGCAAGACCTGTGCGAGGCTCTCCACTCGGTTCAGGATCTGAGATAGCTGGAGAGACTGACCTCCGGGTGTCGCCCCGATCGGTGGGGTCGCGATCGGCGTTGTCCCAACTGGCATCGCGCCGCCCGACTGAACGAGCTGCGCGAGATTTTCCAGCCGGCTCAGAATTTGAGACAGCTCGACAGATTGCCCTCCCGAGGTAGTGCCCCCCGACGCCGTGCCTCCCGATGCCCTGCCTGCCGCTCCTGACTGCGCGGCCAGCGAGATGCCGTCCAGTCGCTTCAGGATCTGGGACAGATCGACGTTTGGCCGCTGAACCGGTTGTGCCTCCGCGCGCGTGATGGCGGCAATCGTCGTTCCGTCGAGGAGGCCAGTGTCCTGGAGGCCGTTCCGTTGCTGAAATTGCGAGACCGCCGCCTTCGTTTTCGGTCCGCTGATGCCGTCTTCATCGAGCGGCGGATTGGCGCCGAGCTTGTTGAGTGTCCGCTGCATGAGAAGGACCGACGACGCCATATCGTCGTCGGGTTCGCAACGGCTCGCAATGGCTGGACTGCCGTCGAGGGTGATCGAGGAATCGAGCGACGTCATCGCATGCAGGATTACCGCAGTGCCCAGCTGAGAATCGACGTGGTTCGGGTCGAACACGTGGTCGCGGACGAATTTGCCCGCCCTCGCCTCGGGCGGGCCGTACAGTGTCGAGCCGCCATAGAGATAGGGCGAATTGCAGCCCTTGACGTGATAGCCGAAGCCGTTGAATGCCTCGAGCCGGTACAACATCCGCGCGATACCCCAGTCCTGGGCGCCGATGAAATTTTCGATTCTGAACGCGTCCACGGCGCCGTCCACGAATGTGGCAAACGGACCGCGCCCTTTTGGAACGATGGTCGTCACGCGATGAAGCGACTCGCCGTTGCCGAGATAGGTGTCGAAGTCGAAGTTGGATTCGCGATAGTGGCAAAGAGCTGCAAAATGCCAGGGGACGCCGGTCAACCGCTCGATCTGCTGATAGGTCGCTTTGCCGTTGAGCGCCTTGCGTGCGACTGCATTTGCGTCGGCAAGGCGTGAAGGCCGGATCTCGAGATTGGCCCAATTCCGTTCGTATTCGCTTTTGAGACTCTCGAATGACACCATTTTCCGCTCCCGCAAATTGATGAACTATCGCGTCTTCGTGTAAGTCGAAATGAACCAGGCGCCGTGATCAGGGCGTGCGTAACTCCAGCGTGATCTGCGCAAATGTGGCAGGTCGCCGGCTCGCCGCATGTGAAATGGCTTACAGCCCCGGTAGGAAAATAAGCGGCAGGGCTGCGGTCAAAGGCCGCAAGAAGTGGATGCGTTTCGCGGGCGCATCTCGGCCGCCGCGTTGTGGTCGGAAGCTTTCGGCGGCAGAGCGGCCATCGGTACGGGAACCGCCGGGACCGGCATCCGTTAGCGATAAGACGGTCAGGCAAGGAGTCCTCCATGGCCAAGCGCGTCCTCGCGATCGGCATTGAACCCGGGAATGTGGACTACAGTGCAATCCCGCAGTTCACGCCCGAGCTCGTGCGCGGCTATATCGAGGCGCAGCTGCTGCGCCTGCGCGATCTCGGCTACGAGGTTACGAGCTGCCTGATCGACCTCGACGCGACCGCGGAAGCCAGCGTCGCGGCGGCGCTGCGCGAGGCGAGCTTCGACTGTATCGTGATCGGTGCGGGCCTGCGTGAGCCGAAGGAGCGCCTGCTGCTGTTTGAGAAAGTGCTCAACCTCGTCCACCGCCTGGCGCCGAATGCTGCGATCTGTTTCAACACCACGCCCGCCGACACTGCCGAGGCCGTGCAGCGCTGGATCGATCCCTGAGATGCGTCGGCCGGCCTGTGTATCTCACGCGGCAAGGTCTGAGCCGCCTTCGAACCGAGCTCCGACGCCATCGCGTGACGCGCCTTGGGCGCGGCGTCCGCAATTGTTCTGGTCTGAATCCGCTTCCGGCGCTATGACTCGCCTCACCACAGGGAGGACGAGCATGCTTCGAGGTCTTTGCAACGGGAGTCTCCGCATTGGAGGTCTTCGCATTGGTAGTCTTGGAATTGCGGCGTGTCTGACGGTTGCGATGGCGATGCCGGTTCATGAAGCGGCGGCTCAGGATGCCATCGGCGGCGCGATCATCGGCGGTGTCGGCGGGGCGATCCTCGGTGGTGCGCTCGGCGGAGGCCGCGGCGCCGCAATCGGCGCGGTC
>NZ_LGHM01000090.1 GCF_001908185.1 Bradyrhizobium sp. AS23.2
TGAGACTGCGAAGAGGATACAGAGCTTCGGTGCCGCGTGATCTGAGAAGTAGATTCTCCGCCATCCGCCGGAGTTCGCGTTTTTACACAGCCAGGGTCACTCGCGTCATCTTTGGGCCGCTCGGCGGATGTCTGCTTATCCCCTAACAGCGGTGGAATATTATCCCCTAACAGCGGTGGAATAGCAGACATTCCCCAACCGCTGCTTGGGGCCAGAACCGGACGTCACGCAATCCTTTGTCGCCGGCTCATGGACCCGCTCAATTAGTCGCCGGTGCCGGTCACATTGGTCTGGTCGCGCAACGTTGCTTGCTGCCGAAATCGGGCGCGTACGGTTGTTCTCATCATGTCATGCGCTTCTTGGTAGCGAACATCCGTACTGACGCACCACCTTGGCAAATAATCGAAGGCCGACGCGGGCGAATGCTGCGAGCAAGACGTGCTATCCCGGAAACATTAGGATAACGTTTCTTCGCCGTGGTCCAAAATTCGGCCAACCGCCAACCTGATGTCGGGTGGAGCCAATGCAGCAGATTGCGGAGTGGCTCGAGAAGCTTGGCCTGGGGCAATACGCGCAGCGCTTCGCCGAGAACGACATTGATCCAAGCGTTCTGCGCGATCTGACCGACCATGACCTCGAAAAAATCGGTGTCTCGCTCGGCCATCGCAGGAAGATATTGCGTGCGATTGCGGAGCTCGAAGAGGCCGGACCGAGACCTGCGCCTTCTCCTCGGACTGAGGCCGAGAGACGTCAGCTCACGGTGATGTTCGCTGATCTTGTTGGCTCGACAGCGCTCTCGACAAGGCTCGACCCTGAGGACTTGCGGGAAATCATTGGCGCGTACCACCGCTGCTGTGCCGGGCAAATCGAGAAGTTTGGCGGTTTCGTCGCCAGATACATGGGCGACGGCGTGCTCGCATATCTCGGCTATCCGCGGGCGGATGAAGACGACGCCGAGCGCGCGGTATCCGCCGGGCTGGCATTGGTCGCGGCCGTGGCAGGACTCGATGCCGGCCCGGAGGCAAGATTGCGAGTGCGCGTTGGCATTGCCACTGGTTTGGTGATCGTCGGTGATCTCATCGGAGAGGGCGCGTCGCAGGAACATGAGGTGGTCGGTGAGACCCCCAATCTGGCCTCGCGGCTTCAGGCGCTGGCCGAGCCGGATACGGTGGTTATCGACGGCAGCACCCGCCGCCACGTCGGTGGACTGTTCGAGTATCTCGCTCTCGGGAGCGTGTCCATCACAGGCTTCAGCGACCCGGTGCCGGTCTGGCGTGTCATCGGTGCGAGCGCGGTCGATAGCCGCTTCGAGGCCTTGCGTGTAGCGAGAACGCCACTGCTCGGCCGCGATGAGGAGATCGAGCTGCTGATGCGCCGCTGGCAGCAGGTAAAACGCGGCGACGGCTCGGTCGTGCTGATATCGGGTGAGCCCGGCATCGGCAAATCGCGCCTCGCCGAGACCGCGCTGGAGCGGCTGAGCGATGATCCACACATCAGCTTGCGCCGTTTCTGCTCGCCGCACCACCAGGACAGCGCGCTTTTCCCGACCATCTCACAGCTCGGGCGGGCAGCGGAATTCCGGCGTGACGATACGGACCAACAACGGTTGGACAAGCTCGAGGCGTTGCTCGCGGAGGCAAACGCTGACCTCGGCGAGGCCGTCCCTCTGATCGCGGACCTGCTGTCCGTGCCGATCGGCAATCGCTATCCCCCGCTTAGCCTCACCCCGCAGAAGCGCAAGGAGAAGACGCTTCGGGCGCTCCTGGCCCAGCTCGAGGGACTGGCGGCACGCCGGCCCGTGCTGATGGTGTTCGAGGACGTGCACTGGATCGACCCCACCTCGCTCGACCTGTTGGACCTCATCGTCGACCGGGTGGCCACCCTCCGGGTCTTGCTGATCATCACTTTTCGGCCGGAGTTCGCGCCGGCCTGGATCGGGCGCTCGCACGTGACAATGATCAGCCTCAGTCGTCTGGCGCGTCGACAGCGCGCCGAGATGATCACGCGGGTGACCGGCGGCAAGCCGTTGCCCCGCGAGATCGCCGAACAAATCATCGAGCGGACCGATGGCGTACCGCTGTTCATCGAGGAATTGACCAAGACGGTGATCGAGAGCGGCATGCTGACCGACGCCGGCGATCGCTTTGATGCACGGGGGCCCGTGCCTCGGTTTGCTATCCCTACCTCGCTCCAAGCCTCGCTCCTGGCACGGCTCGATCGCTTGGCACCCGTGCGCGAGATGGCGCAGATCGGAGCGGCCCTCGGACGGTCGTTCTCGCATGAGCTGATCAGCGCCGTCGCGGCCATGCCGCAGCAACAGGTTAACGGGGCCTTGGCGCGGCTCGTAGACGCCGAGTTGGTCTTCCAGCGGGGCACCCCGCCCGATGCAGAGTACACCTTCAAGCACGCGCTGGTACAGGACGCAGCCTATAGCACCCTGCTGCGCGGTCGACGCCAGCAGATCCATGCCCGCATTGCGACGACGCTGGAGAGCCAGTTCCCTGAAATCGTGGCCGCTCAGCCGCAACTCATGGCCCGCCATTGTGCCGAGGCAGGCTTCAACGAGAAGGCGGTCGGCTACTGGCTCAAGGCCGGCCAGCAGGCGGTCGCGCGGTCGGCGATGACGGAAGCGGTGGCGCAGTTGCGGAGGGGTCTGGAATTGCTGGCGAACATGCCCGAGGAGTCCCGGCCGGTGCAGCACGAGCTCGACCTGCAAATTGCGCTCGGGCGGGCCCTGATGGCAGCTAATGGGTATTCGGCGCCGGTGGTGGCCGACACCCTCGTCAGGGCGCGAGCGCTCGCTGAGCGGTTCGATCGACCGGATCGTCTCGCTCCGCTGCTCTATTTCCAATGGGGTTTCCATATGGTTCGGGCCGAGCACGAGCTGGCGGTGTCCCTTGCAGAGCAGATGGAGAAATTGGGCGAGACAAGAAAAGATCAAGTTACTCTGCTGCTGGGTCACTATATCCATGGCGCCAGTTGCTACTTTCGCGGGGAGTTTGTGACAGCGCGCGCCCTTCTCGATCTGTGTGTTGGTTTGAGAGATCCGGCCGCTCGCGCGATTTGCGCCGCCATAGCGGTGGCCGATCCGCACGCGGCGAGCCTGGGTCACTTGGCGTTGACATCGGCGTTTCTGGGCCACATCGATCAGGGACGCGCGCGCATTGACGAGGCGTTGTCGGAAGCCCGCGGACTCAACCATCCGTTCACGGTCGCTTTTGTGTTGAGCAAGGTGTGTGCGGTGGAGGCGGCCGCCGGCTTGCTGCATGACGCACGGCGGCACGCGGAGGAGCTGGTGGCTCTCTCGAACGAGCACGGTTTTCCGCTCTGGTTGGGCGTCGGACTCCTTCAGCATGGTCGGTCATTGACAGCACTTGGACAGGCGCAGGATGGCCTCGCGGCGCTCGCGAGGGGGCTCTCGGAGCTTCGTGCTGCCGGAGCCGTCGTGCACACGCCGCGTGCGCTCTGCTTTCTCGCTGAGGCTCACGCCAAGGTCGGGCATCTGCAGGAGGGGCAGAAGTGCCTCGTCGAGGCTGCGCAGATCATCGAGACGACCCAAGAGCGGTGCGGTGAGGTCGAGCTACATCGACTTCGAGGCGATATGATGAATGCGCGAGGCGACCACGGCGCTGCGGAGCAGAATTATCATCGAGCGCTCGCTGTGGCGGAGCGCCAGAGCGCGAAGACGTTTGGGCTGCGCGCTGCGACCAGCCTCGCCCGCCTGTGGCGTGACCAAGGCAAGTGCACGGAAGCTCACGACCTCCTCGCGCTGGTGTATGGCTCGTTCACCGAAGGCTTCGACACGCCGGTCCTGCGGGACGCTAAGGCGCTGCTTGACCGGCTGGCCTGATGCAGTTCACCTCTTGCGTGGCAGGATAGCTGCTCGTCGCCGGCGGCGGCAGGTGGTTTAGAACCGCACGCATTTTTCAACGATGTCCGGTCAGGGTCATTCGCGACCGACTCTGCGGGCTCGGCTTGTGTTCGATGTCTGCTCTTCCCCGATACCGACCGGCTTATTGCGTGCCAACGAAATGGCGCGAAGGGCCAACAGATGACATTCGAAGTGAAAGAGACCGTCAACTGAGGCGGCCTCACTCCTTTAGTTCTCGTTGCGGTGGAGGTCCGCCGCTCATTTGGCACGCGGCGGATAGCTCCGCGCTGCCCCAGCTTTTGTAGGCTGCGATGAATCGTGGTAATCGCCCTCATTGAAGTACGATCCGCGAGCCTGCGTAGCGTTGGGACATTTGCGAACCACACTTGGCCCCTGACGGCCTCAAGGCATTGCCTTTGTTTTTGGAGTGAGGACAATCATGTTGATGCCAATCTCGCTGAATGGCTGCGCCCAAGCAGCTTTTCATCGCGAGTTGGCAATAACCCACGCTCATAAGCAAGCTTGTGTGCGTATGCGGCCGTTAGTCCGTTGCTCATCGCAAGTTCGGTTCCTTTGATTGGATCGCCTAGATAAGCATACAGGATTTGCTCGCGAATTTCTTTGGTGATCCTGTTGCGGCCATTCCATCTTCCAGTTGTCATTTGGCGCCTCCTTATGCGAAGCAATGCACTGCATCGGACGAGTTGGAGCTAGTGGGCGGGAACTGCTGATCGCTCTGCGCTCGCGATCAGCCCATGCTTCCCGGCATGAAGCAGCGCGCCTTCGGGTGGCCATTTAGGTAGTAAGGCCAGACCATCGTACGGCCAGCGCGGTTCGGTCCATCCACGACAGCGTCGTTCGGAACATCAACCCACTCGCCATCGATGCGTACGCGATAGTGACCATCCTTAGTTTCCCAATCGGCGTCATCAACGCGCTTCGCATCGCTGCCATCGCAGCAGGGCCCTTTGCCGCTGTGCAAGCTCTCATACCAACTGTTCAACGCAGGGTCCTGATGATCGTGGGCGCGCGCGTGACCGATCGTAGAAATCGGCGGCATGACAGTGAATACAACAAGCGTTGCATGCCAAATGTGATTGTTCATCTCACACCCAATCCCGGAATCTCTCTGTGCAGTCAGGAAATTCATCCATCCGCATCAACATGAGAAGCCTTCTCAGCTCGCCGCTGGTAGTCGTCGGCAAGAGCCTTAAACTGACCCGCAATCGCTGCGTCGGTCATGGTTTTGGCGGCGCGGAGCAAAGTCTGTGCTGTTTCTAAATATTCCTTGCCTCGTTGTGAGACCCGGACCGTCATAAATCCCTCGCGCGGCTCGCGGGCAGCTGGTCGAATGCGATTTGGAGCCAGCTCACCCAATTGCGGTCACTTTCCCTGCCTGGGCGCCTGGCAGATGCTGGTGCGGGGGCCGCCGTTCTGGGCTTGGCCTGGACAGCGTCGGCGCAGGTGCAGGGCGGGCAATGTGAATTCAAAGATGGCGCCACTTGGTACGTTTGCGCTTACCCACAATCGTCCGCCGTGTGCTTCGATGATCGAACGGCAGATCGTGAGCCCCATCCCCAAGCCATTCGGCTTGGTCGTGTAGAAGGGCTCAAGGAGGCGATCGAAACTCGCCGAGGCCAGTCTCGGACCCGAATCCCGGACCGAGACGAGCACGCCACCCGAGTTGGCTTTTCCGGCGCTGATGTGCAATTCTCGCGCGTCTTCACTCGTGCCACTCATTGCCTCGACGGCGTTGATGATCAAGTTAAGGATCACCTGTTGCAGTTGGACCCGGTCTCCTCGAATGAGCAGTAAGCCGTCCGCGAGCTCTGTCTGGACAGACACGCGGCTCTTCACCGCTTCGCCACGGGTGAGCTCAATCACTTCGCGAATCGCTGCGTTAATCTCCCAATGATCCCGTCGGGGCGGCGCTTTTTTGATGAGATTACGGATGCGGCTGATGATCTCGCTCGCTCGATTCCCATCTTTCACGATGTCATTGGCGATCTGTCGTACTCTCCACCCTCGGAGCGCTAAGAAGGCGCAACGCGGCTTGCGCGTTGGTGACCAGCGCCCCAATGGGCTGATTGACCTCATGACGAACCCCAGCGCATCGTCGGCGATCTGCTCAACGCCGAGATCAACGAGAAGCAAGCCAGGTCGATCAAGTACCAGCTCACCATTGCCAAGCTCCCGCTTGCCAAGGACATTGCCGACTTCCAGTTCGACGGCACGCCGATCAACCAGACGCTCGTCAATGATCTCGCCGGCGGCGGCTTCATAGCTCAGCAGCGCAACGTCGTGCTGGTTGGCGGCACCGGCACCGGCAAAACCCACCTGGCCATTGCCATCGCCAGAAGCTGCATCCGATCTGGTGCCCGTAGCCGCTTCTACAACGTGGTCGACCTCGTCAATCGCCTCGAGACCGAGACCCGCAACGGACGGCAGGGCCGGCTCGCCGAGCATCTGACCGGGATGGACTTCATCGTTCTGGACGAACTCGGATATCTGCCCTTCGCCCACCGGCAACGACAGCTGGCGGTTCAAAAGCCGAGACGACGATCACGCCACCCGCGCTCGTCTCGTCTCCGCTATCCCGGCCAGCTCCGACGAGACGAGCGCGCTACCAGCAAACCCCGCCGCGCAAAGGGGTCAAAAATTGGACGCCGATGAGGGGGCAAATTCGAACGCCGATTGACACGCGGTGACGGTCGCGGGCGGCCGGGCGGTTGGGCGAAATGTCTGGTTCGCATCGAGAGGGGTCCTAGCCTTAGACAATCGGACGTTATCGACGCTTATGCGTCGGGTTGTCTCTCGCGGTCGACCCGACTACCGATCGGCGTTCGCGTATGCGTTGTTATGGAAGAACCGAGCTAATGGATGGCTTCTCCGCACCTAGCGAACTCTCCGCGCCAGTCTGAATAGAATGGCGGATGGCCGACAGCGACGGACTTAGCGGTGGGTTGAACGCGCGGTCAGCCGGGAATTTAATTCGATCAGAATATCGATAGATCGCCGATAACGCCACTGCGCGCGAGCCACGGCGCTTGTTCGTTTTGGCTCTTCCTCATTCGCGAAGATAATGTAAATGGCCTGAGGCACTTTCGCTCCCATCATCCCAAAGATCGGCGGTGCCTTGCAGACCCCGATATGAGCTTATCGCTGCGGTAGGTTCTCGTAATAGCCGTCCTCGGCGCCAAGGCCTCGACAGTCATCGCGGCCGAGGATTTCAGCCAGACAGCTGCTGTTTCAGTGCCGCGACGACCTGACACGCGAGAACATCATGCGTCAGGCCGCCAATTTGAAGGACTTCCGCAATCCTGGACTGCTGACGGCCAGCCTCATTAATACCAACCTGGCCGTCAAGAAGTTCATGACGCTCGAGCGCTTTAACGGCAAGAGCTGAGACACCTGACGCCGAAAATAATCGAGTCGCAAAGCCTTAGCGTGAGCGGGCTCGCGTGAAAGCGGACTTCACCTCCCGCTCGCTGGATGTCTCAGACCTCCAGGACGGCGACCGTGTTGCCCTCGTTGACGGCTGCCCCCTCTTCGACGGCGATTTTCACCACCACGCCATCCGCTTCCGCCAAGACTGGAATTTCCATCTTCATAGACTCGATCAGGATGAGCGTGTCACCCTTTGCGACGCGCTTGCCCAGCTCGGTCTCCACCTTCCAAACGAAACCGCTGACCTCGGATTTTGCTTCCAGCTTTGCCATTCCAGAATACCTTTCTGTTTTCTCAACGTTACTCATTCAGATGTTCGATCATTTGCTGCCGAAGGCGCCCACGCGGGCAAGTTTCGCCAGCCGCTCCTCATTGCAGTTCAGCACGCGCCGGAGCGCGTCCATGGTCTGCGATCCCAGCAGCGGGGCACCGGACGGCTTGCGCATCGGCGTCTCCGAGAATTTTATCGGCAATCCGACATTGGGGATGTTGCCGAGCTTCTCATGCTGGGCCTCACCGAGGATATCCAGCGCGCGCACCTCGTCCGATTCTAGGGCTTCACCGACACTGCGCACCGCAGCGGCAGGAACGCCCACTCGTTGCATCGCGCTCAGCCAGTCTTCACGGCTTCCCTGGGACAGTGCGTTGCTGATGATCTCCTTGAGCACTTCGTTGTTGGCGCGGCGGCTGGCGCTGGTCCGAAAGCGCTCGTCGTCGGCGAGGTGCGGACTCTTCAGCACATCCCGCATCAATCGCCTGAATGTGCCGTCGTTCGCACAGGCAATGTAGAGTGGTCCTGTCATGGTCGCGAAGGAACCAACCGCTACCGCAGTCACCTGCCAATTTCCGAACCGCTTCGGGCTGACGCCCGACATGAGATAGCCCATGTGAAAATTGCCGAGCATGTTGACGGCCGCACCTAGCAGATTGGTCTCGATCAGCTGCCCCTTGCCGGTCCGCGCACGTGCGTGCAGCGCCGCGAGGATGGCGTTGCAGGAGAGCATCGCCGTTGCCATGTCCATGATCGACGATCCGGCCCGCGTTCCCTCGTCGTCCGGGCGCCCGTTCATCGAGATGAAGCCGCTCTCGGCCTGCGCGATCGGATCGAAGCCGAGGCGATCGGCGAACGGACCGCTGCGGCCATAAGCCGAGATCGAGCAATAGATCAGGCCCGGGTTGCGCTCTCTGAGCGTCGCATGGTCGAGACCAAGCCTTTGCATGACGCCGGCCGAGAAATTCTCGACGACGACGTCGGCCTTGTCCGCAAGCTCGAGAGCGACCTGGCGTCCGGCCTCGGTCTTCAGGTCGAGCGCGACGCTGTCCTTGTTACGGTTGGTCCACAGATAGGGTGCGCCCTCGCCGTCACGGTGCGGTGGATATTGCCGGAATCCGTCGCCCCCATCGGGCGATTCGATCTTGATCACCTCGGCGCCGAAATCGGCGAGGATCATCGTGCAGAACGGCCCGGCGATGAAATGGGTAAAATCGACGACACGCAGATCCGTCAGCGGCGTCTCGACCTCGCGCTCGCACATCCCACCGGCCTTCAGAACGGCTCGATGACGCGCTTGCGCATCGCGCGCGGCGCGGGCTGTGGAAGCGTCTCCAGCGTCTTGACGAGGATGTCGCGCGTGTCCGCGGGATCGATCACATCGTCGTAGAGGAACTTGGCGCCGCTCTCGACCGCCGTGTTCGAGCGCTTCAGCTCCGCGGTCAGGCTGGCGTGCAATTCGGTCCGCTCCTCCGGAGTCGCCGCAGCTTCGAGTTCTTTCGCGTAGATGATATTGACTGCACCTTCGAGGCCCATGCCGCCGAACTCGGCGGTGGGCCAGGCGACAAGGATTGCCGGCTCGAGCGGGCGCGAACCCATGATGTAGTAGCCGAGGCCGTAGGCCTTGCGCAGCACGACCGTCAGCACCGGCACGGTAGCGTTGGCGAGCGCCGACAGCACGCGCGCGCTGTGACGCATCAGCCCGGTCTTTTCCACTTCTGGCCCGACCATCAGGCCGGGCGTGTCGCAGAGGACGACGAGTGGGATATCGAAAGCATCGCAGATCTGGATGAAACGGGCCATCTTCAGGCAGGCTGGCGTATCCATCGCGCCGGCCAGATACATCGGCTGATTGGCCACAATTCCGACCGTGCGGCCTGCAATGCGACCGAACGCCGTCACCGCCGCCTTGCCGTAGCCCGCCTTGACCTCCATCACGCTGTCGATGTCGCAAAGCGCCTGGATCACCGTGCGGACGTTGTAGGCTCGACGCGGATTTTCGGGCACCATATCACGCAACACTGTCTGGTCCGACGCTTCGCCCGCCGGCTGCTGCATGTCGAAATAGCCGAGATATTTCTTCGCTGCCGCGATGGCCTCGGCCTCGTCCTTGACGAGGATGTCGATCACGCCCGAGGCCCAGTGCACCGACGCCGGGCCGATCTCTTCGGGCGTGTATTTCTTGCCGAGCGCGGCTTCGACCAGTGGCGGACCCGCCATGCCCATGGCCGAATCCTCAGTGGCGATCAGGACATCGCACAGGCCGGCCAGGTTGGCGTGACCCGCGAACGCGCGGCCGGGCGAGATGCCGACCGTCGGCACAAGGCCGGAAAGACGGGCGAAGACGACGAACGTCGGCGTCGAAGGCCTGGCGGTGACGTGCATGTCGTGTGGACGTGCGCCACCACCATCGAGCCAGCAGACCACCGGCAACCGGTGCTTCTCGGCATGCATGAACATGCGCGAGATCTTCGCATGGTTCATCGCGCTCTGCGTGCCGGCATAGACCGAATAATCGTAGAGGACCATATCGACCGGCCGCCCGCCGACCTTTGCCGTCCCCATCACTAGCCCGTCGGCCGCGCCTTCCATACCCTTTGTCGCAGGACGCACCAGCCCGCCATATTCGACGAAGCTGTCCTGGTCTGCGATGGCCTCGACGGCCCGGCGCGCGGTCCAGCGTCCTCGTTTTTCCTGGCGCGCAACCGCACCGGGACGCGCGGCGTCGAGACGCTCGGCCTGGGCATCGAGGACGAGCCTGAGATCAGCCCGCAATTTCGTATCGTCTCTCATCGTGCGACCTTCAAATCTCCGGCGGTCAATTTTTCGCGCTTGAGGCGGATGCCCGCCTGCTCGCGATCCCACGTGTCGCCGGTCACGCCTTCCGAGCGCAGCGCGTGCTTTTCGATCTTCTGCGTCGGCGTCTTCGGCAACTCCGCCAGGAAGCGGATGTAGCGGGGCACCATGAAGTGCGGCAGACGCGGCGTCAGGAACGAGATGATCTCGAGCGGGTCGATGTCGGCGCCGGGCACCGGTGAGATTACCGCCATGACCTCGTCTTCAGCGAACTCGCTGGGAACGCCGACGACGGCACTCTCGCGCACCTTCGGATGCGCCCCGATTTCCGCCTCGACCTCGAAGGAGGAGATATTCTCGCCGCGACGGCGAATGGCGTCCTTCATGCGATCGACGAAGAAGAAATTGCCCGCCTCGTCCCGGCGAAACGCGTCCCCAGTGTGGAACCAGCCGTTGCGCCAGGCGCGCGCGGTCGCCTCCGGATTGGCGTTGTAGCCGTGGTTCATCGTCCAGGGCTCATCGGCCCGGACCATCAACTCACCGACGGTGCCATGCGGCACCTCGACATCGTTCTCGTCGACGACCCGGGCTTCAAAGCCGGCGCGGACCCGCCCGCAGGTCTTGAGCACATCGGGATTCCGCACCGACACGATCGGGCACGAAATCTCGGTCATGTTGAAGACCGTATAGATGTCGACGCCGAAGCGGGCGGTGAACTCCGCCGCGTCGTCGGCCAGCGGCACCATGATCGCCTGCCGGAACGAATGATCGCGGTCGCGGGAGGTTGGCGGCGCCTTCATAAGGAACGGAATCATCGCGCCGAGCAGCGTCATCGTGGTGGCGCCGGTCCTGCGCACCGTGTCCCAGAAGGTCTGCGTATCAAACGCCTCGACCAGCGCGACAGAGCCGCCTCGTACCAGCATGCGGTACACGCCGCTGGTGCCGCCGACATGGAACAAAGGCAGGTTGACCAGCGCGCGGTCGTCCGACGTCACGGTATCGATCGCCTCCGTCGTCGCCGCCAGATGGCGGTAGGACGACAGCACGCCTTTCGAGGGGCCCGTGGTGCCTGACGTGTAGATGACCGCATGCGTATCCCAGGGCATGATGGCGCGGGACGGATCAGCAAGCTCGCTCGTCGCAGAGGCAAGCGCATCTTCGGTCAGGCCGCGGATTCCGCTCAGGCCCGGCGGCGGGCTCCCTGATACCGCGACGAGCGTATCGAGCGCGGCCGTCTCCACCTCGGTGAGCCGCTCGGCAAGCCGTGCATCGGCGATCATCAGCCGCGCGCCGGAATTCTTGATCACATGGGCAAGTAGCCGGCCGCGATAGGAGATATTCACCGGCACATAGACAGCGCCGATGTAGTTCAGCGCGAACCAGACGGCGATCGCATGCGGACCGTTGGGGAGCCAGGACAGGACGAAATCGTCCTGCTTCACGCCGAGCGCCTGGAGGCTGGCGGCGACCCGGCGCACGTTTTCACGCAGCCGCGTGTAGGTCCACTCCTCTCCCGTCGACAGCACGATGAACGTCTTGTCGCCCCGCTCGCGCGCGTGGCGGTCGAGGAGATTGCGCAGCACGTATCTGTCCGATGGGGACAGCCGATCGTTGTCGCCACTCATTGGCGCCTCCCATTGCGCCGCCTTCAGGCGGTCGTTTATTTCGGCGCGAACGCCGTCAGTCGTTCTTCCGGCGGCCGGAAGCGTGTCCTCCCGCACCGTTCAGACGCTTGCGCAAGCCCGCGTCAATGAATGCGTGGATCTGCGCACGATTCGTTGCGAGACTCCTGGCATCGCCCTCGAGCAGCGACTGGATGATCAGGCCTCGCAGCATGCCGACCAGGATATTGGCCATCTTCGAACAATCGACCCCTTCGCGAAGCTCACCGCTGCGGCGCGCCTGCTCGAGGTGCCTGCGAAAGCCGTCATGGAAGCTGGCGCTGATGCCACGCGTGCGCGGCTGCAACTCCGGTATGGCGCAGAGAGATTCGACGAACAGCGAATAGAGCGCCGCGGTCGCCACGGGGCTCGCGCAGGCACTATCCACATGCGCATCAATCCGCGCCTGCACGGCATCGAGACCCGTCTTGTCGCCGATCGCCGTGCGCAGGCGCTCGGCAAACCAGCCTTCCATGAAATCCATCAGCGCATTCAGAAGCGCGAACTTCGTGCCGAAGCGCTCTGCCGGAAGCCCACGGCTGAAACCCGCGGCGACGCCGATCTCGGCCAGCGTCGCACCCGCAGCGCCCTTCTGCGCGATGATCGACATCGCCGCGCGTAGCATGCGCGCATCTGACGCACGCCGCCGCTCGTCTTGCCGCGATGCAGGCTTTGTCTTGAGTTGGGGCGCTGGAGAAACCATGCCCGAAGTTAATAATCTACTTGCTGGTCGGTCAACAAGTATTATGATTACCCCAAATTGCGGCCGACACAAGAGCCGCTCATCCGGGAGATGAAAACGCATGCGCTCGACGCCCGCAATCCCTTTGCTTGCCCGCAACGTAATCGACAGGCGCGCGCTGCTGCGCCTCGCTGCACAGCTCGGCGTTGCCTCGTTTGCCGGCCCCGCATTTGCGCAACAACAGCAAGCTTTCAAGGTCGGCTGGATCAGGCCGACGACGGGCCGTCTCGCCTCGTCCTTTGCCCCTCTCTATTTCGGCGGCCTCATTGCTGTGGATGAAATCAATGCCGCCGGCGGCATTCTGGGTCGCCAGATCGCGCGCGTCGAAGAGGATGACGAGGCGTCACCGGCGAAGGAACCCGGCATCGTGCGCAAGCTGCGCGAACAGGATATCGGATGTTTTGTCGGACCCACCGGCAGCTCGCAATCCCTTGCGTCGATCGCAGCCACGACATCAGCGAAGACCATCCAGGCGACCTATGCGGCCGCCGCGGAAGCCGGCGATGGCCGCAAATATCCCTATCACTACCAGATCATGTTCAACACCGATCAGCAGGCCGACGTCTGCGTCGAATACATGGTCCGCACGCTGGGTCTGAAGAAGATCGGCATCCTCCAGGAAAACACGGCCTTCGGCGAGCAGGGAACAGCCGCAACAAAAGCCATCCTGCAGAAGAAGTTCGGCCTCACGCCGGTCAGCGAGCAGGTCTATCCGATCTCCGCGCCCGATCTGTCGGCTTACATCGCCAACCTGCAGAAATCAGGCGCGGACGGCGTAATCGGCTGGATCGCGAACGTCCCCAATGCCGCGATGATCTTCAACGCCATGAAGACGCTAAAGTGGTTCCCGCCGGTCACTGGTCACAGTGGCCTGATGTTGCCGGCCCTGTTCGATCTCGTGCCGGCCGAGGCCGTGAAAAACGTGTTTGCGACCTACTATCGCAACTTCACCTGGACCGACACGGAGCAACCCGGGACGCGGCAGCTCGAGTTCGCCAAGAAGCTTGCGCAATACCCGGAATCGAAGGGCTACGAGGTCAACGTCGCCGCCGCGCCCTACTACGATTTTCTTTATTGCCTGAAGGCAGCGATCGAGTCGGAAAAGAGCTTCGAGCCCGAAGCCATAAAGCGCGGGCTCGATAGTCTCAAGAACCACAAGGGCCTGCTGGGCGACATTTCCTTCACGCCTGAAAACCATTCGGGGATCGGGGCAAAGGACGTCGTGCTCGTATCGGTGGCGTCGGGACAGGATCCGCGCGCCATGGGTTGCCTGCGCGCCCGCGCGGCCGGTCAGTGAAGGCAGGCCGATGGATATCGACGTCCTCGCGCATGGAATAGTCGCCGGCAGCCTCTATGCATTGGTCGCCGTGAGTTTCAACATTCTCTACCGGCCCACGAACGTGTTCAATTTCGCGCAGGGCGAGCTTGTGATGCTCGGCGCGATGATCTTTGCGAGCCTCACCTCGCTCGCAGGCATGCCCTGGCTGGTCGCCTTCGCGGGAACGCTCGTTGCCGTCGGATGCATCGGGCTAGTCGAGGAGCGTATCGCGGTTGCTCCCATCCTCGCGCGGTCGCAGACGGGAACAGGCTGGGTCATCACGACGCTCGCGACCTCCCTGATCATCTCTAATCTCGTCGGACGCTTTTGGGGACCCGATCCGATCCTGGTCAAGCCGCCCGCACTGCTCAGCATGGATTCGCTCGACATCGGCGCATCGCGCATCTCGTCCTACGAGATCGCGCTCGTCCTCGTGACGCTGGTTCTCGTCGCTATCGTCGAGAGGGTGTACCGCACCCTCAAAGGCAAGGCCGTCATGGCGGTCGCCGAAGATCGCGAGGCTGCCCTGCTGCGCGGCATCGATCCCGGCAGCCTCGGCCGCTGGTCCTTCTTCCTGGGTGCAGCCTTCGCAGCCATGACCGGCGTTCTCGCCGCGCCTATTCTCTATGCGTCGACCTCTCTTGGACCGGACTTGCTGCTCAAGGGCTTCGCAGCCGCTGCGGTCGGGTCGATCGGCAACAACCGCGGGGCTCTGATTGCCGGATACGTCATCGGCGTGACGGAAGCGGTCGGCGCCTCCCTGCTGTCGCCCGGCTACCAGGAAGCGGTGATCTTTATCGTCGTGCTGGCCGTCCTGCTGTTGAAGCCGGAGGGGTTATTCGGCAGCCCGAACGCGCGGACGGTCTGACATGTCGCGTGCCGTCATCCCCTTCACCACGCAAGCCGCCGCACTCGGCGTTGCGCTGGCCCTCCCCGCCTTTGTCGGCGCCAATTCCTATGCGTTGTTCGTCGCGACGCAGCTCGGCATCTACATCATCGCGGCAATCGGTCTCAATCTGCTCGCCGGCTATGCCGGACAGGTCTCGCTCGGGCACGCTGCCTTCGTCGCGATCGGCGCCTATTCGGTCGCGCTGCTGACGGTCGATCATCATTGGCCGTTCTGGGCCGCGGCCGTGGTCGGGATGGTGCTGGCTGCCGGGCTCGGCGTGCTGGCGGCCCTGCCCGCCTTCCGGCTCAATACCTGGTACTTTGCCTTCATCACGCTCGCCTTCGCGCTCGTCTTCGAGAAGATGATCGTCGAATGGCGCTGGCTCACAAAGGGCTTTGCCGGCGTCGTCGGCGTGCCGCCGCCCTCGGCGTTCGGCTACGAGTTCGGCCCACGGCCGCTCTACTATACCGTGGTCGCAGTCACGGTCATCGCCTTCATCCTCGTGCGCAATGTCGTCCACTCGCGCTTCGGGCGTGCCTTCGTCGCTGTGCGCGACGTCGAGCCGGCGGCGCTGGCGGTCGGCGCCTCGCCGCAGCGGACCAAGCTCGTTGCCTTCGTGATTTCGGCCGCCCTCGCGGGTATCGCCGGCGCCTTCTTCGCCGTGCAGAAGACGGTCGTCACGCCTGATGATTTTACCGCGGATTTCTCGATCTTCTTCCTGCTGACCGTCGTGCTCGGCGGCCTCGGCACCCTGTGGGGGCCCATCATCGGCGCGCTCGTCTTCTTCCTGATCCCCGAATTGCTGGCCGGCCTGCAAAGCTGGCGCATGCTGATTTACGGCGGCATGCTGCTTGGCCTGATGCTGTTCGCGCCGCATGGCCTGTACGGCGCGCTGCGGCAGGCCTGGCGGCGCTTTGCGCCATCCCCTGCAAAGGCAAGCGCTGCTGCGGACAGTTCCCATGCCCGGGAGCATCCTCCGATCGCGGGCCTCGGCCTCGTGATCTCCGGACTGCGCAAGCAATTCGGCGGCGTTCAGGCGCTCGACGGCGTGGATCTCTCTGTTCCCGCCGGAAGCTGCTATGCGATCGTCGGCCCGAACGGCTCCGGCAAGACGACGCTGCTAAATCTCGCCAGCGGATACTACGTGCCCGACGCCGGCAGCGTGAAGATCGGCGACGTCGAGGCGCTTGGATCCGGCGCACAACGGATCGCCGCACGCGGCGTCGGGCGCACCTTCCAGACCCCGCGCCTCATCGCCGACCTCACGGCGCTCGACAACGTCATGCTCGGGGCGTACACGCGCGAGCGTGCCGGGCTGCTTTCGACGGCGCTGCGCCTTCCATTTGCGCGCGCGGAAGCGCGCCGCTTGCGGCAGGAAGCGCTCGGCTTCCTGCAATTCGTCGGCGTCGCCGACCGCGCCGACATCGAGGCCGGCGAGATCCCGCACGGCCAGCAGCGGCTGATCGAGATCGCCCGCGCCATGATGGGTGGCGCACGGCTGATCCTGCTCGACGAGCCTGCGGCGGGACTTTCGATGTCCGAACTGGAGAGGCTCGAGCGGCTGATCATGCGCATCTGCGGGCTCGGTGCGACGATCGTCATCGTCGAGCACCATCTCGATCTCGTCGCCAACGTCGCAACCCACGTGACCGTCCTCGATCGCGGCACGGTGCTCGCCGCGGGCAAGCCGGCCGCGGTCTTCAACGACGAACGCGTCATGCGGGCCTATATGGGCGAGCGGGCGCTGAAAGCTGGAGTTCCCGCATGAAGGCGACGGTCTCCTTGCCGCTTCTCTCGGCCACCAATGTCGACGCAGGGTATGGCCACGTCCGCGTACTGGAGAGCGTTTCCATCGACGTTCGCCAGGGACGCATTGTCGTGCTGGTTGGCCGAAATGGCGCCGGCAAGTCGACGTTGCTCCGTGCCCTGTCCGGCCTCAATCGCCCGACTGCGGGCAAGGTGACCTTCGACGGCCGCGACATCACGACCGCGCGGCCGAATGCCATCGTCGATGCCGGCCTGCTCCACGTCGCGGAAGGCCGGCGGCTGTTTCGACGCCAGAGCGTCGCCGACAATATCGAGCTCGGACGCTATGCGCTACGCCTGACAGAGCAGGAGCATGATCGGCGCGTCGACCGTATCCACCAGCTCTTTCCTATCCTGCAGGAGAAGATGAACTTGCCGGCCGGCAGCCTTTCCGGCGGCCAGCAACAGATGCTCGCCATTGCCCAGGCGATGATGCGCGAGCCGAAGCTACTGATGCTCGATGAGCCCTCGCTCGGCCTTGCGCCGGTGCTGGTGGACCAGGTGTTTGCCGCCATCCTCGCGCTGCGGGCGCAGGGTGTCGCCATCCTCCTTGTCGAGCAGCTGGTGGAGCACGCACTCGAGATCGCCGACGACGCCTATGTCATGCAGAACGGGCGCGTCATCGCCAGCGGACCAGCTGCCGAGATCGCGGCCGGAGATGCCTTGCAGGCCGCGTTCATGGGCGAGCACGGCGCGCCCCATCATCCTGAACCACGACAGAGCGGATCATGAAACTCCATCCGGACGCCGGACAGCGGCAAATCCTCGAAGCGATCGAGCACGAGCGCGCCCAGTTGATGGACGAGGCGCGCCCCGAAGCGATGAAGCGGCTTGCCGAACGCGGCCGCATGTCGCCGCGGGCGCGGATCGCAATGTTTGTCGATCCCGGCACGTTCGATGAGATCGGCGCGCTCGCCTCGGAAGAGCCGGAAGCAGGCCAGCCACACCCGCGGGACAAGTCGCCAGCCGACGGCGTCGTCACGGGCACCGCGCGCATCGACGGGCGGCCTGTCGCCGTCTTCGCACAGGATTTCAGCGTGTTCGGCGGCAGCATCGGCAAGCTCGGAAGCGCCAAGACGCATCGCATGGTGAAGATCGCGATCCGCCGCGGCATCCCCATGGTTATGATGCTCGACGGCGGCGGTCACCGGATCCAGGGCGGACAGAACTCGCGGCACTTTGCCCAGGCCAACAGCATGTTTCACGACCTCGCGCGGGCCTCAGGCTGGATTCCGATGGTCGCGCTGATGCTGGGCGCCGGCTTTGCCGGGCCGACCAATTATGCCGGCCTTGCCGATCTCGTCGTCATGGTGCGCGGCCAGTCCGTGATGGGCCTTGCAGGGCCGGCGCTCGTGAAAGCCGGGACCGGCGAAGAGACCGACCAGGAAACGCTCGGCGGTGCCGCGGTCCAGGTGGACAAGCAGGGCCTCGCCGATCTCGGCGTCGCCAGCGAGGAAGAAGCGTTTTCTGCGGCAAGGCGCTTCCTGTCCTACCTGCCCGGGAACGCCCGCAAGCCCCTGCCCCTGGTCGCGACCGACGATCCCTCCGATCGCGGCGACGATG
Organism: Bradyrhizobium sp. AS23.2; assembly: GCF_001908185.1. Lineage (GTDB taxonomy): Bacteria > Pseudomonadota > Alphaproteobacteria > Rhizobiales > Xanthobacteraceae > Bradyrhizobium. Next base: position 18,365 of record NZ_LGHM01000090.1, read on the forward strand.
CGTTGCTCGACATCGTGCCGCCATCGACGCGACGCGCCTACGACATGCGCCAGATCATCAGCGGCATCGCCGATGTCGGCAGCCCGTTCGAGATAAAGCCGACCTTTGCCGCCAACATCATCACGACCTTCGCGCGGCTGGGCGGACGGCCCGTCGGCTTCATCGCGAACCAGCCGATGCGGACCGGCGGTATCCTCGATGCCAACGCCTGCGAAAAGGGCGCGCACTTCATTGCCCTCTGCGATGCCTACGGTCTGCCGCTGATTTCGCTGATCGACGTGCCCGGCTTCTATATCGGCTCTGCCGCGGAACGCACCACGCTCGGGCGCCGCAGCGCCAAGCTCATCTACGAATGGGGCCACGCCAGCGTGCCGCGCGTCTCTGTGGTGATCCGCAAGGGCTTTGGCCTCGGCTATTTCGCCATGAACGGCGGTCGCGCCTTCGATTCCGACGCCTCCTTTGCCTGGCCCTCGGCGCAGATCTGCGCGATGTCGATCGAGGGTGCAATCGACGTGGCGTTCCGGAAAGACTACATGTCGGCCCCCGATCCCCAGGCCCGCAGGCAGGAGATGATCGAGGAGACGCGTGCGCAGACCGGCTCCATCCATGCGGCCGAGGGATTTGGCGTCGACGACGTGATCGATCCGCGCACAACACGCCGGCGCATCATCGAGATCTTCGAGCAGGCGCCGTCCCGGCGCGAGCCCGATCACCCCCCCAAAGTTCCGATCGATCCCGCCGATCTAGTGCCGGAGCGCTGCGCCACGCGCCAGCCGCACGGAAAAAACAAGAAGACACTGGGAGGAATGCCATGACGATCCGACGCAACACTCTCGATCGCCGCCTGTTTCTCGGCGGCATGGCGGCCCTTGGCGCAGGCCCCCTCGTTCGGCCGGCCTTCGCGGCGGACGATGCCTTCAATATCGGCTGGGTGCGACCGACAACCGGCCGGCTCGCCTCCTCCTACGCACCGCTCTACATCGGCGGGCTGATCGCGATTGACGAGATCAATGCCGCCGGTGGCGTGATGGGCCGGAAGATCGCGCGCCAGGAAGAGGACGACGAGGCTTCCCCCGCGCGCGAACCCGCGGTCATCAAGAAGCTTCAGGAAGGCGGCGTCCGCTACATCTGCGGCCCCACCGGTTCGAGCCAGTCGCTGGCTGCGCTTGCGGTCACGACGGCGTCGAAGACCATCACCACCATGTACGCCATCGCCTCGGAGGCCGGAGATGGCACGCGCTATCCCTGGCACTATCAATGCACCTTCAATTCCGATCTGCAGGCGGAGATGGCCTCGCGCTACCTCGTCGAAACGCTGAAACTGAAGAAGATCGGCATCCTCCAGGAGAACACCGCCTATGGCGAGCAGGTCGTCGCCGCTTGCCAGACCATCCTGAAGAAGCTTGGCCTAGCGCCCGTCGGCGTCGAGGTGTTCCCGATCACGGCGCCCGACCTGAACGGCTACGTTGGAAATCTTCGCAAGGCCGGCGCCGATGGCGTGCTGTTCTGGACCGGCTCGACGCCGATCACGGCCAAGGGCTTCAACTCCATGCACGGCCAGAAATACTATCCGGCGATCGCCGGCCACAGCTCGCTGTTCGCGGATTCGCTGCTCGATCTCGTGCCTTCGGAAGCGCTGCAGAATGCAGCCGGCACCTACTACAAGACGCTGACCTGGACCGACAGGGAAGACATCGGCAGCAGGCAGAAGGAGTTCGCAAGGAAGGCGAGCGCCTTCCCCGAGACCAAGGAGACCGGCGTCAATGTCGCCGCCTCACCCTTCTACGACTTCCTCTACATGGTGCGCGCGGCGATCGAGGCGGAGAAATCCTTCGAGCCTGAAAAGGTCAAGCGCGCGATGGACGCGACCAAGGATTACAAGGGCCTGCTCGGAAACCTGAGCTTCACGCCGACCAATCATGCCGCGATTTCGATCGAAGACATGACGATGGCGACGCTGTTGTCGGGCCGCGACCCCAAGGCGATGGCCGTGTTCCGCAAACGCGCGATCTGAGGACAAGTGGACATGCAAGCCACGAGCTCGACCGCAGACGCGGCCTGGAAGGACCCTCGTATCCTTCCGCCCGAGGTCTGCGTCTTACGCCACGTTCTCGACCGCAGCGCGGCGGAAACGCCAGACAAGGTGTTCGTCCGCTTCGATGACGGCCACGAATGGACCTACGCGCAGATCCATACGACCGTTCGCCGCACCGCGGCAGCCCTGCAACGCATGGGGGTTGCCCAGGGCGATCACGTCCTCACCTGGCTGCCCAACAGTCCGGATGCGCTGCGCATCTGGTTCGCCATCAATTACATCGGCGTCGTCTACGTCCCCATGAACATTGCGTGGCGCGGACAGGTTCTCGAGAACGCCGTTCGCATTTCCGGCGCGCGGTTGCTGATTTCGCACGCGGAGCTCGCGGACCGCCTTCACGATATCGACCGGTGCGCGCTGACCGACCTGCTGCTCATCGGGCCAGACGCCCGCGACAAGCGCCTCTCCGGCTTCCGGCACCATGATGCGGCCGATCTCTCTGCGCCCGGTGAGCCAGAATCGCCGCGACAGCCGATCATGCCCTGGCACAACCAGATGATCATCTACACGTCGGGCACGACAGGTCCGTCCAAGGGCGTGCTCTGCACCTACATGCATTGCGGCTCGTGCGCGCTCGCCTTCTCGCCGCTGACCAGCGACGATCGCAATCTCGTCAACCTGCCCCTGTTTCATATGAGCGGCACGGGCGCCGTCTACCGCATGCTCGTGAAGGGCGGATCGATCGCACTCGTCGAGTCCTTCGACACGCGCTCGTTCTGGGACACGGTACGGCGAACGCAATCGACCTATCTGACCCTGCTCGGCGCCATGGTGCCGTTTCTGCTGAAGGAGCCGCCGGGCCCGGGCGACCGGGATCATACATTGCGCGTCGTCAACATCGTGCCGCTGGCCGATGGCTTCAGGGAGTTTGGCGAGCGTTTCGGAGTCGAAGTCTACACCGTCTTCAACATGACCGAGACGTCATGGCCGATCGTTTCCGAGCGGGATCCGGAGACGCTCGGCACCTGCGGCCGTCCCCGCCCCGGTGTGTTTGCGCGCGTCGTCGACGAGAACGATGTCGAGGTCATGCCCGGCAAGACCGGCGAACTCGTGCTGCGCACGGACGCACCCTGGGCCATGAGCCACGGCTACTATGGCAACCCAGAGGCAACGGCGCGGGCCTGGCGCAACGGCTGGTTCCACACTGGAGACGCCTTCCGCCAGAACGAACGCGGCGAATTTTTCTTTGTTGATCGCATGAAGGACGCGATCCGGCGGCGCGGTGAAAACATCTCCTCGTTCGAGGTCGAGGCTGCGATGAACGCGCATCCTGACATACGCGAGGTCGCGGTCGTCGGCGTCCCCAGCGAATTCGGCGAGGACGAGGTGCTGGCCGTGGTCGCGCCGGTCGAGGGACGATCGATCGACGCGACTGCCCTGCTCGAATGGCTGCGGCCGCGGCTCGCACACTTCATGATCCCGCGCTACATCCGGATCATGCCGGTACTGCCGAAGACGCCGACGCAAAAGGTCCAGAAGCATCTCCTGCGCGCCGATGGCGTCTCCAGCGACACATGGGACCGTGAAGCGGTCGGGCTTAAGGTCCGCCGCGAAAAACTCGCAAGCCTTGGTGGCGCCAGCGAGATCAGCCGATGAGCGGGCCGCTCGCCGGCCTGCGCGTCGTCGAGATGGCGGGAACCGGTCCGGGCCCCTTCTGCGCCATGCTGCTTGCGGATCTCGGTGCAGAGGTCGTTCGCGTTCGCCGACCGGGCGGCTCCATGTTCGACATGGAGCCGCGTTTCGACGTGACGAGGCGCGGCTGCCGCTTCGTCGACCTCGACTTGCGCGAGAGCGATGCCGTCGCAAGCGCGCTTGCACTGATTGAAAAGGCCGAGGTCCTGATCGAAGGTTATCGCCCCGGCGTCATGGAGCGACTGGGTCTTGGGCCTGATATTTGCCTGGCGCGCAATCCGCGTCTCGTCTACGGCCGCATGACCGGCTGGGGTCAGGACGGCCCGCTCGCGCGGCGCGCCGGTCACGACATCAATTACATCGCCCTGACCGGGGCACTGCATGCAATCGGCCGCCCAGACTCGCCGCCTCCACCGCCCCTGAACCTTGTCGGCGACTTCGGCGGCGGCGCAATGTTTCTGGCCTTCGGCGTCATGGCTGCGCTGCTCGAAGCCCGCGCGTCAGGCAAGGGACAGGTGGTCAATGCCGCCATGACCGATGGCGCGGCCTTGCTCGCCGCCGGACGCTATGCGGGCCGTGCCGCTGGAAGCCAGAGCAATCAGCGCGGCAACAACCTGATCGACGGCGGCGCCCCCTTCTACGACACCTATGTCTGCGCCGACGGAAAGTTCATCGCCCTTGGCGCGATCGAGCCGCAATTCTACGCGCGCTTCCGGACGCTTTGCGGGCTGACGGACGCGCTGTTCGACGAGCAGATGAACAAGGCGAAATGGCCGGCGCAGAAGCAACAGCTCGCGGCGATGTTTCGTACGCGAAGCCGCGCCGAGTGGATTGCCCTTCTCGGCAGCGACGACACCTGCATCGCGCCTGTCCTCGACTGGGACGAAGCGCCAAGCGATCCGCACAATGTCGCGCGAAACTCCTTCGTCGCGATCGACGATGTAACTCAGCCGGCCCCGGCGCCGCGGTTCAGCCGCACCCCGGCCGCTACCCCGCGATCCGCCCGCATCTCCGGCGACGATACGCGCGAGGTGCTGCGCAATTGGGGACTGGCACAGCCGATCGTCGAGCGTCTGCTGGCGTAAACGCACAGCGCACTCGTCCATTCGGGCAACACCCGAGGCGTTGGCGCGCTCCCAAGTGCAACATTGGGCAGCAAAGCAGAGTCTGCTTCCCTATGATTTTCAAAGAGATGTGCGCATTCCAGCCACGTTCAGGCCCGCGAGGCTTGCCTGCTCCAGCCCGAGATGGTTTGGCGGCGATCTGTGACCTAGGCGTGACCCAAAAGGGCTGTGACTCGAATGGCCGAGAAGAAGATTACAGCAGAGATTGAAGTCTGTACGCGAGACGCGGCTGCCCCGCTGCTTCTCTTAAGACCTTAGGCCGCTGAAGAAAACATCAAGGTAAGTCTTCAGCCGAGCCGGATCGAGCGGCTGTATGGTATTATCAGTTCGACAGAACATCATCAGCAAATAGGAGCGAGCGCCCGTCAACAGGGCAGCCACGGTCTCCAGTTCATCGTCACTGAATGTACGCAGATCGCCGTGCTTTCGGCTCCGCCGCAGCGATCGTACATAGCGCTTCTGGATTTCGTCCAGATGCTGTCGGAATGCAGCCGGTGCGTATAGCTCCGCTTCATTCATCACGCGGTAGATTTCCGGGTGCTTGACGAGATACTCAAAGTTTGCGGTCAGACCGCGCCGCTCTATTTCCTCAAGCGACCGGCTGTCCTTGATCGCCGGGGTCAGGCTGTCCAGCATTGCGCCGCCGAGTTCGGGCAGCAGAACGTCGAAAAGCGCCTGCTGGTTCGCAAAATGCAGGTAGAAGGCGCCGTGCGCAACGCCCGCTTCGGCGGTGATCCGGGCGATGGATGCGCCGGCATAGCCATGGCGGCCGACAACGACGCCTGCGGCCTCGATCAGCTTCCGCCGCCTCTCCGCGTTCTTGGCGGCCTGGCGCGCCGTCGGCGGTCGAAGCCCGGACCGTCGAGGCAGAGCCTGCGGTTTGGGAGACTGCCTATTGCGTGCCGATGCGTCAGCCAATGTTGGTTCCTGTGCGAGCGGCGGCTATCTTGTCGGCGATTATACGCCGGAGGACGTCTTTCTTCACCTTGCCCGATGCGGTGCGCGGCAGATCATCCACCACTTCCAAATGCTCGGGAAACTTCTGCTTGGCAAGCCCCGCAGCCTCGACGAAAGCAACCAGTTCGCTAAGCGTCGGCTGTGGCCCATCGCGAGCGACGACATAAGCGCAGACGGTCTCGCCGAGACGCGCATGAGGCATTGAGACTGCAACCGCCTCGCGCACAGCAGGGTGGCGATGCAGGATGTCCTCGATCTCCTTGGCGGAGATGTTCTCCCCGCCCCGGATGATCAGATCCTTCTTGCGGCCCGTGATAAGGACGGAGTCCTCCTTGCCGATCAGCCCTATGTCGCCCATCCTGAAATAGCCGTCGGCGGTGAAGGCCGCCGCCGTCTCGGCTGGATCGGCATAGCCGACGAACAGCGCCGGGCCTCGCGCCAGAATCTCCCCCTCCCCTCTGGTGGATACGTTGCGGTCCAGTTCGTCGACGATGCGGACTTCGTAATCGACGATCCGCCCATCGGTCTCGGCTGCCAGAGCCTCGGTTTCCGGTTCGACGAAGCCGAGCGTGATCATCGGCGCTTCCGTCGAACCATAGACGCGCGTGGCCCGTCCGCCGGCGAAGAGTGCGTTGGCGCGTTTGACGAGGTCGGGCGGAACGGCTGCGCCGCCGCAGGCGAAGACCTTGAGCGACGGTAGCCGCGAGCCCACCCGCTCGGCGGCATCGACCAGTTCCTGAAGAAAGGGGGTAGCTCCCACCGTCACGGCCACGTCATGCCTGTCGATCAGGCCGACCGCCTCCTCAGCATTCCAGCGTTCCATCAGCACCGAACGCAGGTCGTGGAGAAAAGGTTGCTCCAAGCCCCAGGAAAAGCCTGTGATATGAGTGACGGGTGAGGGCATCAGGACGACGTCGCCAGCACCGAGACCCCAATAGTCGACACAGCAGGCCAGGGAATGCGCCACGGTCTCGTGGGTGTGCAAGACACCTTTAGGCATGCCGGTCGTGCCGGAGGTGTACATGACTATCTTGATCGCTTCCGGCACCTGGCGCGGCCAGGGCACGTTGCCGCCGGTCTCACCGACGTCTTCAAATGCCAACATGCCGGCGCGCGGCCCCGTCCCACGGGCGACGATGATATGCTTGAGGTCGGGAAGCTGGGGCGTTAGTCGCTCCATCAACTCGGCGTAGTCGAAACCGCGGAACGTTGCCGGAATGATGATGGCCTTTGCGCGACAGTGGCGCAGGATGAGTCCAAATTCGGCATCCCGGTAGATCGGCACGATGGGGTTCACGACGAGGCCGAGAAGCGCCGCGGCGAGATCGACCGCAAGTGCCTCCAGCCAGTTCGGCAGGGCAAAAGAAATGACGTCACCGGGGCGCAGACCGAGCTGCCACAGGCCGCCGGCGAGGCTCTCGGCATTGGCGAGCGCCTTGCCGAAAGTCAGCTTCGCGTCGCCGAGTTCCAAGCAGACAGTGTCCGGCTTGGTTTCGGCGCGCACCCGAGCATCGTCAGCGATTGTCCGGTTGCGCCACAGCCCCTTGGACCGGTTGCGCATGATGCTATCGGCGTCAAGTCGCACCGACCAACCGCTTGCATCGCGCCAAGCTGCTGTCTGTTGCATGTTTGTCCTCACGCCATGGAATCGGAGCCGTCACACAGCAAGAAAGCGCGCTTCGAGATCGGGAGCCGCGTCGAAGGCGGCCCAGTCGCCGGAAAAGACCATGGCGCCGGAATCGATGACGAGCAGCCGATCGGTGCAGGCGCGCGCGAAATCGATGTTCTGCTCGGTGACCAGCAACGATAGTTTCTCGCGCCGCCTGACCACCGCAATCTCCCTCGCCATGTCTTCGACGATGACCGGGGCGAGGCCTTCGGCCGGCTCGTCGAGCATGAGCAGCTTCGGCCGCGCCATCAGCCCGCGGCCCACCGCCACCATCTGCTGCTGGCCACCGGAGAGCCGATCGGCGCGCCGGTCTAGAATAGGTTGCAGCAGCGTGAATTGCGCCGCGATCTCGGCCGGGGTCGGAGGTGTGAGTCCCGAAGGGCAAGCATGGCGGGCGAGCTCCAGGTTCTCAGCCACAGAGACATGCGGGAAGATGCGGCGATCCTCCGGTACGAGCGTCATGCCGAGGCGAGCGCGACGATGGGTCGGCGCTCCCGCGAGATCGTGGCCATCGAATCTCATGCGGCCGGTTGCGCGGGGACCGGCGTCCATCAGCGCCTTGAGCAGGGTCGACTTGCCCGCGCCGTTGCGGCCGAGCAGGGCCACGCCCTCGCCCGCGCCGATGTCGAAGCTCACGCGGTGCAAAATATGGCTGTCGCCGTAGAAGGCGTCGAGGTCGCGGACCTCAAGCATGATGGCCTCCCCGCCCGAGATAGATTTCCCGCACGAACGCATTCGCGCGCACGCCCTCGGGCGTGTCGGTGGTGACGATCTCACCGTAGTGCAGCACGCTGATGCGCGTGCCGAGTTGAAAGACCACGTCCATGTCGTGTTCGGTCAGGATGAGGGTTGCTCCCCTCTCCTTGACGATGCGCTCCACAAGCCTGACAGCCGCCATGCGGTCGGAGGAGGCCATGCCAGCGGTCGGCTCGTCGAGCAGGAGAAGGCGCGGCTTGAGGGCGAGCATCATGGCCAGTTCCAGCCGCTTCTTGTCGCCGTGACTGAGAGCGGAGGCAGGCTCGTCGCCGGCGGCAGCGAGACCGAGATCTGCAAGGATGATTTCGGCCTCGCGGCGCAGAGAATCCTTGGGCGCGGTCGCGAGACGCCAGCCAGCACGTCCGTTCGACACTTCTCCAGCCTCCAGCGCGACGGCGACGTTCTCCAGCGGCGTCATATCGGCGAAGATGCGCGCCACTTGGAAGGAGCGCCCCATTCCGGCCCGCACTCGGCGGAAACCGTCGAGCTTCGTCACGTCCTTACCCTCGAAGACGATGCGTCCGGCCGATGGTAGCAGCTCCCCGCTCAGCGCCCGGAAGAACGTGGTCTTGCCAGCGCCGTTCGGGCCGATCAGCACATGGCGCTCGCCGGGTGCGACCGACAACGAAACGTCCTTCAGGATCGGGGTGCGGTCATAGCCGGCGAAGAGACCCTGGACGTCGAGCACGGAGGAGGTCACAGCGTTTCTCCCTTGGACGCAGCGGGGGCAAGCGGGAGCGCAGCTTCGGATGGAGCAGCGGGCCTGGCCTGCAGGCGCCGGACACCGAGGGTGGCAAGTCCCAGAAGCCCGCCGGGAATCGCCAGTACGACCGCGAGGAGAAGGCCGCCAGTGATGAGGTCCGAGGCTCCGGCAAGGCTGCGTGTACCATACTCGACGGCCGAGAAGACGATGGCGCCGACAAGCGGTCCCCAGAAGTGACCGGCGCCGCCCAGAAGGGTGAAGAGGATCGGCTTGGTCGATTCTCCCCAATGCGCGAGATCCGGGCTGACGATCGAGGTGAGCGGCCCCATGAGCGCGCCGGCGGTCGCCGCGCAGGCCCCCGAGATGGCAAAGGCCTCGAGCTGGCGGCGGCGCACGTCGATGCCGAGGAAGGCGGCGCGCATGGGATCGAGCCTCACCGCCCGGAACGAGCGGCCGAGGCGCGAATGGGTCACCCACCACAGGACGGCGATGAGCAGCGCCGTCACGAGGATGACAAAGACGTAGTAGGCATTGCCCTGGGCCAGATCGAGCGGACCGATCCGCGGGCGCTGAATGCCGGTCAGCCCGTCATTGCGGCCGAAGAACGAGGTCTTTGCGATGATGACATGGACGAGTTCGGCGAAGGCCAGCGTGAGCACGGCGAAATAGACGCCCTCCGTCCGCCTGAGGGCGACGAAGCCGATGGCGAAGGCGATGGCAGCGCCCGTCGCCGCGGCGATCACCAGCACCGCGAGGAACGGCACTTCCGGTGCTCGGAGGAGCAGGAGCGCCGCGGCATAGGCGCCGCTGGCGGAGAATGTCGCCTGACCGAAACTGAGGAGGCCTGCCGTTGAGAACAGGAGGTTGAAGGCAAGGCCAAGCACCACGTTGATGGCGATGACACCGGCGAGGAAGACGAGGCCGCGATTGGCGGCGAAGGGCAGCAACAGCGCCGCTGCCGTCAGGATGACGAGGATCACCAGGAAACGCGTGGCGTGCGAGCGGCTCACGACAGCCTCCCGGAGGCGATCAGGCCGCGCGGGCGGATGAGGAGGATCGCGGCGAGTGCCACGAAGAAGAACAGGCCCGGCATCTGGGGCAGAAGGGCCGTGCCAAAGCTATCAGCAAGGCCGAGGAGAAGCGACGCGAGGAAGGCGCCGCGGATCGACCCCATACCGCCGACGATGACCACGCCGAAGGCCTGGATGATGAAGATGCCGGCAAGGTCTGGCGACAGGCTCTGGTTAGCGACCAGGAGTCCCCCGGCGAGTCCCGCGAGCGCGAAGCCGATGATGACGGTCGCCGAGTAGATCAGCCCGACATTGATGCCGAGGAGACGCGCCATCCACGGGTCGATGGCGATCGCCTGGATGAGACGACCGACCGAGGTCATGTTGATGAGCCATTCGAGCGCGAGGAAGACGGCGAGCCCCGCGACGATGACGAAGATCGAATAATGCGGCAGCACTAGATTTCCGAGGAAGGATACGTCGAACAGCTCGGGTGGCGGCGAGGCGCTGACGACGTTGAGGCCCCAGATCAGCTTGACGACACCGTTGCAGACCAGCAGCAGCGCATAGGTGGCCACCAACACATAAGCGCCGTCGACATGAGCCAGCCGGCGGAAGATAGCGCGGTCCACAACCAGTCCCACGGCGCCGATCACTGCGGCGGTGATGACGCTCGCCAGCAGGAAGCCCCAGATGTTGGCCATGGCCGAGGACCAGTTCGCCAACGAATGGGCGACATAGGCTCCGATCATGAAGAAGCCGCCGTGCGAGAAGTTCAGCACATGCAGGATGCCGAAGATCATCGTCAGACCGGCAGCGACGAGGAAGGTCGCCATCCCCCAGATGAGGGTATTGAACAGCAAGGTCGGGAGGTCGGCGAGCATCGGACGGATCTTCCTTTCGAAGGAAAGAAAGGGAAGACGGCCAGCCGTCTTCCCAGGCTCCAGAGGAAGCTTCAGGAGGACTTGCGGAGAACCATCGCCTGGCCGGGAGTTGCCGGTTCGATCACCCCGGCACCCGGGATCTTGACGTAGTCCGAGACCTTGAAGCCGACGTCGGCCGCGCTCGCATCCGGTTCGATCTGGATCATCTCGAGATCCTTGATGGCCTGGTTGTCTTCAGCGCGGATGGTGCGGGCGCCGGTGACCGTGTCGTAGCTCAGGCCCTTCAGCGCCTCGATGATGGCCTTGGTCTCGGTCGAGCCGGTCTTCGCGATGGCTGCGGCATAGGCTGCCACCGCCGCCTGCGCCTCGCCGGCCCAGCCCATCGGCATCTTGTTGCCGGTCTTGGCGACATAGGCCTTGTAGAAGCTCTCGCCGATCGGCGAGGCGCTCGCGCCATAGTACCAGTGCGTGCCGGTCCAGTGCTTCGGGACCTGTGTCTTCAGCGCATTGGCGACGATGAACTCGTTGGCCACATCCATCAGGATACGGTTGTTGAACAGGCCAAAAGGCCGTGCCTGCTGGAAGAAAGTCGCTGCGTCCCCGCCATACGTGGCGTTGACGATGCCGCGGGCCTCGGTGCGGGCCGCCTGGGTGATGAAGTTGCGATAATCGCCGCTGCCGTAGGGCACGATGATGGGATCGACGATCTGTGGCTGCTTGCCGGTGATCTTCGGGTAGAATTCCAGGAGACCATCGACATAGATCGCCCAGACGGTGCGGCCGTACTCGTGGTCCGGAATGATGCCAGTCCAGCTCGTCACGTCCGGGAATTTCTCAGCCATCATGCGCGCCTGCGCGCGCATGCGGTAGGTGCCGTCGCCGATGCGGAAGACGTGCGGGCTGTAGTTTTCGTGGTTGATCTTCTCGGAGCCGGCGCCGCAGGTCAGGTTGATGCCGTTCTCCGCCTGCATGAGCGGGCCATAGGCCAGCGCCACCGTGGAAGCAATGGTGCCGAGCTGCAGGTTGATGCCCATGCCGAGGAGTTCGCGCGCGACGGTCGTCGCGGCGGCGGGATTGGCCTTCTCGTCGCGGAATTCCAGAGCCAGCGGCCGGCCGCGGACGCCGCCCGCCTTGTTGATGAGATCGACGGCCACTTCCGCGCCATTCTTCACGAAGCTGCCGATGAACTCCTGCGGGCCGGACAGCGGCGTGACCACGCCGAGACGGATCGGCTCGTTGGTCTGGCCGACGACGATGCGGGGATTGGCGGAAAGGGCGAGCGCGGCACCTGCACCGGACGCCAGGAATGCACGGCGGTTAAGCTTCGACACAGACGTGACCTCGTTGTGGTTTATGTTGTTGTTGGAGGATGGCGGACTACCACCCCCGGAACGCGGGCTTGCGTTTCTCGCGGAACGCGTTGACCGCCTCCTGATGGTCGGCAGTGAGGTTCGACATGGTCTCGTAGGCAAGACCCGCGTCGAAATGGGCATGGAACAGCGCCTTGAGCGGCAGGTTCGTCGTGATCTTCGTCCAGTTGATCGCCTTAAGCGCGCCCGCGGCGAGCCGTTCGGCGAGGCCATAGACTTCGGCGTCGAGATCCTCGAGCGCCACGACCTTGGTGACGAGGCCGATGCGTTCTGCCTCGGCGGCGGTCATCAGGTCACCGGTCATCAGATAGTGCTTGGCCTTGGCGTAGCCGACGAGCTGCGGCCAGATGAAGGCGCCGCCGTCGCCAGCGACGAGGCCGACCGACACGTGGGGGTCACCGATCTTCGCCTTGTCGGAGGCGATGATGATGTCGCAGAGCAGGGCGAGCGATGCGCCGAGCCCCGTGGCATGACCGTTCAGGCGGCAGATCAGCGGCTTGTCGAGATCGAGCTGAGTGAAGACGATGTCTTTGGCTTCACGTCCCGTCGCCTCGAATTCCTCCGGCCGGTCGATGGTCGACTGCATCCAGTCGATGTCACCGCCGGCGCAGAAGGCGCGGCCCTCCCCGGTGAGGACGATGATGTCGGACTCCTTGTCATCGCGGGCATCGACGAAGATCCGCGACAGTTCGCGGTGCAATTCGGCATTGACCGCGTTGAGCTCGTTGGGGCGGTTGAGCGACAGGGTCAGGATGCGGCCGCGCCGCTCGGCCATGATGGTCTTGTAGCCGTCGTAGCGGGTCATGCGCCCTGCTCCTTTGCGGTGATGGTGGTCAGGCGCGCCGGCGCCAGCGCGGCGAAGCGCGCACGGTAGGCATCGTCGTCGCCGTATTGATTCTCGGCTGCGACGAGGCTGCGGAAATAATGGCTGACGCGCAGCTCCTCAGTGATGCCGATGCCGCCATGCATCTGCACCGACTCATGCGCGATGAGGCGGGCCGAACGGCCGCCGACCACTTTGGCCACAGCCACGGAACGGGCAAAGCCGTCAGTGCCGGCGGAATCCGCGGCGGCATCGACCACGGCCTCGGCCTCTTCGAGGGCGATGCTCATGTCGACAGCGCGATGCTGCAGTACCTGGAAGCGGCCGATGGGCTGGCCGAATTGCGAGCGGCTATTCAGATAAGCGAGCGTATCGTCGAACAGCGTACGCATCGCGCCTGCGGCCTCCGCCATGGCGAGTAGTGCCCCGCGGTCGAGTGCAGTATCGATGGCGGCGGCAGCATCGTCGAGCGCCAGTATGTTGTCGGCCGGAAGCACCGCGTCGATTGAGATATTCGCAAGTTGGCGACCGTCAATGCCGGCGTAGATGCCACATTCCACACCTTGCATTGTCGCCGGCGCAACGATGACCGTGAGAGAGCCATCGGGCAGACGGGCTGAGACCAGGAAGTGGTCGGCAACGCCACCGCCTTCGACGGCAACCTTCGCCGCCTTCAGGCGCCATCCATCGCCCTCGGCCGTTAGCGCCGCATCCACATGGCCGCGCGCATAGCCGGCGGCGGCTTCCTGGTGGGCAAGCACCGGCAGCGCCTCTCCGGCTATGGCGGACGCGATCAGCGAGCGCACAAGGCCCTCATGAGCGGCTTGAGCTAGCAGCGGCAGGCCGACGCCGGCGACGGCGCCGAGCGGCATGCGGCAATTGGCAGCACCGAGCGCGCGCATCAGCATAGCGAGCTCGCCGACCCCGAGGCCGTGTCCGCCGCGATCTTCCCCCACGGCGAGGCCGAGCCATCCGGCTTCAGCCATCACCGCGAACATCCTGCGCCAGTCGCTGGAGCCGGCCTCGGCCGCGATGAGACGGCTGGCGCTCTCCGCAAGAGCCGCGCGCAGATCTTGGCGATCATGAAGCGTGTCGGCCATGGTCACAGTCCCAATCCCTGTTTGGCGATGATGCCGCGCTGGATCTCGTTGGAGCCACCGTAGATCGTCGCTGCCCTGAGGTGCATGAACTCGCTCGCCATGCCCGCCGCTCCTTCCGGCAAGAGCGGTTGCAGGTTGGCTCCGGCATCCAGGTTTGCTGGGTCGAAGGGAATGCCAAGTCGCCCGAGGGCGCGGATCATTTCCTCCGTTACCCGCTGCTGCAGTTCGGAGGATCGGATCTTGAGAAGATTTACCTCGACACCGCCCGGAGCGTCACCGTCGGCCTTGGCGAGGAGGCGCGCGCAGACGGCCTCCAGCGCGGCAAGCTCGATCTCGAGGTCGGCGATGCGCGCGGCGAAGGCGGGAGACTTCGTCAGCGGCACTCCAGCCTCCTGCACCGCTTCTGCAGCTGCACGCAGGCCTTCCAGAAGATGGCGGATGCGGCCGGTCTCGGCGGCGATCAGCCGTTCCTGCACCAGCAGGAATTTTGCATAACGCCAGGCCTTGCCCTCCTCGCCGACGAGGTTCTCGACGGGCACGCGGACATTGTCGAAGAACACCTCGTTGACGTGATGCTTGCCGTCCATCGTGGCGATGGGGCGCACCGTAATGCCGGGCGTCTTCATGTCGATGAGCAGGAAAGACACGCCGTCCTGGGGACGAGCGCCGGATTCGGTTCGCGTCAGGCAGAACATCCAGTCCGCCCAGTGGGCATACGTGGTCCAGGTCTTCTGGCCGTTGACGACGAAATGGTCGCCCCTACGCTCGGCGCGGGTCTTGAGGCCAGCGAGGTCTGAACCGGCATTGGGCTCCGAATAACCCTGTGCCCAGAAATGGTCCGCGCTGAGAATGGAAGGCAGGAAGCGGCACTTCTGATCTTCGCTGCCGAATGTGTAGATGACGGGTCCGACATAGGCGACGCCCATCGGGATCAGCCACGGCGCACCTTCCTCGGCGAGCGTCTGCTCGAAGAGCCAGCGCTGCAGCGGCTTCCAGCCCTGCCCGCCCCATTCGCGCGGCCAGTGGCCGCCCATCCAGCCGCGGCCATGAAGGATTTTCTGCCAGCGCGCGTGATCGCTGCGCTCTAGCGTGAGATTGAACGCGACCTTGCGGCGAATGTCCGCCGGCAGAGCCTGACGGCAGAACGCCCTGACCTCCTCGCGGAACTGCTCGAACCGAGCCTGCAACTTGTTTCCATCCCATTTTTATGACTTTTGACTCATCAATCATAAAACTGGCAAACGAGGTGCGTCAAGAGGCCACTATGCCGGTCAATGGATTGGGCGGGTCCCGTGCGCGCGAATCGCATCCACAAGTCGATCGGCGCGGAGAACACGTTCGCGGCCGACCTCACGACATTCGACGCCATGGCTGCCGAACTCCGGCCACTGATCGACAAGGTCTGGCGCCACTGTGAGAGTACCGGCAACCGGGGACGGACCGTGACGCTCAAGGTCAAGTTCTTCGATTTCGAGATCATCACGCGGAACCGGTCGGTCCCGGCGGTCTTGTCGAGCCGGGAAGACTTGGAGAGCTTGGCGATCGCCCTGCTGCAGGCCGAGATGCCCTTCCGAAGTCGGTCCGCCTGCTGGGCGTGTCGCTCTCCTCGCTGCAAACCCAGGGAAACGACGATGTCGAACCTCAGCTCGATCTGCCCATCGACGCCGCGCATGGATGCAGGTTACAGCTTGGCGGCGGAGATGCGGCCAAAAGCTTCGCCTGGCTGGACGTGCCGCGGCGCGACCTATCCGACTTCAAGATCGTGGATGATCGGTTTCAGTCCGTCGGGCGTGACTTCGAGGCTCGCAAGCGTGACCGGCAGCTTGAAGCGCCGGCGCCCGGCACTGCCGGGATTCACGTAGAGTAAGCCGTCGACGGTGTTGATCTTCGGCACGTGGGAGTGGCCGGAAACAATGACATCAA
>NZ_LGHM01000091.1 GCF_001908185.1 Bradyrhizobium sp. AS23.2
GCCACATAATCTTCCACGCGCGCTGGCAGAAAGCTCGGCTGAGCCCGGCTCATGCCGGTCTTGAAGGTGCGATTCGTCATGCCGAATCGTACCTTCCTTCCAGATAAGAATCTTGCCCAACCTCGCAGCGCAATCCGGGTCCAGTGCCACGACGAGACAGTCTCGGACTACGCTGCGCCCCTTCCCGGCTACGGGCTACCGGCGGTTATCCCAGATGCTTCCGGAAAAACTCCGTCGCTCGCCCCCAGGCGAGCTCGGCGGCTTCGCGGTCGTGCACGGCCTGGCGCTGCTCGTTGACGAAGGCGTGCTCGGCGTCATAGCGGAACAGCTCGAGCGACTTGCCGGCGGCCTTCATGCCGTTTTCGAAGGCAGAGACCAGCTGCGGCGTGCACCAGTCGTCCTTGTTGGCGAAGTGGGCCTGGAGCGGGATCTTGACGTCGGCGGGCTTGGCCGCCTGCTCCGGCGGAATGCCGTAGAACACGACGCCGGCCGCGAGCTCCGGGATCTTGGTCGCGCCGATGATGGTGACGGCGCCGCCGAGGCAGAAGCCTGTCAGGCCGACCTTGGCGCCGTTGCGCGACAGATATTGCGTGGCGCCGCGCACCGTCTGCGTGGTGGCGTCCATGAAGTCGAGCGAGTTCATCTCTTTGCCGGCGGCGTCCGTGTCGTGATACGGCACCACCTTGCCCTTGTAGAGATCGGGCGCGAGCGCATCGAAACCGGCGAGCGCAAAGCGATCGCACAGGCCCTTGATCTGGTCCGACAGGCCCCACCATTCCTGGATCACGACCACGCCCGGCGCGTTGCCGCGCGCGGCATTGGCGAGATAGCCCGATGCGTCCTTGCCATCCGGGCGTTTGAAGGTAATGGCGGTTCCCATGGTGTCCTCCGATGAGTTTCTGGGGAGCGGTTGGAGGGCATTTTGGCCGCTCGGAGCGCGCGGCGCAATCCTCACTCACGTCATTCCGGGGCGCGCGATAGCGCGAGCTATGATGCGCAATTGCGCATCAGAGAATCCATCGCGCCACGGAGTCGATGGATGAATGGATTCCGGGCTCGATGCGCCCCGGAATGACGGAGAGTTGAGCCAACAAAAAAAGCCCCCCTTGCGGGGGCTTCTTCATTCTCGTCTCGCGCCCGCCACTCAGTGCGAGTCGCGCCAGACCTTCTTCTTGGTGAAGTACATCAGGAAGGCGAAGATGATCAGGAACACGAACACCTGGAAGCCGAGACGCTTGCGCGCCTCCATGTGCGGTTCGGCGGTCCACATCAGGAACGTGGTGACGTCCTTGGAGTACTGCGCGACCGTGGTCGGCGAGCCGTCATCATAGGTCACCTGGCCGTCGCTGAGCGGCTTCGGCATCTTGATGGCGTGGCCCGGGAAGTACTTGTTGTAGTAGGAGCCCTCCGGGATGGTCACGCCTTCCGGCACCTTGTCTTCAAACCCCTGGAGCACCGCCGAGACGTAGTCCGGGCCCTGCTCCTGGTACTGGGTGAAGAAGTCGAAGATGAACCAGGGGAAGCCACGGCCGTAGGAGCGGGCCTTGGTGATCAGCGACAGGTCGGGCGGCGCCGCGCCGCCGTTCGCCACACGCGCTGCCTGCTCGTTCGGGAATGGCGAGGGGAAGTAGTCGGCCGGCCGGCCCGGGCGCTCGAACATGTCACCCGCATCGTTCGGACCGTCCTTGATCTTGTACTCGGAGGCGAACGCTGCCGCCTGCGCGACGGAATAGCCGGGGCCGCCGGGATCTCCGAGATTGCGGAAGGCGATGAAGGACAGGCCGTGGCAGTTGGCGCAGACCTCCTTGTAGACCTTCAGGCCGCGCTGGAGCGCGCCCCGGTCGAACTTACCGAACGGGCCGGCGAATGACCAATGGTTGCCCGGCGGCCTGTCGTTGCCTTCGGAGGCGCGTGCATCCTGCAGGCTGCCGAGGAAGAGCGCACCTGCGGCGACGAGCGCGACCATGACGGAGGCTACCGCCTTGCCGCCCCTGGTCAGGATCGCCTCCGAGATCGAGTTCGGCACCGGCCGCGGCGTCTCGATGCGCGAGAGCAGCGGCAGCACGATCAGGAAGTAGGCGAAGTAGCAGACCGTCAGGACGCGGCCGGCGATCACGTAGATGCCCTCCGGCGGCTGAGCGCCGAGATAGCCGAGCAGGATGCAGACCACGACGAAGATCCAGAAGAACTGCTTGGCCAGCGGCCGGTACTTCGACGACCTGGTTTTCGCTGCGTCGAGCCAGGGCAGGAAGACCAGCACGATGATCGCCGAGAACATCGCGATGACGCCCGCGAGCTTGTTCGGGATCGAGCGCAGGATCGCGTAGAACGGCAGGTAATACCATTCCGGCACGATGTGCGGCGGCGTCACGCCCGGGTTCGCCGGAATGTAATTGTCGGCGTCGCCGAGATAGTTCGGCATGTAGAAGATGAACCAGGCGTAGAGCAGCAGGAAGCAGGCGACGCCGAATCCGTCCTTGATGGTCGCATGCGGCGTGAACGGCACCGTGTCCTTTTCCGTCTTCGGCTCGACGCCATCAGGATTGTTCTGACCGGCGACGTGCAGCGCCCAGACGTGGAGCACCACGACGCCCGCGATCAGGAACGGCAGCAGATAGTGCAGCGAGAAGAAGCGGTTCAGCGTCGGATTGCCGACCGAATAGCCGCCCCACAGCAGCGTCACGATGCTCTCGCCGAAATAGGGAATGGCGGAGAACAGGTTGGTGATGACGGTGGCGCCCCAGAAGCTCATCTGGCCCCACGGCAGCACGTAGCCCATGAAGCCCGTCGCCATCATCAGGAGATAGATGATGACGCCGAGGATCCACAGCACCTCGCGCGGCTCCTTGTAGGAGCCGTAATAGAGGCCGCGCAGCATATGAACGTAGACGGCGAAGAAGAACATCGACGCGCCGACCGCATGCATGTTGCGCAGCAGCCAGCCGAAATTGACGTCACGGACGATCAGCTCGACAGACTTGAAGGCGAGATCGGCGTGCGGCGTGTAGTGCATCGCCAGGATCACGCCGGTCAGGATCTGCATCCCCAGCATGAAGGAGAGGATGGCGCCGAAGGTCCACCAGTAGTTCAGGTTGCGCGGGGTGGGATAGGCGACGAAGGAGGAATGGACGAGACCCATGATCGGCAGACGCCGCTCGATCCATTGCAGGGCCGGATTGCTCGGCTGGTAGTCGGATGGTCCGCTCATGATGCGATCCTGAGGAAATAAAACGACGAGACGGCGCGAAGCTTCGGACGAAGGTCCGAGGCTCAGCCGATCTGGATTTTGGTGTCGGAAACGAACTGGTACGGCGGCACCGCTAGATTCGCGGGCGCGGGCCCCTGGCGGATGCGGCCAGACGTATCGTACTGCGAACCATGGCAGGGGCAGAAGAACCCGTCGTAGTTGCCCTCATGAGCGATCGGGATGCAGCCGAGATGGGTGCAGATACCGATCACGACCAGCCACTGGTCGTGGCCGGACTTGACCCGGGCCTCGTCGCTCTGCGGATCGGGCAGGCTCGCCACGTTGACGGCGCGCGCTTCCTCGATCTGCTTCTTGGTGCGGTGGCTGATGTAGATCGGCTTGCCGCGCCAGAACACCTTGATGTCCTGCCCCTCGGCGACCGGGCTGAGATCGACCTCGATCGGCGCACCGGCGGCGATGGTCGAAGCATCCGGGTTCATTTGGGAGATAAAGGGCCAGAGCGCAGCTGCGCCCCCTACTGCTGCAGCTGCCCCGGTTGCAACGAATAAGAAATCACGGCGTGTCGGATGGTCCGCCGAAGACGCTGTCGTCACGATTCCAACCCTTTCTTCTTGTGCTACCGGTGGAACCGCTCCAGGGGGCGCCCAAACGTCCCCGGAAAGGCTGCCGGCGCCCGCGGCCCCCCGCGGCGGCAGAACTTTGCTTGTTCACGCCGAAACGGGTGAAACAGCAGTCCAGAATCGTTCTATTGGCACCCTTGCCGGGCGAGCGCAAGCCCGCTATCGGCGCGGGAGCTTGCAATGCACGAATTCCCGGGCGAGCGATGTTTTATTGAGACAATTCCGTCCCGGCCCAACCCGACGCCAAGCCATGCAGATAGCGCTTTTCCAACCCGACATCGCCCAGAACACCGGCACGATTCTCAGGCTTAGTGCTTGTCTGGGCATGGCCGCCCATATCATCGAACCGGCGGGCTTCCCTGTCTCCGACCGCTTGTTCCGCCGGGCGGGAATGGATTACCTCGACCATGTCAGCCTCACCCGCCACGACTCCTGGTCGAAATTCGAGGAGTGGCGCGCGGCACAAAGCTACCGCCTGCTCCTGTTCACGACCAAGGCTGCCACCGACTATCGCGATTTCCGTTACCAGACGTCGGACATCCTGCTATTTGGGCGCGAGAGCGTCGGCGTCACCGACGCGGTGGTCGAGGCCGCGGATGCGCGGCTGGTCATCCCGATCAGGCCGGGGCTGCGGTCGCTCAATGTGGCGATGACTGCGGCGATGGCCGCCGGCGAAGCGCTGCGGCAGCTCCGGGACCCGCAAGTTTGACATGTTGAGGAGAGAAGCTTGAGTTACGCGGTCAAGGAAATCTTCCTGACCCTGCAAGGCGAAGGCGCCCATGCCGGGCGCGCGTCCGTGTTCTGCCGTTTTGCCGGCTGCAACCTCTGGAGCGGCCGGGAGGCCGATCGCGCGGACGCGACCTGCAAATTCTGCGACACGGATTTCGTTGGAACCGACGGCACGCTCGGCGGCCGTTATGCCTCGGCCGCGGAACTCGCCGACACCATCGCCGCGCAATGGACTGCAACGGCCTCCAACCGCTACGTTGTCCTCACCGGCGGCGAGCCGCTGCTTCAGGTCGATGCGGCGCTGATCGACGCGCTCCATGCGCGCGGCTTCGAGATCGGTGTCGAGACCAACGGCACGATCGCCGCACCGGAGGGGCTCGACTGGATCTGCGTCAGCCCCAAGGGCGGCAGCGAGCTGGTCCTGCGCCGCGGGCACGAGCTGAAGCTGGTCTATCCGCAGGCGCTCGCCGCGCCCGAAGCTTTCGAGGATCTCGCCTTCGAGCGCTTCTCGCTTCAGCCGATGGACGGGCCCGAAATCGTCCAAAACACCGCGCGCGCGATCGATTATTGCCTGCGCCATCCGCAATGGCGGCTGAGCGTGCAGACGCATAAATCGCTCGGCATCAGATAGGATTGGTTTTCGAACAGATGTGGGAATTGACGAAATCGTTTCGCTTCGAGGCGGCGCATTCACTGTCGGGAACGACGTTCGGTGCGGCGAGCGAAGAGATCCACGGCCACTCCTTCCGCGCCGAAGTGACGTTGCGGGGCACGCCCGATCCCAAAACCGGCATGGTGGTCGATCTCGGCCTCGTCCAGCGCGCGATCGAGGACGTGCGTCTGACGCTGGACCACAAGTTCCTCAACAAGATCGAGGCGCTGGGCACACCGACGCTGGAAAACCTGTCGCGCTTCGTCTGGGAGCGGCTACAGCATATCGGCAACCTCACCCGTGTCAGCATCCACCGCGACAGTTGCAACGAGAGCTGCACCTATTACGGTCCGCAGGGCTAGAATCGTAGGGTGGGCAAAGCGCAGCGTGCCCACCATTCAGGACGACTGTGAAGAGGGTGGGCACGGCGCAAATGCGCCTTTGCCCACCCTACGCGACACTCCACTTGGTGAGCGACGGGAATGCTATTGGACGTTTCGACGATCGAAGATCGCAAGACGCGCGCCCGAACCTGGTTCGAGCGATTGCGCGACGATATCTGCGCGAGCTTCGAGCAACTCGAAGATGATGCACCCCAAAACCTCTATCCAGGCGAGGCCGGCCGCTTCAAACGCACGCCCTGGCAGCGCACCGACCACAGTGGCGCGCCCGGCGGCGGCGGCGTGATGTCGATCATGCACGGACGGCTGTTCGAGAAGGTCGGCGTGCATTGCTCGACCGTGCACGGCGAATTCGCTCCCGAGTTTCGCGCGCAGATTCCCGGCGCTGCAGAAGACCCGAATTTCTGGGCCTCCGGCATCTCGCTGATCGCGCATATGCGCAATCCGCACGTGCCTGCCGTGCACATGAACACGCGCTTCGTCGTCACCACCAAGGCCTGGTTCGGCGGTGGCGCCGATCTCACGCCGGTGCTCGATCGCCGGCGGACGCAGGACGATGCCGATACAATCGCCTTCCACGCCGCAATGAAGGACGCCTGCACGGAGGCGAACGGCGTTGCCGATTATGACAAGTACAGGAAGTGGTGCGACGAGTATTTCTACCTGCCGCACCGGAAAGAGGCGCGCGGCATCGGCGGGATCTTCTACGACTGGCACGACAGCGGCGACTGGGACGCCGACCTCGCCTTCACCCAGGACGTCGGCCGCGCCTTCCTGAAGATTTACCCCGAACTCGTCAGGCGCAATTTCGCAACAAGCTGGACTGCTGCCGACCGCGAGGAGCAACTGGTCCGGCGCGGCCGCTATGTCGAGTTCAACCTGCTCTACGATCGCGGCACCATCTTCGGGCTCAAGACCGGCGGCAATGTGGACTCGATCCTGTCGTCGCTGCCGCCGGAGGTGAAATGGCCGTGACCACAATGAAGCCGCTGCCGCGCGCCATGCTGATCGACATGGACGACACCATCCTGTCGGCCTATGGCCGGCCCGAGATCGCCTGGAACACGATCGCGAACGAGTTTGCCGAGGAGTTTGCACCGCTGCCGCCGCAGCAGGTCGCGACCGCGGTGCTGGCTTTCGCGCGAAACTTCTGGGCCAACGCGGAGGCCTCGTGGCGCCTCAAGCTCGCCGAGGCCCGGCACCTGACGGTCAAGGGCGGCTTCACCGCGCTTGCGTCGGCCGGCCACCGCGCCCTGCCCGACGATCTCGCCATTCGTTTCGCCGATCGCTTCACCGCCTATCGCGAGGAGGAGATGTTCGTCTTCCCCGGCGCGCATGAGGCGATCGACAAATTGAACGCGCTCGGCATCAAGCTCGCGCTGGTGACCAACGGCGCCGCCGACACCCAGCGCGCCAAGGTCGAGCGTTTCGAGCTCTTGCACCGCTTCCACCACATCCAGATCGAAGGCGAGCACGGTTTCGGCAAGCCCGAGGAACGCGCCTATCTGCATGCGATGGATGCGCTCGGCGTTGCTGCGAAAGACACCTGGATGATCGGCGACAATCTGGAATGGGAAGTCGTGACGCCGCAGCGCCTCGGCATCTATTCGATCTGGATCGACGTGCATGGCGACGGCCTGCCCGAAGGCTCGACCGTCAAGCCCGATCGCATCATCCGATCGCTGACCGAACTGGTGCCGGACCAGGTCTAACCAGGGGCGCGAACGCAAAATATCGAAAACAACCCCATGCACAGTAGCCGGGTGCTGCAAAATCAACAGCTTACGGATTTAACGAAATCGTTTGACCCGTCGGGCAAAACAGGGGCACCATGGCATCGTCGCGAAGCTTGCGATGGAAGCGCTTCTGCGTGAGCTGCCTCAGGGCATTTCGAGCTTTCTGCGCATGGACCGCGCGACCCATGGCGCGACCCATGGCCCCCTGCCCGCCCTTTTTCCGCGTGTCATGACAAATTGCTAGCCTCGCATCCGGGTCGACCAACTCGGAGGACAATCCATGGAATTGAAAGCCGGCGATGTCGTGATGTTGAAATCCGGCGGCCAGCCGCTGACCGTCGCGGAAGTGAAGGAGGACGACGTGCTCTGCCTCTGGATGGGCATGGAAGGCAATTTGTTCCGCGAGACGCTGCCGCTCGCCGCGCTCGTACAGGTGGAAGAAGATCCCGACGAGGAGGAGGAGGACGACGAAGATGAGGAGTAGGCTGCCTAAGACCGCATCCTAGTTAGATCGGAGCGTTCCGCTCCCGCGCCCCTGATGTCCGCTTCTGTGCCAATAGCAGCACAATAGCGGACATCGCTGGATGTCGCAGAAGGAGGCCAATAGGTGACTTAGCAGGATGACGAGCACGAAAGAGGCCGCCAACTGAGGCGGGCCTTACTCACTCTTGAACTCCGCGACCTTTCGATCTTGATTCCATAGCTCAACGTCGTACCCGTCAGCCAAGACCTTGGCCCGCTTCTTGGCTTCGGTTTCGTCCTTGCAGATTAGCTGGATGCGAAGCTCGATATGCCCATCAAGGCCCATGATATGTGCACGATACTCCTGCATCTGCTGACCCCTTGGATAGAAGCCACCAACTGCCTCATTCTTAAGGAGGTTGCAGGCCCGGCGACGTCAGCCACCCGTCTATATGAGAAACGGTTTCGAGCTGGCGCAGTTTGCTTTCCAGAAGATCACGCTGCGGTCCTGGCTGTGTGTTTTCCAGTTCAGCTATGATGCTGGCTCTCTCCGCGTTCAGATTCTCGTCAAAGATGTGGGGTTGTGGGCGTCGTCTCATGGCACTCTCCATTCCCTACGTGAGTTGGGCGGGAGCGCAACCGGCGTTCTCATCATCGACCGAAGCAACAGTGCCGTGCGGTGGTGGAACTAATATGCACCCGGAACCGGAGCGACGCCAGAACAAAACTTAAGTGGAGGCTCTCAGGCAGGCCGCTCGCGACGGGCGGCCCTGAAGTCTGGGGTTGCCGGATGCTTTGTCCGCTCTGTCTTTGATAGCTGCCAAGGGCTCTCGCTGCACGCCGGCTCAGGGCCCATGCTTTTAGGCCGAGCGCTTCTCAGTGTTTCCTTTCGCCGGGAATGGTTGCCACCTCTACCCAATTTGCGTTGCGCACGGTCACTTCACGTCCTGTGCTTTCAACGATCCGTCGCGCGACCTCAAAAGCCCTTTCTTCGTCGGCAATTTCCAGAGCAACGAACGCGCGTTGATCCATCGATACGCCAGCGCCAGTAAGTATCATGTGGGGCACATCGGTCTCCTTTCCGGTCCGCAGCCATACGGTCCCTCCCAGCGCTTCGGCATGCGCTGATCCATTCCAATAGAGCTGGGGCCAAGGTGCGGGTTCAATTGAACACTTGGTCAGCGCGCTCCACTTCCATCGGCGTCAAGGATCGCGACCATGCGATCGAGTTGCCATATCTCGATGCCGTGACGGTTGATCAAGCGCCCCGCGACCTTCACCGCGCGGACCTCATCGCTGGCCGCCTCAAAGGCCCGTGCCTCGTAGATGTGGCCATGCTCGCCCAGAACAAATGCTCAGTAATCGCCCATTGGACTTGCCTCCGCATCAGGTCGGCGGCTGCAATTCCTTGGACGTTAGCCAGTCGGTGACGTGGGATGCCGTCTCGGCTTGGCGGGCGCGGTGCAAGAGGCTGTCGCGTTCGACGCCAGGCGGCGTACCCTGGGCCTGCTTGCGCAGACGTTCTGCCTCTTCGCGCAAGCGCTGTTCAAGAGTGCTGGTTTGAGTGAAACGGCGTCGCATCGGCGCTGCTCCATTCACGTTGGGGCGGGAGCGCAACCAGCGTTCTCATCACCGATGACTGCCTAAAGACCGTGCGGTGATGAGATCAGTAGATTCCCGTTATGTCCGGTTGTCGACTTAAATGTTGGCGGACCGTGACAAAAGATTAGGAACCATTTCGCTTGAGCAGACTGTAGCACTCGCATGACAGGCCCTGCAGGGTGCGGCGATCCAAAATCTGGAGTTTTTCCCGCGAATAGGCGATGGCTCCGCGTTTCTGCAGCCCGTTTGCGACGTCCGTGACGGAGGTGCGGCGCACGCCCAGCATCTCGGATAGCAACGCCTGTTTCAGTACGAAATGATCGCTTTCCGCGCGGTCCGCCGTATGAAGCAACCACCGGCAGCAGCGTTTCTCGACGCTATGCAGCGAATTGCAGGCGGCGGTGATCCTCGCTTGATCGAGCAATACGTCAGCATTCGTGAGGCACATTTCGGCGAGCGCAGAACTATCTGCAACCAAGATCCGGAAGTCTTTTGCCGAAACCTTGAGGGCCTGAACCGGCAGCTGGGCCACGACGCGAACGAGCGACCCGGCGTGAGATTGCCCAAGGCCCGCACGGGCCCCGATCATGCCCTCGCGGCCGACGACGGAGGTTTCGGCCGTTCGCCCATCCTTCAGAACGACCAATAGCGAGAACATGCCCGATAGCGGGAAGTGAATAGCGGTGACTTCCTGGCCCTCCTCTTGAACAACAGCGCCTTGCACAAACCCGACAACTGACGACCTTCCCGTTACAGACTTGAGGTCTCGAAGGGGAAGGAGGGCTAGGAGCTTGTTGAGAAGAGGATCGTCCACTGCGCACCTCTTGCCCGATCGGTCGGGCCGGTCCGCAGGGGGTAAATCAACGCTCCGAGGGCGTTACCACGGGTAATGGGACAAATCGGGCAAGAGTGGTTCGTTCCTCACAAGGCGAGCCTTGGGCACGCTTGAGGTTGGCTGTGGGGTCATAAGCCGCCGATGATGGCTAAGCCAGGCGACTTCCGGTTTGTGCTCGGAGTACGAGGTTCGATCCGCGGTCCAGGCGCGAATGCCAATGGGCCGGGGTCATCTAAGTGATCAGCTGCCGTGCCGCGGCCGTGATCATCACCAGGCCGCCGGTGATCACGGCAACGTCGAGGATCGCGGTGTGGATGTGCAGCGGCATCCGCTCGACGAAGGCCTTTGCGAGGAACGCGCCGGGAATGGCGATGGCTCCGATCAACAGCGCAAAGGCCAGCACCTAAGCTGTCACGGCGCCGGCAAGGCCGAACACCGATATCCTGATCAGACCGGTGCCGAGCGAGATCATCGCATCGGTCGCGATCACCGCGGCGCCTTCGAGCCCCGCAGCCATCAGCAGCGAGAGCAGGATCACGCCGGAGCCGGACGTGCCGCCGACCAGCACGCCGTAGCCGACCGAACCTGCCGCCAGGCCGGTGTCCCCGATCTTGACCTGGCGCCGGCGGAGCACACGGCGCAGCGGCACGCTCAGGATCAGCATGGTGCCGATCACGAGCGCCGCGCCGGCATTGGTGAGGCGCGTGTAGCCGTAGGCGCCGAGCGCGG
>NZ_LGHM01000092.1 GCF_001908185.1 Bradyrhizobium sp. AS23.2
CGTTGCTGCGGCGGGGGAGGGCCGGCATCACGGCGGCCGGCGTCGGTGCGGAGGTCCTCCCGGGGCAGAGCCACGCGGATCAGCCGCTCGATATCGCGGAGATAGCTGAGCTCCTCGCCGCCGGCGACCAGCGAAATCGCGGTGCCGTCGGCGCCGGCGCGCGCGGTGCGGCCGATGCGGTGCACATAGGTCTCGGGCACGTTGGGCAGGTCGAAATTGATGACGTGGCTGATGCCGTCGACGTCGATGCCGCGGGCGGCGATGTCGGTGGCGACCAGGGTGCGGATCTCGCCGGAGCGGAACTGGGCGAGCGTGCGTTCGCGATGGTTCTGCGACTTGTTCCCATGGATGGCATTCGCGGCGATCCCGGCCTTGGCCAGCGTCTTCACCACCTTGTCGGCGCCGTGCTTGGTGCGGGTGAAGACCAGCGCGCGGTTGATCGGCTCGTCCTGCAGCAGCTTGGTCAGGAAGGCGGGCTTGGCCGAGAAGTCGACCTGGAGGATGCGCTGGTTGATGCGCTCGGCGGTCGAGGAGACCGGGGTGACCGCGACGCGGGCGGGATCACGCAGCATGGCGTCGGCGAGCTCGGCGATGTCCTTCGGCATGGTGGCCGAGAAGAACAGCGTCTGCCGCTTGATCGGCAGCTTGGCGACGATTTTGCGGATGTCGTTGATGAAGCCCATGTCGAGCATGCGGTCGGCCTCGTCGAGCACGAGGAACTCGACGCTTCCAAGCTTCAGCCCGTTGCTCTGCACGAGGTCGAGCAGGCGGCCTGGTGTCGCGACCAGGACCTCGACGCCCTGCATCAGCGAGCGGACCTGGCGGCCCATTGGAACGCCGCCGATGGCGAGCGTGGAGGACAGGCGGATGTGGCGGCCATAGGCGTTGAAACTGTCGAGGATCTGTCCGGACAGCTCGCGGGTGGGCGACAGCACCAGGACGCGGGTGGTCTTGGGCTGCGGCTTGATACGGTGCTCGAGCAGGCGGTGCAGGATCGGCAGCGCGAAGGATGCGGTCTTGCCGGTGCCGGTCTGGGCGATGCCGACGACGTCGCGGCCGGTCAACGCCAGCGGGATGGTCTGGGCCTGGATGGGGGTGGGGGTGACGTAGTTCTCTTCACGAAGAGCGCGCGCGATGGGTTCGGCGAGGCCGAAGTCCTGAAACGAAGTCAAAAGATGGGTTCTTTCCATGTCAAAAGCGGGCGCCCGACGCAGTCCGCGGGGCGCGCGCAAAAGGGTGTCGAGAAGACACCTGCGTGTTTGGGGTGTCGGATGGCTTGGTGAGATGGGGCAAGCCAGAGGCCCGAAAGGGCTTAAGAACACGCGGCTCGCTACGACCCCTTGATTCGCAAGAGGTCTCGCTGGGTCATATGGAACATCGAGGGGGCGCTTTCAAGGCAAGCTCGCCTCAAACGGCGATTGCGGTGCAAAAATAGTTGTGCCGGAAATTTAGACAGGAGCACAAGTTTGCTCAAAAAATGAACTGCTTGCCGCATTAGCATACATTCTATTCGCTCAAATTTTGAGCAGTTGGACCGCGGTCGAATTTAGATTGCGGCAAAATTGTCTATTCTGACCAATAGGTTGGCAGGTGCCCAGCCCATGGCATGGTTCTTGCGATTCCATTAATCGCAGGCGGCCGTGGGGGCCGTTTCGCAGCGTTTTTCACGCCTGCGTCAGGGAGATGATACACTCATGCCTACCAAATCCACTCGCGATATAGCGGCGTCATTTACCCGCCGCGGCGTGCTCGCCGCGACCGCCGGACTGATGCTCGGTCTGGCTTCCATTTCAGGTGCGAAGGCCGCGGACGACACCATCAAGGTCGGCGTCCTTCATTCTCTCTCGGGCACCATGGCCATCAGCGAAACCACGCTGAAGGACACCATCCTCTTCCTGATCGATGAGCAGAACAAGAAGGGCGGTGTGCTCGGCAAGAAGCTCGAGGCCGTCGTCGTCGACCCTGCTTCGAACTGGCCGCTGTTCGCCGAAAAGGCGCGCGAGCTGATCACCAAGGACAAGGTCGCGGTCGTGTTCGGCTGCTGGACCTCGGTGTCGCGCAAGTCGGTGCTCCCGGTGTTCAAGGAGCTGAACAACATCCTGTTTTACCCCGTGCAGTACGAGGGCGAGGAGAGCGAGCGCAACGTGTTCTACACGGGTGCGGCGCCGAACCAGCAGGCGATCCCGGCCGTCGACTACCTGATGAAGGAAGAGAAGGTGAAGCGCTGGGTGCTCGCAGGCACGGACTACGTCTATCCGCGCACCACCAACAAGATTCTGGAAGCCTATCTGAAGTCGAAGGGTGTCGCCCAGGAAGACATCATGATCAACTACACGCCGTTCGGACATTCCGACTGGCAGACGATCGTGGCCGACATCAAGAAGTTCGGCTCGGCCGGCAAGAAGACCGCGGTGGTCTCGACCATCAACGGCGACGCCAACGTTCCCTTCTACAAGGAGCTCGGCAACCAGGGCATCAAGGCGAAGGACATCCCGGTGGTCGCGTTCTCGGTGGGTGAGGAAGAGCTCGCCGGCATCGACACCAAACCGCTGGTCGGCCATCTCGCCGCCTGGAACTACTTCGAGTCGATCAAGACTCCCGCGAACGAGAAGTTCATCAAGGAGTGGCAGGCCTACACCAAGAACCCGAAGCGTGTGACCAACGACCCGATGGAAGCGCACGTGATCGGCTTCAACATGTGGGTGAAGGCCGTCGAGAAGGTGAAGTCGACCGATCCGGACAAGGTGATCGAAGCGCTTCCCGGGACCGAGGCGCCGAACCTGACCGGCGGCGTGTCGAAGATGCTGCCGAACCACCACATCACCAAGCCGGTGTTCATCGGCGAGATCAAGGGCAACGGGCAGTTCGACGTGGTCTGGAAGACCCCGGGTCTTGTCGCCGGCGATGCATGGTCGAAGGAGCTCGACGGCTCAAAGGACCTGATCGGCGACTGGGTCGGCAAGAAGTGCGGCAACTTCAACACCAAGACCAACAAGTGCCTCGGTTCGGGCTCCTGATCCGGATCTGACGGTTCATTGCACGACGGGAGAAGGCGACTATTCCGCCGCCTTCTCCACCACTTCTGCCGGGATGATTCACTGTGCCAACCAATTTGTCTGCCCGCTTCTGTACCTTTGTCCTCTCGTTGTTTCTGATCGCGTTCGCGCTGCCCGCCTTCGCCGGTCCGTTCGAGGATGCGGTCGCCAAATTCGCCAATGACGATTTTTCCGACACCGAAGAGGCGATCGGCGTGGTCGCGAGCAGCGGCAACACGCTGGCCTTTCCGATCATCAGCGCGCTCCAGGACGGCCGCCTCATGGCCGATCCGGACAGCAAGAAGGTTTACGTCACCGGAGCCGACGGCAAGTCGATCGATGCCGCGACCGGCCAGCCCGTGGCCAGCGTTCCCGACAGTGCGAGTGCGGTTCGTCTCAACAACCGCCTGCGCCGCAGCGTCGACGCTGCGCTCGGCAGCCTGACGCTCCAGTCGCCGAATCTCGGAACGCGGCTGCAGGCCGCGCAATCCGTCTTCAAGTCGCATGAAGAGACCGCGCTCGAGGCCGTCGACGGCGCGCTCGCCAAGGAAACCAACAAATCAGTCAGGGTGGCGCTGGGCGAAGCCCGCGCGGCGATCCTGTTGTTCAAGTCCGACGCCACCGAGGTCGAGAAGCTCGAGGCGGTCGCCACCCTCAAGGCGCGAGGTGACCAGGAGGCGCTGGCGCTGCTCACCGGCATGGGCGACCAGCCGGAGTCGGTGACCAAGGCTGCCGCGAGCGCGATTGGCTCGATCCAGAATTCGCTCGCGGTGTGGTCCACCGTGCAGAATGCCTGGTACGGCCTCTCGCTCGGCTCGGTGCTGCTGCTCGCCGCGATCGGGCTCGCCATCACCTTCGGCGTGATGGGCGTCATCAACATGGCGCATGGCGAAATGGTGATGCTGGGGGCCTACACCACCTTCGTGGTGCAGGAGGTCATCCGCACCCGCTTTCCCGGCCTGTTCGACTATTCGCTGTTCATAGCCGTGCCGCTGGCCTTCCTGGTGTCGGGCGCGATCGGCGTGCTGATCGAGCGCAGCATCATCCGCTTCCTCTACGGCCGCCCGCTGGAGACCCTGCTTGCGACCTGGGGCCTGTCGCTGGTGCTCCAGCAGGCCGTGCGCACCATGTTCGGTCCGACCAACCGCGAGGTCGGCAACCCCTCCTGGATGAGCGGCGCGTTCGAGCTCGGCCAGATCACCATCACCTATAACCGGCTGTGGATCCTCTGCTTCACGCTGGCGGTGTTCGCGATCCTGCTTGCGATGCTGCGCTACACCGCGCTCGGTCTCGAGATGCGTGCGGTGACACAGAACCGCCGCATGGCGGCCTCGATGGGCATCGCCACCTCGCGCGTTGACGCGCTCACCTTCGGTCTCGGCTCGGGTATCGCCGGCATCGCCGGCGTGGCGCTGTCGCAGATCGACAATGTCAGCCCAAATCTCGGTCAGAGCTACATCATCGACAGCTTCATGGTCGTGGTGTTCGGCGGCGTCGGCAATCTCTGGGGCACGCTGGTCGGCGCCTTCACGCTCGGCATCGCCAACAAGTTCCTGGAGCCGATCGCCGGCGCCGTGCTCGGCAAGATCGCCATCCTGGTTCTCATCATCCTGTTCATTCAAAAGCGGCCGCGCGGCCTGTTCGCGCTCAAGGGCCGTGCGGTGGAAGCATGACCCCCCACATGCTGACCCGATCGCTGGACCGTGGCGCGGCGATCTTCCTCGCCGTCGTCGCCGCCTGCGGCATCCTCATCCCGCTCTCGAACCTGCTGCTGCCCGCGGGGTCGTTCCTGCAGGTGCCGACCTATCTCGTCGCACTGTGGGGCAAGTATGTCTGCTACGCGATCCTGGCGCTCGCGATCGACCTGATCTGGGGCTATTGCGGTATCCTCTCGCTCGGCCACGGTGCGTTCTTCGCGCTCGGCGGCTACGCCATGGGCATGTACCTGATGCGGCAGATCGGCGCCCGCGGCGTCTACGGCAACCCGATCCTGCCGGATTTCATGGTGTTCCTGAACTGGCAGAAGCTGCCATGGTACTGGTACGGCTTCGATATGTTCTGGTTCGCGGCGCTGATGGTGCTGTTCGTGCCCGGCCTGCTCGCCTTCTGCTTCGGCTGGCTCGCCTTCCGCTCCCGCGTCACCGGCGTGTACCTGTCGATCATCACGCAGGCGATGACCTATGCGCTGCTGCTCGCCTTCTTCCGCAATGATTTCGGCTTCGGCGGGAACAACGGCCTGACCGACTTCAAGGACATCCTGGGCTTCAACGTCCAGGCCGAAGGCACCCGCGCTGCGCTGTTCGCACTGAGCTGTCTGGCGCTGATCGTCGGTTTCCTGATCTGCCGTTTCATCGTCTCGTCAAAGCTCGGCAAGGTCTTGATCGCGGTGCGTGATGCGGAATCGCGCACGCGCTTCCTCGGTTACCGCGTCGAGTCCTACAAGCTGTTCGTGTTCACGGTCTCGGCCTGCATGGCGGGCGTTGCTGGCGCGCTCTACGTGCCGCAGGTCGGCATTATCAATCCGAGCGAATTCGCGCCGGGCAATTCGATCGAGGCGGTGATCTGGGTCGCGGTCGGTGGTCGCGGCACGCTGGTCGGCGCGGCGCTCGGTGCCGTCGTCGTCAACTACGCAAAGACGTTCTTCACCTCCGGCGTGCTCGCGCCCTACTGGCTTTTCATGCTGGGTGCACTGTTCATCCTGGTGACGCTGCTGCTGCCGAAGGGCATCGTCGGCACCTTCATCGCCTGGTGGGAATCGTCGAACGAAAAACGCACCGCGGCGGCCATCGCGAGCGCGGCGGTCGAGGACGGCGTGGCCGAACCGAAGATGGTGGAGTAGGCGTAGATGAACGTCATGGACACCCGCGCGACTTCCGCGATGCTCTATCTCGACGGCGTGCACGTCTCCTTCGACGGCTTCCACGCCATCAACAATCTGTCGCTGACGCTCGCGCCCGGCGAGATGCGCGCGATCATCGGCCCGAACGGCGCCGGCAAGACCACGATGATGGACATCATCACCGGCAAGACCAAGCCGGACGAAGGTACGGTGCTGTTCGACGGCGTCACCGACCTGGCGCGCCTGGATGAGACCCGCATCGCCGAGCTCGGCATCGGCCGCAAATTCCAGAAGCCGACGGTGTTCGAGAGCCAGACCGTGCAGGACAACCTCCTGCTGGCGCTCAATGTCGATCACTCGGTGCGAGGCACGCTGTTCTGGCGCGGCAGCAAGGCGGAATCGGAGCGCATCGACAAGGTGCTGGAAACGATCCGTCTCACCGAGGCGCGCAACCGGCTGGCCGGCAGCCTCAGCCACGGTCAGAAGCAGTGGCTCGAGATTGGCATGCTGCTCGCACAGGATCCGAAACTCCTGCTAGTCGACGAGCCTGTCGCCGGCATGACCGACGTCGAGACGCACCTCACCGCCGAGCTGCTCAAGGAGATCAACAAGACCCACACCGTGATGGTCGTCGAGCACGACATGACGTTCGTGCGCGAGCTCGGCGTCAAGGTCACCTGCCTGCACGAAGGCACGGTACTGGCGGAAGGCACAATCGACCAGGTCTCGTCCAACGAGCGGGTCATCGAAGTCTATCTGGGACGCTGAGAGATGCTTGAGGTCAAGGATATCAACCTGTTCTACGGCGCGGCGCAGGCGCTGCGCGGCGTTTCGATCTCGGCCGAGCCCGGCAAGGTGACTTGTGTGCTCGGGCGCAACGGCGTCGGCAAGACTTCGCTCCTGCGCGCTATGGTCGGCCAGTATCCGATCTCCTCGGGCGCAATCGTGCTCGACGGCAGCGACATCACAGGCCTGAAGCCTTATGAGCGGGCGCGCAAGGGCATCGGCTTCGTGCCGCAGGGCCGAGAGATTTTTCCACTGCTGACGGTGGAGGAAAACCTGAAGACCGGCTTCGGCCCGCTCAAGCGCGAGGACAAGCACATTCCGGACGACGTGTTCTCGCTGTTCCCGGTGCTGCAATCCATGCTCGGTCGGCGCGGCGGCGATCTTTCCGGCGGCCAGCAGCAGCAACTCGCGATCGGGCGCGCGCTGGTGATGCGGCCGAAGCTGCTGCTCCTCGACGAGCCGACCGAAGGTATCCAGCCCTCGATCATCAAGGACATCGGCCGCGCCATCTCGTATTTGCGCAACCTCGGCAATATCGCCATCGTGCTGGTCGAACAATATCTCGACTTTGCCTGCGAACTCGGCGACAGTTTCGCCGTGATGGATCGCGGTGCGGTGAAATTCGCCTGCGACCGCTCCAATCTCGACGCGAGCGAAATCAGCCGCCAGATGGCGCTGTAAGCCAAGAAGCCGTAAACTACGAAATCTTGCCGCGACCGGCTGGGGAGGCGGATGCGCAGCGAACCTTCAGTCACGTCCACCGTATTCGAGGCCAACCGCGCCCGCGGCGCGGTGCGGTTCGACGTGCATGCGCGCGACGGCGTGACCCGGCGCGGCGTCTTGCATGAATCCGGCTCGCTGCGCGTGCGCTTTCCCTCGCCGGAAGATCAAGGTCTGTCCGGCGTGTTCGTCAACACCGCTGGTGGGGTCGCTGGCGGCGATCGCTTCGACATCGAGATCGCGGCGGCCGACGCCGCGCGCCTGACGCTGACGACGGCGGCGGCCGAGAAGGTCTACCGCGCCCCTGGTCCGGCGGCGCAGCTCAACATCGCACTGAAGATCGGTGCCGGCGCGCATCTGTCCTGGCTCCCGCAGGAGACCATCCTGTTCGACCGGGCGCGCGTGCAACGCCGCTTCGACATCGCGCTCGATGAAGCGGCCTCGCTCCTGCTCTGCGAGATCGTCGTGTTCGGCCGCACCGCCATGGGCGAGCGGATGGAGCAGGGCGAGTTCGTCGACCGCTGGCGTCTCTCCCGCGGCGGCAAGCTGGTCTTCGCAGAAACCGTCAGGCTCGATGGCAACATCGGCGCCAAACTTGCGCGATCGGCGGTCGCAAAGGGCGGCGCGGCAATCGGCACGGCGCTGATCGTTCCCGGCGACGAAGCTCTGGTCGAGCGCATCCGTGAGGCGTCGGAATCATTCTCCGGCGAGGTCGGGATATCCGCCTGGAATGGCTTTGCAATGGCGCGGTTCTGTGCCCAAGATGCGGCCCGCTTGCGCGCCGACATGATCGCCGTGCTGGCGCGCACCGGCGCGGCTTTGCCGCGGCTCTGGCTGAATTGATAACTGGCTGAATTGATGCGTTGAACGGAAGAGATTTCGCATGAACCTGTCTCCCCGCGAAAAGGACAAGCTTCTGATCTCGATGGCGGCCATCGTGGCGCGCCGCCGGCTCGACCGCGGCGTCAAGCTCAATCATCCGGAGGCGGTCGCGATCATCTCCGACTTCATCCTCGAAGGCGCGCGCGACGGCCGCACTGTCGCCGAGCTGATGCAATCCGGCGCGCAGGTGCTCACCCGCGACCAGGTGATGCCAGGCATCCCTGAAATGATCCACGACATCCAGGTCGAGGCGACGTTCCCGGACGGGACGAAGCTCGTCACCGTCCATGAACCGATCCGATAGTTCAAATTCGTCATTCCGGGGCGCCCGCAAGGCGAACCCGGAATCCAGAGATTGTTGATCGAGATTCTCAGATGCGCAATTGCGCATCATAGTTCGCGCCGAAGGCGCGCCCCGGAATGACGGAGGAAGACAGACATGATCCCCGGCGAACTCTTCATCCAGGACGGCGAGATCGAGCTCAATGCCGGCCGCAAGACCGTGACGCTGACGGTTGCCAACACCGGCGACCGACCGATCCAGGTCGGCTCGCACTACCATTTCTTCGAGACCAACCCCGCGCTGAAGTTCGACCGCAAGAAAGCCCGTGGCATGCGCCTCGATATCGCCGCCGGCACCGCCGTCCGCTTCGAGCCCGGCCAGACCCGCGACGTCCAGCTCGTCGCCATGGCCGGCAAGAAGACCATCTACGGTTTTCGTGGCGACGTGATGGGGAAGCTGTGAGGCATGCTGTCGGCCATCCGCCTCATCTCCGAAGCTGCCGATCTCGCCGCGCGCCGGCACAACGGCATGGCGCGCAAGGGGCGGGGCAGTGAGCCCTACATCAATCATCTCGCGGAGGTGGCGAATCTGCTTGCGACAGCGACGGATGGCGCGGATGCCGAGCTCGTCGCAGCCGGTTGGCTGCACGATACGATCGAGGACACCGACGCCACGCGCGAGGAGCTCGCTCAGAAATTCTCCGAGCGCGTCGCCTCCTTGGTGGTTGAGTGCACCGACGATATGAGCCTGCCGAAGCCGGAGCGGCGGCGGCGACAGATCGTCGATGCGTCAAAGAAGTCGGCCGGCGCCAAGCTGATCAAGATCGCTGACAAGATCAGCAACATCGGCGCGCGCATTCATTCCGATCCGACCACTGAAGAGCGCGACGATCTCGTCGACTACACCGGCTGGGCCGAGCAAGTGGTCGCGGGTTGCCGCGGCGGGAATTCATGGCTCGATCAGACATTCGACGATGCGGTGCAACGAGCGAGGGCCTCGCTGTGAGCCCTCACACAACATTCAAACGCAAATGGGGCTTGTGATGTCCGTCAAGATGAAGCGTTCCGTCTATGCCGACATGTTCGGGCCCACCACCGGGGACAAGGTCAGGCTCGCCGACACCGATCTCATCATCGAGGTCGAGAAGGACTTCACCACCTACGGCGAAGAGGTGAAGTTCGGTGGCGGCAAGGTGATTCGCGACGGCATGGGTCAGTCGCAGGTCACCAACAAGCAGGGCGCGGCCGACACCGTCATCACCAATGCGCTCATCGTCGATCACTGGGGCATCGTGAAGGCCGACGTCGCCATCAAAGACGGCATGATTTCGGCGATCGGCAAGGCCGGCAATCCTGACATCCAGCCTGGCGTGACCATCGTCATCGGTCCTGGCACCGACGTGATCGCGGGCGAAGGCAAGATCCTCACCGCCGGCGGCTTCGACAGCCACATCCATTTCATCTGCCCGCAACAGATCGAGCACGCGCTGATGAGCGGCGTCACCTCGATGCTGGGCGGCGGCACCGGCCCGTCGCACGGCACGTTTGCGACCACTTGCACGCCCGGCCCATGGCATATTGCCCGGATGATCCAGTCGTTCGACGCATTCCCCGTCAATCTCGGCATCTCTGGCAAGGGCAACGCCTCGCGGCCTGCCGCGCTGATCGAGATGGTCAAGGCCGGCGCCTGTGCGCTGAAGCTGCATGAGGACTGGGGCACGACGCCGGCGGCGATCGACAACTGCCTGTCGGTTGCCGACGATCACGACATCCAGGTGATGATTCACACCGACACGCTGAACGAATCCGGCTTCGTCGAGGATACGATCAAGGCGTTCAAGGGCCGCACCATCCACGCCTTCCACACCGAGGGCGCCGGCGGCGGCCACGCCCCCGACATCATCAAGGTCGCCGGCCTGAAGAACGTGCTGCCGTCCTCGACCAACCCGACGCGCCCCTTCACGCGCAACACCATCGACGAGCATCTCGACATGCTGATGGTGTGCCACCACCTCGATCCCTCGATTGCGGAAGACCTGGCGTTCGCGGAAAGCCGCATCCGCAAGGAGACCATCGCCGC
Source organism: Bradyrhizobium sp. AS23.2 (assembly GCF_001908185.1). Lineage (GTDB taxonomy): Bacteria > Pseudomonadota > Alphaproteobacteria > Rhizobiales > Xanthobacteraceae > Bradyrhizobium. The sequence continues at coordinate 10,625 of NZ_LGHM01000092.1, forward strand.
CGAGGACATTCTGCACGATCTCGGCGCGCTCTCGATGATGTCCTCGGACTCCCAGGCCATGGGCCGCCTCGGCGAAGTCATCATCCGGACATGGCAGACCGCCGACAAGATGAAGAAGCAGCGCGGGTCGCTGCCGCAGGACCAGGGCAAGGACAGCGACAATTTCCGCGTGAAGCGCTACATCGCAAAGTACACGATCAATCCCGCGATTGCCCATGGCGTGTCGAAGCTGATCGGCTCGGTGGAGAAGGGCAAGCTCGCCGACCTCGTGCTGTGGTCGCCGGCCTTCTTCGGCGTCAAGCCGGACTGTATCGTCAAGGGCGGCACGATTGTCGCCGCTCCGATGGGTGATCCCAACGCCTCGATCCCGACGCCGCAGCCGGTACACTATCGGCCGATGTTCGGCGCCTTCGGCAAGGCGCGCACGGCATCCTCCGTCGTCTTCACCTCGAAGGCCGCGGTCACCGGCGGGCTGGCGCGCAAGCTCGGCATCGACAAGAAGCTCTATGCCGTCCAGAACACCCGCGGCAAGATCTCGAAGAAGAGCATGATCCACAACGACGCCACGCCCAACATCGAGGTCGATCCGGAGACCTATGAGGTGCGGGCCGACGGCGAGCTGCTCACCTGTGCCCCCGCCGAGGTGCTACCGATGGCGCAGCGATATTTCATGTACTGAAATAGCGTCTCGACGCATGTCCCAAGAGCATGTCCCAAGAGCATGTCCCGGGTGCATGCCCGGGGGCGGCTTTTCCGGTTTTGCTTCGATCCCGGCTGGTCTAATGTCCCGCCCGGTATCTTAACCTAGAAGAAAAGCCGGGAGGATTTCTCGTGATCTACGTCGTTGCCACCCTGACCATCAAGCCCGAAACTCGCGCCGAGTTCATTGCAGCCGCCACCGCCTGCATCAAGGAGACGCGGAAAGAGCCCGGCAATATCGCCTATGACCTGCATGAGAGCGTCACCGATCCGGCCAAGATGGTGTTCGTCGAGCAGTGGGAAAATGCCGAGGCTCTGGTGCCGCACCGTGCCATGGAGCATATGAAGACGTTTGGCCGCGTCGCGGTGAAGTGCTTTACGGCGCCGCCGAAGATCGAAGTGATCACGCCGGAGAAGGTCGACGTCCGCTAAGCAAGAAGAGGGAACAATCCCATGATCTATGTCATCGCCACCACGCCCATGAAGCCGGAAAATAAGGACGACTTCATCAGGGGGCACAAGGCCTGCACCGTCGAGACGCTCAAGGAGAAGGGCTGTCTCTCCTATGACGGTCATGTCAGTGTCAACAATCCGAACCTCTATGTGGTGGTCGAGCGCTGGGAGACCCGCGAGGACCTCAACGCACATGCGAGGGCGCCGCATATGAAGGTGTGGCGGGAGTATTCCGCGCAGATGAAGACCGCGCCGACGGTGATCGAGATCATCAGCGACGGCAAGGTCGAGAAGATCTGAGGAATGACGCACATGATCCGGGCAACTCAGGTCAAGGGGCAACACCGCTTCACGGAAGCGCCGGCGGACACGGTCGTGCTCGATTTCGACGATCGGCACCGTCGTCGTATGGCCATGACGGGGACGCGGGGTCTCGAATTCCTGCTCGACCTGGAAAACGCCGTTGCGCTCCGCGGCGGCGATGCACTGGTGCTGGAGGACGGCCGGCTGGTCGAAGTGGTTGCGGCGCCCGAGCCGCTGCTCGAGATCCGCGGCCGCGATCCGCACCACCTCATCCGTGTCGGCTGGCACCTCGGCAATCGTCATCTGCCGACACAGATCATGGCCAAGAGCCTGCGCATTCGCCGCGATCACGTCATCGAGGCCATGGTCAAGGGCCTTGGTGCGCGCGTGATCGAGATCGAGGCGCCGTTCGATCCCGAAGGTGGCGCCTATGCCGATGCGGGTCACGCGCACGGGCACGATGACCATGGCCATCACGATCACGGGCATCACCACCACGATCACCATGATCATCACGGCCATGAGCCCCACCATCATGATCATGCCGCGCATGATCATGGGCACGATCACCACCATCATCACGACGAGCATTGCGACCATCCTGACCATCACCACGGCCACAAGCATGCTCGTGACCACAAATGAGCTGGGCAGCGCCGGTAACCTGGCCGAGCGCGAGGCGGCGGCGCTGTACCGGCTGATGACGTGGCTGTCGCCGGCGTTTCCGGTCGGCGGCTTCTCTTATTCCAGTGGCATCGAGTGGGCGGTCGAGGCGGGCGACATCACTGACATCGCGACGCTCGCCGACTGGCTCGACGCGATGCTCGGCGACGGTTCGGGCTTTTGCGATGCGACCTTCCTGGTCCACGCCTTTCGCGCCGCGGAGGCGGGCGAGGAGGCCACTTTAAGCGATATCGCTGAACTCGCTGCGGCCTTCGTGCCGTCGCGCGAGCGGCAGCTCGAGACGACATCGCAGGGGCGCGCCTTCGTCGATATCGCGCGTGCCGCGTGGGATGCCGACGGGCTGGATGCCATGATCGCGGCGTGCAGCACGCCACTGGTCTATCCTGTGGCGGTCGGCGTCGTTGCCGCGATGCACGGCGTGCCACTGGCGCCGACGCTGCACGCGTTCCTGCATGCGCTGGTCTCGAACTGGATTTCCGCGGCCAGCCGGCTCATTCCGCTCGGCCAGACCGACAGTCAGCGCGTGCTGGTGAGGCTGGAAGCAGCCGTCGCCGCGACTGCAGATCGTGCGCTGAATGCGACATTGGACGATCTCGGCGGCGCTACGTTTCGCGCCGACCTCGCCAGCCTGCGGCACGAGACGCAATATACGCGGCTGTTTCGCTCGTGAGCAGTGCGGCATTTAACCAGTCGTCGTCCCAGCCCTGCCCGGGACGACGTTAAGAGAGAGCCAGCGACATGTCGAATTCTCACGGCCCCCTGCGTGTTGGTGTTGGCGGCCCCGTCGGATCGGGCAAGACTGCGCTGATGGACCTGCTCTGCAAGACCATGCGCGAGCACTACGACATCGCCGCGATCACCAACGACATCTACACCAAATGGGATGCGGAATTCCTTGTGCGCTCGGGCTCGCTGACGCCGGACCGCATCGCCGGCGTCGAGACCGGCGGCTGCCCGCACACCGCGATCCGCGAGGACGCATCGATGAATCTGGCCGCGGTGGCGGACATGCGCGCCAAGTTTCCCGGGCTTGACCTCGTTCTGATCGAATCCGGCGGCGACAATCTCGCTGCCACTTTTTCCCCGGAGCTCGCCGACCTCACCATTTACGTCATCGACGTGGCGGCCGGCGACAAGATCCCGTCCAAGGGCGGCCCCGGCATCACCCGGTCCGACCTCCTGGTCATCAACAAGATCGATCTTGCGCCCCATGTCGGCGCCTCCCTCGAGAAGATGGACACAGACGCCAGGCGCATGCGCGGCGAGCGTCCCTTCGTCATGACCAACCTGAAGAAGGGCGAGGGGCTCGACCGCATCGTCGGCTTCATCGAGGCCAAAGGCGGCCTGAAACGGGCAGGCTGACGGGCGCGGCGACGTGGCGCAGGCGCTTTCCGCTATTAACACCTGGGGCAGAGCCGCGACCTGCGGAACAAATCTCGGGCACGGCGATTAACTACCTTCGGTGCCCGGAGCAAAGCCGTTCTGGTCAGACCATCGGCCGGGCGTATTAAGCTTTACAGGCGACCCAAGTTGCGTAGCGATGCCTCCTCCGCCATTATCTCCGCCACTGGGGTTCACCCTGTTTCGGCACACGGCCGTTCAAGCGGCGTTCATATGCTCCGTGTTTATTGCCGACCTGCTGCTTCCACCTGAGTAGTCGCGTGGTCCGGCTGGGTTTCATCATCGGCTTCATCGCTCTGCTCGGGGCTCTGCTCTCCGGGCTTGCGGCCTATCGCGTCCACGACCAGGAGCTGGCGCTGGACCGGATCGCGCTGGCGCGCGCGATCGACGTTCACGCGAGCCTCGTCCAGGACCGGCTTACCGAGCGCGAGCTGCTTGCACGTGTCGCCTCAGGCCTATTCCGCGCGCCGTCGGTGATCAAGCCGAACATGCTGGAGCCGCTGCGCTCGGCCATTTATGCCTTCAAGACCGATTTCGTGGTGGCCGGGTGGATCGCCCGGCTCAGGCCGAACGAGCTTGCGGCAGCTCAGGCCGTGATTGCCGGGGCCGGATTCCCGAATCCGCAAATCCGTTCTTACGACGACAAGCCGATCGATCCTGCCAGCGTGACCCAGCCGATCGACGTGCTGATGGACCTCGAGCCGCGCAGCAACGAGACCAAGGCGCTGGCCGGTCGAAGCTATGACCAGGACCAGGTTCGCGGCGCCATGTTGACGCGTGCCCGGGTTGAGAAGCGGTCGGTTGCCTCCGATCCGGTTGACCTGCTGCGCGGCGTCGGGCCGGTCGGCATCATCCTGGCCGCTCCTGTCATTCCCGAAGGGGCAACGGAGCCGGCCGGCTTCGTCACCTTTTCCTACGAACTCGCCTCGCTGATGCTGACCAACGACGACTTGTCGCTGTTTGCGGTCGCGCTGAAGGATCCGCGCAGGGAGGGCGGTGAGCTCGTCGCCAACGATCAGGGCGTGGTCTCGGCACGCATGACGTCGGCAGATGGGCCGGCGCCGTCGGCGACGCGCACGGTGAGCTTCGGTGGTCGTGACTGGCAGCTCGGCTATTACGCGAAGACCAATTCGGCGCGGCGTGCGGAGCAGACCGCGATCATCGTTGGCGCGATCGGTTTTGCCATCACTGCCATGGTGTGCGGCCTGTTCGGCTATGTCGCCTACAACAATCTGCGACTCAGCCGGGAAATCCAGGTGCGGATCGGCTTCGAGCGGCGGCTGACGGCTGTGATCGACGAACTCAACCATCGGGTCAAGAACATCCTGGCGGTGATCCAGTCGATCGTGACGCGCACCTTGCGCCACGGCTCGGACATCGACGTCGCGCGCGAGCTGCTGATCGGCCGCATCCACGCCATGTCCAACGTGGTGTCGCTGCTCAGCGAGAGCCAGTGGCAGGGTGTCAAGCTGAAGGGCCTGTTCGAGGCGCGCGCCATCCCGCATGCCGATCGCATCGCCGTCACCGGCCCGGATATCGCAGTCAGTGCACGCGCCGCACAGAGTCTGTCGCTGCTGTTCTTCGAGCTCGCCTCGCATTCGGACGAAGGATTGTCGCTGGTCGGCAAGCATCCACACATCACTGCGATCTGGACGGTGACGGGGGGAGGCGCCCGACGATGTCTTCCATTTCCGCTGGGAGGAATTCAACACCAGCGAGGCGACGCGCCGGCCCGATTCGGATTTCGGCCTGATCCTGCTCGACCGCGTCGCGCCCGAGGCGCTCGGCGGCACGGCCAAGCGCTACTTTACCGACGTCTCCTATGTCTACGAGCTGATCGCGCCGATGGAGACGGTGGTCGACATGACAGAGCGCGACCGCACGGACAGAATCTCGGCGCCAGTGAGGCCTGTGCGATAGCCATCGCGCTTCCGGAGCGTTTTCGAGCAGAGCGGATACCGGTTCGCGTAAAGAAAACGCATCAAAATAAGAATATAGAGCCCCGTTCCGATTCCATCGGAAGGGAAATGGGCTCTAGCCGTTCGGTCGCAACACCAGGTCGACCAGATTGCGCGCGTAGGCCGGCGTGATCGGGGTTATGCCAAAGACGTAGCGGTAGAACAGGCTGCCATAGATCGCGTCGTAGAGATCCTCGGGCGGTCCCTCAGCCAGAATGCCGCCGTCTTTCTGGCCTTCGGCAATCATGTCCACCAGCGCGTCGCGGCGGAATTGCAGATAGCGCGCGTAGAACAGCTCTGCTGAGCCGGTCTTCGAGATGCATTCGGAAATGACGGCGAGCTGCACCTTGCCGAATTCGCCCTGGAGTGCATCGGCATAGGCCGCGGCATGGCGGCGCGCGCGCGCCGCGGGCGTGCCGGAACTCGCGGGCGGAAGCGGCAGCATTTGCGCGGCATGATGCAGGAAGGCGTCGATCAGCAGCGCTTCCCGCGACGGCCACCATTTGTAGATCGTCATCTTGGAGACGCTGGAGTGGCGCGCGACAGCGTCGATGGTGGTGGCGGCAAGGCCGGTGGCCGCCATCAGCGCATAGGCGCTTTCGAGAATGGCGTTGCTGGTCTCGATCGACCTCGGACGGCCGCGCCGGGGCGCGCCATCCGCCCCTTCACCCCCGCTTTTCGCCATCACCACGTCCGGTCTCCTCGTGCAGAAGCAACCTTGCTTCGCATAGCGCAGCCACAGCGCCGGGCCTAGCGGAATCGCGAAGAGCCGGGCAGCTCAAGCGCTTTCGAGCGAAGTGGAGACCGGTTCGCGTAAGGAAAACGCGTCAGAACAAGAGTCTGGAGCCCCGTTCCGATTCCATCGGAACGGAGGTGGCTCTAGGCCTGCTGTCGCAGCGCCGCAGGCAGGTCCTGCCGCTTCGACCAGGTGATGTAATAGGCGACCGCTGTCATCGCCGCGAAGCCAACGAGGCTCACCGCGATCTGCATCACCACCAGGTTCGGCCCGGTGATCAGAATGAGATGGCCGGCGAACGACAGGAACACGGCGATACAAAATACAGCGAGCCATTCCTCGCCGCATGTGATCACAGCCTGCAGCGGCCGCCATTTCAGTCCGGGATGATCGGCCGGAATGAGATGGGTTGCGATGAAGGCGAGCGCGAGGAAATGGACCACGCGATGGGGCGCGAGGTTTTCCTTGTCGGTCGGTGTGATGCTGTTGAGGATAAAGTCCGGCAAGGAGGCGGACAACGCCGGCGAATGGCGCATCAAGGTGACGGCCAGCGCGAATACGAGATAGGCACCTGCGAGGATCCGCAGCCAGGACATGCCGTGCAGCGCACGTCCGGGTGCGCCGGTTACGGCGAACCAGCCGCCCAGCACCATCAGCATCTGCCAGCACAGCGGATTGAAGGTCCATTCCTGGTCCGGGTAGACCCGGAAATTCCAGTCGAACCAGCGCGCCGCAACGTACAGCGCGATCGATGCTGCCAGCGTCAGGTTCGGCCGTCGCAGCAGCCCCCATAGCGCGAACGGAAAGAACGCCATCAGCGGGATCATCAGTTGCAGCAGGTCGAGGTTCAGCGGCTCTTCCTGGAGCACGAGGCCACTGACCAGGATACGCAGCGGGTGCTCGAGGATGCCTGAGATGTTGTATTCGTGGATGATCTCCGGCGCCATCGATTGCGAGGCGACATAGGCGATGGTGTCGATATAGATCACGAACAGCACGACATAGGCGGCGTAAAGCCGCCAGACGCGGCGAAAGATGCGCGTTGCGGCGACCACGTAGCCGCGCTCCAGCGCCATCCTGCCGTGGATGATGGCGACACCATAACCCACCACGAAGACGAAGAGATCAGCAGCACCGCTGAAGCCGAAATTTCGCAGCGTCAGCAGGTTGACGACGTTGTTCGGGATATGGTCGACGAAAACCGACCAGTTGGCGATGCCGAGCGTCAGATACAGCCTGGCGTCGTGATGGAATGCGGCGAGGTTCGCCTTGACGGACGGTTTCATCACGGAAAATGACTTTTGGAATCAGGGGCGCTGCTTTTAGCGGCAACCGCCTGCCTATCCGAGTAGCGTTTGCGTGAATGGGGCCGGATCGCCTTGGCTGACGAAAAATTGCGCAAGGCCAGCCCCTGAATTTCCAAGAACTCACGCGTCCGCGCGGGGGCGCAACTTTCTTAACGCGCTTGTCCCCGTTACTCGGCAGGCTCGGCCGATGCCTCGTCGGATGCGCCGGCGCGGCTCGCCATGATCCCGAGCGCGACGCCTCCAATCGCCAGGATCGGCAGCAGCCGCTTAACCCCGATGGCACGAACGATCTGGAGCCCTGTGGCGAGCAGCATGGGGTCGGTAAGCATGCTCTGTGCCGCCGACTTCGCGGCGCGTTCGGCTGCGATCTTGGCTCGTTTCTGTGCCTCCCGCTTGTAGCCCCAATAGATGCCAGCCACGGTGAGTGTCAGCAGGAAGAAGATGCCGGCGCCGGCAAGGCAGGCCTGCACTGGGCCGTATTTTTCGAGAACCGAGATGAAGGCGGCGGCACAAAGGAAGCATGTGGTGATGAACAGCGCGAATGCGGCGCCCGCGGCCAGGGAGGTCAGCCGGACCGTCGTACCAGTGGATGCACTGATGCTATCGATGATGCGCTGAAACATGGCCTTGCTCCTCAAATCCCCACAAGCCAACATCGGCGGTGCCGCAGCGCCGCCGTCTCAATATTCGTTCCGCGATCTTACCGGCGCCAGGCGATGCCGATCAGGAAGCCGATGCCGAGCGCGAGCCCGACGGTGGCGAGCGGTCGCTGCGTGATGGCGTCTTCCAGCGTCTCTTCGATCGAACCATAGGCGTCCTGCGCCGCTCCCATCATCGCGCTGCCGCGCTCCGACATGTCGTCGATCGCGGAATCCATGTTCTCGCGGGCCTGGCGATAGCCGCGGCGGGCCTGCTTGCTGGTGGAATTGGCAAAGGTGTTGAGCGCGTCAGTGATCTGATCGGTGAGGGCGGCGATGTCGCTTTTCACGGCTGCTACATCCTTCTCGAGGCGTTCTCTGGTGGCTTTGTCGGTCCAGTCTCTCATCCCGGCTTCGGCATTGCTCGTCGACATCTGGGGCTCCGAATTGTTGGCGGCTGGATAGCCGGAAAACGTTTCGTCTTCGGGTAAGTTCCGTTTGCGGAAAACGGTCAGGCCTGCGGCAGCTGCGGCGAATTCTCCGGCATCAGATGCTCCTTCAGGATCAGCCCGACGATCAGCAGCGGCGACGACAGGAACGCGCCCATCGGTCCCCATAGCCAGGTCCAGAAGGCCAGCGCGATGAAGACGGCGAGGGCATTCAGGGCCAGCCGGCGGCCGATGATGGTCGGCGTGACAAAGTGCCCTTCCATGAAGGTGATGCCGCCGAAGGCGAGCGCCGCCATCAGTCCGCCGCCGAGGGTCGGGAAGGCGACGAGCCCCACCACGACCAGGACGACGAACATCGCGACCGGTCCGATGATCGGGATGAAGTTGAGCCCAGCCGCGAGCGCGCCGAGTCCGGCCGGATTCGGCATGCCGGTGAGCGCGCAGACGATGCCGGTTGCGACACCCACGCCGATATTGATGACAGTCACCGTCAAAAGGTAGTTGCCGAGATGAACCTCGATCTCGTTGAGGATCCGCAGCGTGCGCAGCCGCGCATCGCGATCGCTGAACGTCATGATCAGCGCCCGCCGCAGGTCGCGCCAGCTTGCGATGAAGAGGATCAGGGTGACGAAGAACAGCAGGAATTCGGCGAAGGTCGGCGACAGGAATTCCAGCGTGGGCTGCACCCATTCGAATTTCGGCAGCTGGAAGCTTGGCAGCCCCTCCGAGCCGCCCACCATGGTTTGCAGCTCCCGCCACAGCGCAAGCGGGCGGTCGAACACGTGCAGCTTGTCCTTCAACTGCGCGCCCAGCTCGGGCAGGCGTGAGCTCCACTCCATCGCGGGCGCGGCAATCAGCGCGACCACGAAGGCGACGACCGTGGTCACCGCGACCACGATCAGGACCGCTCCGACCGCACGCGGCACGCGCCGTCGCTCCAGGAAGGATGCGGCCGGCGATAGCATGGTACCGGCGACAATGGCCATCACGACCGGGAGGAAGAACGCCTTGGCGACGTAGAGCACCGCGATCACGGCGATCAGGAGCAGGCCGGCGAGCGCGAAGGCGACGAACTCGGTGCGGCGGATTACCGGCGGCAGCTCGGCATGGCTGTCGGGAAGCGGGTCGCTTTCGTTGCTGACGGAAATCAGACGTTCGCTGGGAAGGACGCGCACAATATCTCTCCCGCACGGAGGCCTGAGATCCGCGCGCCCATTGATGACCGGAAAACGCGCGAGCCAGCCGTAGGTTCCATCGCGGCTTCGTGAAGAGCTCCTCGCTTGACTGTGACGTCACTGCCGCAGACTGCGCCGGAACTTGAGTTGGCCCAGCGGCGTTTGTTGGCAAGCCGCATCACCCAGATGCACCCATCCCACGGGGCAGCACATGACAAAGTTCTCTGCAGTCCGTCGCAGCTTCTCGCCGCGCGCCGTCAGCGCTTTTGCCTTCGCCACCGCCCTGCTTGCCGTACCCTTCGGCACCGCAAGCGCGCAGACGCTCCTCGGCTACGCGCCGATGCAGCGGCAGGCCTATTCGCAGGACCTGGGTTATTCGCAAGGCTATGCACAAGGCTATGTGAGTGAAGCGCCGCGGGCGGCCGATGCGGATGCCCAGCTGCCCGACCGGTTGCGCAAGCAGATCGTCAGCTTCGACCGGAGCGAGCCCGCCGGCACTATCGTGATCGATACCGGCAATACCTATCTCTATTATGTGCTCGGCAATGGCCGCGCGATCCGTTACGGCGTCGGCGTCGGCCGCGAGGGCTTCACCTGGGCGGGCGTGCAGAGCGTCAGCCGGAAGGCGGAATGGCCGGACTGGCAACCGCCGGCCCAGATGATCGCGCGCCAGCCTTATCTGCCACGCTTTGTCGCCGGCGGCCCCGGCAACCCGCTCGGCGCGCGGGCGATGTATCTCGGCTCGAGCGAATACCGCATCCACGGAACCAATGATCCAACCACGATCGGCAAGTTCGTCTCGTCCGGCTGCATCCGCATGACCAATGAGGACGTCACCGACCTGTTCAACCGAGTCAATATCGGCGCCAAGGTGGTGGTACTGCCGAAGAATGCCCCGTTGATGGCGAAAGGCGGCGACCCCGTGCGCAAGCGCCCGGCCGTGACGACCCTGCCTTCGGCTCCGCAGGCGCTGAACGTCTCGACGTCGGCGGTGAACTGAGAGTTGAGTGAGGTCATATGAAGAAGCGTTCGATCAGCAAACTGGCCGGTGGCGCGGCGGCGATGCTTGCCGTTGCTTCCCTCGGCCTCGCGCTGACGCCGTCGGCGCATGCGGAGGATTTCTTCTCGGCGCTGTTCGGTGGCTTCCGGATGCGGCCGCCGCCGGAGATCCGGATGCCGTTCCCCAACGACGACATGCCGCGCTATGACGCGCCACGCCAGCGGGCCTCCTATGGCGGTGGCACCGCCTATTGCGTGCGCGGTTGCGACGGTCGCTACTTCCCGGCGCAAGGAGCCGATGCCGAAAGCAAGGCGGAATCCTGCAAGAGCTTCTGCCCGGCTTCGGAAACCTCGCTGGTCTATGGCCGCAATATCGACGACGCCACGACCGATAACGGAAAATCCTATTCCGACCTGCCCAACGCCTTCCGCTATCGCAACGAGATCGTCGCGGGTTGCACTTGCAACGGCAAGGATCCGGTCGGGCTTGCGCAAGTTAAGGTCGAAGACGATCCCACCTTGCGCAAGGGCGACATCGTCGCGGGCGCGGATGGCCTGGTGGTCGCTAACCGCAACGCGAATGACCGCCGCGGCGTCGCGATGAACTTCTCCCCGCTCCCGGAATCGCTCCGTGCCAAATTCCGTCATGTGCCGGTGGTCGCGAAGGAGTAGGAGCCGGGCATTGGCTGAGTTACCGCGCTAGCAGCGCAACAAAGATTGTCGTCCCGGACAAGCGGAGCGCCGATGCGGGACCCATAACCACAGGAAGTGGTTTGGGGCTAGCTGATGGTTGCCAGCCTTCGCCTTGCTTCTTCCTGTGGTTATGGGTCCTGGCGCCCGTGCGCAATTGTGCGCTAGGGCCGGGACGACACCGAGCGTGTAGCGCCTGCGTGCCCTACGCCGCGCGGATTTTGCCCAGGAAGCCGCCGACCTGCTCGCCGAGCTGGCGACTCTGGGTTTCCAGCGTTTCCGACGCCTGCTTGACGTTCTCCGCCGCACCGGCCGCGGTGTCGGCATCGGCCTTCACGCCGGTGATGTTGTCCGAGACGTTCTTGGTGCCTTGCGCCGCGTATTGCGTGCTGCGGGTGATTTCCTGGGTTGCCGCGCCCTGCTCCTGCACGGCGGCGGCGATGGCGGTGGCGACTTCATTGACCTCGCCGATGATGCCGCCGATCGCCTGGATCGCATTGATGGCATCGCCTGCGACCCTCTGGATGTCGGCGATCTGCTCGGAGATGTCGTCCGTCGCCTTCGCGGTCTGGCTCGCCAGCGACTTCACCTCGGAGGCGACTACGGCAAAGCCGCGGCCGGCCTCGCCGGCGCGCGCGGCCTCGATCGTGGCATTCAATGCAAGAAGGTTGGTCTGCGCCGCGATGGTGTTGATCAGGCCGACGACTTCGCCGATGCGGTTGGCCGAGTTCGCGAGGCCCTGGACGGTGCCGTCGGTGTCGCGCGCCTGGTTGACGGCGCGGCTGGCGATTCCTGCGGCGTGAGCGGCCTGCTGACTGATGTCGTTGATCGAGGCGCTCAGTTCCTCGGCCGCCGAGGCCACGCTGTCCACGCTCATCGAGGCATCGCCCGAGGCCTTGCCGGCGATCTGCACCCGCTCATTGGTCTGGCGTGAGACCGCGGAGAGTTCCGAGGCAGTCTTGCTCATTTCGCTGGAGGCCTGGCTCAACTGCGCGAGGGTCTCGCGCACCAGGCCCTCGAATTCTCCGATGGAGGCCTCGATCGTGCGCTGGCGCACCGCGGCGCCTGCGTTGTGTTCGCGTTCCTGGGCCTCGATCTGCAGCTTGTCGGTGGCCTGCTGCTTGAAGGTTTCAAGAGCGCCTGCAAGCGCGCCGATCTCGTCCTTGCGGTCGAGATAGCCGCTGTCGACGGCGAGGTCGCCGCCGGCGACCTTGAGCATGGCGTCGCGGATGTTGTGCAGCGGGCGGATGACGCGGCGTGTGACCGTGAGCATCGCCCCGACGGTCAGAAGCGCGGCGAAGACCAGCATGGCGATCTGGACTGCGAGCGCGCGGCTCGCCGCCGCGTACTGAACCGCAGCATAGTCACGCGCCTCGTCGAGCGCGCGCTCGGCCACCGTCACCGCCGTGCCCATGCGCTGCGATGTCAGCTGCGTCCACTGGTCCGCGGTCATGTCGGTCTTCGACCCCACCACGATCTGGTCAATCAGCCGGTCACGGAGGGCAAGATAGTCGGCGTTGAAATAGGCGGCCTTGGCAGCGTTCATCGCGTTGGAGAGCTCCGGCGACAGCTTCATGCCGAGCGTCGCGGAATCGAGCCCGCTCCAGGCGTTCTCGATGGCGCCGACGAATTTGGTGTAGGTCTGCTGCGCTTCCAGCGGCAGGCTGCCGGTCGCCACCAGTCCGGTCGAAACCAGGTCTGAGGCCTCTCCGGCGGTATTGCGCAACAGCCAGGCCGCCTGCTTGATCGACAGCAACTGGTCGATCAGTGGATCGTTGTGATTGACGACCCCCGTCAGGTGCGCAGAGATCTCCTCCAGCGTCGCGAGCAGCACGCCGGTCTGGTCCGTGTAGTCCTTCGACAAGGCCGCCCGCCGCGCCTTTTTCGGCTTGCGCATCTCGTCCCAGGCCTCACTCTGGAGCGTCACCAGCTTGTCGACCTGCTGGTTCAGATTGCCGAGCAGGGTGGTCTGCTCGGCGAACGGGATCGAGGGCAGCAGCGCCGCGGTGGCGCGGATCGCCGGCATCTCGGCGTCGTGGATGCCGCGGAGGAATTTCTCGATCCCCGGCGACACCGGCGCTTCGCCGTTCAGGACGCGGGGCGTCGAGGATCGATCGGTGCGGAGGTTGTGCATCGCCTTGAACGCGTTCGCGGAGGCCTCGGCTACGGCCGCGATGTGTCCGGTCCCACGCAGCCGCTCCCAGGACTGCCAGGCGCTCGTCACCAGCAGCGCCACCACGCAAGCCGCGAGAAGAGCGATGACGGACTGCAGCAGCGCCGAAACGGTCACACGTCGAAGCATGATGAATCCCCCCGAATCCGTCATATTTCCCAAAAAGGAATAAACAGAGTTGAAACGCCCGCGGGGTTCGCGTTGACGGAGGCCTGCGGCGAGGGCGCTGAATGGCAGGCGTTAACGGATCGTTACCGCCGTGCTGTCCCCGGCGTCGTCCCGAAAATTTCAGGCAGCCAGCGGGGGCTGTAGAAATGCGGAAGTACCGGAAATTGTAAGGGGTTGCCTGGCAGGAACCGGCGCCGGAGGTGGGCGTTAGCACAGCATTGGAAATTGAAGGGGGCTTTGCGATGCTGGTCGGCGTACTCGTCACCTTTCTCGTCGTCATTCTCGTGCTCTATCTCATCAACATGCTGCCGATTGACGGCCGCGCCAAGCAGATCGCACGCGTGATCGTCATCATCATCGGCGTGGTGTCGCTGCTGAAATATCTGACGGTGTTCTAGTGGGGCAGGTTAGGTCGCTACGGTTCTCAATAAGAAAGCCCCGGCCGAGCCGGGGCTTCGTTCGTGCTGCGGTTAGTGCAGCGACTTGAGCCAATCGTCGACGTCCTGACGAACCTGGTCTTTGGCCTTGCCGTAGCGCTCCTGGAGCCGACCCTCGAGCTGTTCGCGGCGACCCTCGATCAATTTGAGGTCATCGTCAGTGAGTTTGCCCCACTTCTCCTTGGCCGAACCCTTGAACTGCTTCCAGTTTCCTTCGATGCGGTTCCAGTCCATGAGCATCTCCCGTTGCTGACGGCTCGACAACGCGACCGGCGCGCCGCCGTTCCCCAGCTCGCCGCGACCTTTCGCCCAACAAAAAAAGCCCCGGCTGGCGCCGGGGCTTTTGACATTCCAGCGACCGGGCTTAACCCGCAGCCTTGTTAGCTAAGAGCCTTGTTAGCTAAGAGCCTTGGCCTCGCGGCGGCGGGCGGTGAGGATGTATTCGGTGTAGCCGTTCGGCTGCTCGCGGCCCTTGAAGATGAGGTCGCAGGCGGCCTTGAAGGCGACGCCGTCGAAGGCAGGCGCCATCGGCTTGTAGATCGCGTCGCCGGCATTCTGCTTGTCGACGACGGCGGCCATGCGCTTGAGCGATTCCATCACCTGCGCTTCGGTGATGACGCCCTGGTGCAGCCAGTTGGCGAGATGCTGGCTGGAGATGCGCAAGGTCGCGCGGTCTTCCATCAGGCCGACATCGTGGATGTCGGGCACCTTGGAGCAGCCGACGCCCTGGTCGATCCAGCGCACGACATAACCAAGGATGCCCTGGCAGTTGTTGTCGATCTCCTGCTTGACGTCATCGGGCGCCCAGTTCGACTTCGACACCGGAATGGTGAGGATGTCGGAGAGTTTTGCGCGCGGCCCGCCCTTGGTGAGCTCCTGCTGGCGCGCGATGACGTTGACCTGGTGATAGTGCAGGGCGTGCAACGTCGCCGCGGTCGGCGAGGGCACCCAGGCAGTGGTGGCGCCGGCCTGCGGATGGGCGAGCTTCTGCGCCAGCATGTCCGCCATCTTGTCGGGCGCGGCCCACATGCCCTTGCCGATCTGAGCGTGGCCGGGGAGGCCATCGATCAGGCCCATGTCGACGTTCCAGTCCTCATAGGCCTTGATCCAGGCCTGCGCCTTCATCTCGTTCTTGCGGATCATGGGACCCGCTTCCATCGAAGTGTGGATCTCGTCGCCGGTGCGGTCGAGGAAGCCGGTGTTGATGAACATGATGCGCTTGGAGGCGCGCTGGATGCAGGCCTTGAGGTTGACGGTGGTACGCCGCTCCTCGTCCATGATGCCGACCTTGAGCGTGTTTTCCGGCAAGCCCAGCATCTTCTCGACGCGGTCGAAGATCTCGCAGGTCAGCGACACCTCGTCGGGGCCGTGCATCTTCGGCTTGACGATGTAAGCCGAGCCGGTGCGGCTGTTCCTGACCTTGGAATTGCCCTTGAGGTCGTGGATGGCCAGAAGCCCGGAGACGGCGGCGTCGAGCAGGCCTTCCGGAATCTCCTCGCCCTTCTCGTCCAGCAGCGCATCGGTGAACATGTGGTGACCGCAGTTGCGCATCAGCAGCAGGCTGCGACCATGCAGCTTGATCTCGCCCATGCCATCAGGCGTCTTGTAGCTGCGATCGGTGTTGAGCGAGCGCGTCATCGTCTTGCCGCCCTTCTCGAAGTCGGCAGACAACGTGCCGTTCATGAGGCCGAGGGTGTTGCGATAGACCAGCACCTTGTCCTCGGCGTCGACCGCGGCGACCGAGTCCTCCATGTCGAGGATGGTGGAGACCGCGGCTTCCATGATCATGTCGGCGACGCCGGCCGGATCGTCCTTGCCGATCGCGCTGTTGCGATCGATCTTCACCTCGACATGCAGGCCGTTGTTGACGAGCAGCACCGCGCTCGGCGCAGCCGCATCGCCCTGGAAGCCGGCGAACTGCGCGGCGTTCTTCAGCGCGGTGGCATTGCCGCTTTTCAGCTTCACCGCAAGCTGGCCCGCGACGACGCTATAGGCGGTGACGTCGGTGTGGCTGCCGGTCGCCAGTGGCACGGCGGCGTCGAGGAAGGCTTTCGCTTTCGCGATCACCTTGTCGCCGCGCGCCTTGTTGTAACCCTTGCCGCTTTCGGAAGGATCGTGCGGGATCGCGTCGGTGCCGTAGAAGGCGTCATAGAGCGAGCCCCAGCGCGCATTCGCGGCGTTCAGCGCATAGCGCGCATTGGTGAGAGGCACGACGAGCTGCGGGCCGCAGATCTGGCCGATTTCTTCGTCGACATTGGCGGTCTCGACCTTCTGCGTCGCCGGTTCGGGGACGAGATAGCCGATCTCCTTCAGGAAGGCGGTGTAGGCATCGAGGTCGAACGCCTTGCCCTTGTTGGCGCGGTGCCAGTCGTCGATCTTGGCCTGCAGCGTGTCGCGCACCGCCAGCAGCGCGCGGTTCTTCGGCCCCAGGTCCTTGATGATGGCGGCAACCCCGGCCCAGAACGCATCCGGCGCGATCCCCGATTTCGGGGCCGCTTCCTTGGCGATGAAGTCAAACAGGACGGGAGCGATCTTCAATCCGTGGGCGTCGACGCGTTTCATGGTGGGCTTTCTTGTTCGAAATGGCTGTTTTTTGGCTGCTTTTGACCCGACAGCAGCAAAATGCGCCCATAAAGGGCGGCTTTCGGAGCCCTATTAGCCCCAAAATCGAGGCCGTGAGAAGACCCCTAAAGGTTTGTCAAAATGTCAAGACGAGGTGCGGGCGGCCCCACACACCGTTGTCATTCCCCGCGAAGGCGGGGAATCCAGTACGCCGCGGCTTCTCCGTATCCCAACGCTGGTCAAGCCGGGCGACGACAGCGGGGTAGGACAGTCCTCAAATATTCGCGGCGAGATCCACGACCTCGTCGAACAACACGCCGGTCGTCTTCAGCATGCGCTCGATCTCGTCCGCCGCGTCCGCAACCGTCCGCGTCGACGTGTCGATCACGAGCTCGGCCGCCTGCGGGGCTTCGTAGTCGTTGCCGATGCCGGTGAACGACGCGAGAGCGCCGGCGCGGGCCTTCTTGTAGTGGCCCTTGGGATCGCGCTCTTCGCAAATCTCTGCAGGCGTCGCGACATGGATCTCGCGGAATGCGGTGTCGGCGATGCGGCGCGCCGCGGCGCGGTCCTCGCGTGCGGGTGAGACGGCGGCGACAATCGCGATATGGCCGTTGCGGGCGAGATGCGTCGCGACCTCGGCGAGGCGGCGGATGTTCTCGCTGCGATGAGCGGCGGAGAAGCCGAGATCGCTGTTGAGCCCAGCTCGCAGCGTATCGCCGTCCAGCAGGATCGGAGAGCCGCCATTGGTGAACAGCCGCCGCTCCAGTGCCTTCGCCAGCGTCGACTTGCCCGAAGCCGGCAGGCCCGTGAGCCAGACCACCGCGCCGTTATGGCGGTAACGCGCGGAGCGTTCGTCGGGCCGCAGCGCCGATTCCACCGGCACGATGTCCACGGGCACGGCGCGCTGGCCGGCATCGACGGACAGAACGAGGCCGCCGCCGGCGATGCGCCCGGACACCTCGATCACGAGCCGACCGGTCCGCGGATTTTCCGTGTAGGGATCGACCGCGATCGGATTGGACAGCGAGATGTCGATCTCGCCGACATGATTGCGGCCGATCGCCTTGTTCTCGACGCTCGACAGCTCGCCGGGATCAACCGCCTTCTCGATGGCGACGACGGTGGCGCGGCTTTCCTTCGGTCCACAGCGGACCAGGAGCTGGTCGCCCTTGGCGAGCGGCTTGTCATGCAGCCAGAAGATGCGCGCGCGCAACCGCCGCGTCTCGCGGGGAGCGGTGCGGGCATGAGCAACGATGTCGCCACGCTCGATGAACAATTCACGGTCGAGCGTGATGCCGACCGAGCGGCCTGCGCCCTGCCGGCCCGCGACCGGCGTCACCGGCCAGCTTTCGACGGTCTTGATCCTTGCGATCTTGCCGGCCGGCATGATCACGATCTCGTCGCCGGCAATGAGGCTGCCGGATTCGATACGGCCGGAGACGATGCGGCGATCGTCGAACTTGTAGATTGCCTGCACCGGCAGGCGCAGCGCCAGCGCTTCAAGCGGTCGCGCCGGCTCGAGCCGGTCGAGCGCCTCGACCACGGTCGGGCCCTTGTACCAGCCGATGCGGTCGGTCCTTTCGGCAACACCATCGCCGTCGCGCGCCGAGATCGGGATCACTGCCGTGGGCCTCACGCCGAGGCCTTGCAAATGCGCCGAGATCTCGTCGCTGATCTCCTTGAAACGTTCCGCGGAGAAGTCGACGCGGTCCATCTTGTTGACGACGACCGCGACCTGCTTCACGCCGAGCAGGTGCAGGAGATAGCCGTGCCGCCGGGTCTGGTCGCGCACGCCTTCAAGCGCGTCGATGATCAGCACTGCGCCGTCGGCCTGCGAGGCGCCGGTGATCATGTTGCGGAGGAATTCGGCGTGGCCGGGGGCATCGATCAGCACGATGTCGCGCGAATTGGTGCGGAAGCGGATCTGCGTGGTGTCGATCGTGATGCCCTGGTCGCGCTCGGTCTGCAGCGCATCGAGCAGGAACGACCATTCGAACGGCATGCCGCGCCGCGCGCTGACGGCTTTGAGCATCTCGAGCTTGCCCTCGGGCAGGCTGCCGGTCTCATGCAGGAGGCGGCCGACCAGCGTCGACTTGCCGTGGTCGACATGGCCGACGATGACGATGCTGACCTGAGGACGCGTGGTGCCGTTCGGAGTGGCGGGCGAAGCCGTGGTGACGATCATGTTCATAACCGCGTAGCGTCCTTGATCAGAGATAGCCGGCGACGCGCAGGCGCTCGAAGGCGTCCTCGGTCTCGTGGTCGAGCGCACGGCCGGCACGCTCCGGCACTTTGGTCTGCTCGAGTTCGATCAGTATCTCGTCGATATTGGACGCCGTCGAAGCGACCGGATTGGTGATGTCCTGATCACCCAGTGAGCGATAGCGCTTGCCGTTCTGGGAGAGGTAGAGCGGGATGATCGGAATGTTCTCGCGCTTGGTGTAGGCCCAGATATCAGCCTCGGTCCAATGCAGGATCGGGTGGATGCGCAAATGCGCGCCCGACGGCGGCGAAGCGTTGAACTGGTCCCAGAACTCCGGCGGCTGGTCGCGGACGTCCCAATTGCCTTCCAGGCCGCGCGGCGAGAACACGCGCTCCTTGGCGCGCGTTGCCTCCTCGTCGCGGCGGATGCCGGCGATCAGGCCGTCAAAGCCGAATTTGCCGAGCGCCATCTTGAGGCCCTCGGTCTTGCGCGCGGCGGAACGGGCGGCCGGCGGCAGCGTTGGGTCGACGGCATCGATGGGAGGGCAGGGCTCGACACGCAGATCGAGATCCCACTCCTTCCCGTAATGATCGCGGAAGCGATACATCTCCGGAAACTTCTTGCCGGTGTCGACATGGAGAGCCGGGAACGGCATCCGGCCGAAGAACGCCTTGCGCGCCAGCCAGATCATGACGTTGGAGTCCTTGCCGAGCGACCACAGCAGGGCAATCTTCTTCAGGCGGGCGAAGGCCTCGCGGAAGATGTAGATGCTCTGGGCTTCGAGTTGGTCGAGATGATCCATGCTCGGGGCAAGGTCAGCGGAAAATTCTTGCGCGTGCACGCGTTCGGCCACCGCCGGGCTGCTCAATCGATCAGCAACGGAATCGTCCTTGAGAAGATGCATCTCTGCCACTTTGCGTTTGGAGGAGAAAATTCCATACTTGTGATGCAGAAGAGAAGAAGAAATTTTCTCTTTGCGCGCTCGAAACGACACATATATAGAAAATAATTCCAGTCAACCCCGGATGTGGGGAAGCGAGTATCGTATGCGGTTCTTGCCGGTGTTCCTCGATCTCAAGGCCGGTCCGGTGGTTCTCATCGGCGCGGGCGAGCTTTTGCGTGCAAAATTGCGCGTGCTCGCGGCGGCCGGTGCGCGCATTCGCGTGCATGCGATCGACGATAATCACGACTTGAACCTCAGCTCTGAAGATGCGGCGCGTATTGAAATCGCGACGGGCGATCCGCTCGCGGCCGATCTTGCCGGCGTCATCGCCGTCGTCTGCGCCGGCGCGGGCGATGTCGGCGTTGCGATGTCGGTTCGCGCCAAGGCGCTCGGCCTGCCTGTCAACGTCATGGACGATCTCGAACATTCCAGCTTCATCTTCCCGGCGATCGTCGACCGCGGCGACGTCGTGGTCGCGGTCGGCACCGGTGGCACGTCACCGGTGGTGGCGCGGCGCGTGCGCGAGAAGATCGAGGCGCTGCTGCCAGCGCGTATCGGCGAGCTCGCCGAGTTCATCGGTGGCTTCCGCAAATCCATCAACGAGCGCATCGCCGAGTTTCCACTGCGCCGCCGTTTCTGGGAGCGCGTCATCGACGGTCCGATCGGCGCCTCCGTGCTCGCCGGCCGCAAGGGCGAAGCCGATGCGGCGATCAAGGCGATTTCCGATCCATCCGCGTTTGCGCGCGCCGACAAGCCCGAAGGCTCTGTTACGCTTGTCGGCGCCGGTCCGGGCGATCCCGATCTTCTCACCATCAAGGCGCTGCGCGCGCTCCAGGACGCCGATATCGTCTTCCACGACGAGCTGGTCTCACCTGAAATTCTCGACCGCATCCGCCGCGACACCACGCGCGTTCCGGTCGGCCGCCGCGTCGGCAAGCCCGGTATCGGCCAGGACGCCATCAACAAGCGCATGATCGAAGCCGCGCAATCCGGCCAGCGTGTCGTGCGGCTGAAGGGCGGCGATCCCTTCGTGTTCGGCCGCGGCGGCGAAGAGGTGGAAGCGTTGCGCACAGCGGGCGTTGCCTATTCGATCGTTCCCGGCATCACCGCGGGGCTCGGCGGCGCCGCCGATTTCGAGGTGCCGCTCACCTACCGTCATGAAGCGACCCGCATCACCTTCCTCACCGCGCACAAGGCGCGTGATGCCGAGACGGTGGACTGGTCGACGCTGACCGACACCAAGATGACCGTCGTGGTCTACATGGGCATGACTGCTGCGCCGGCCATACGCGCCGGCCTCTTCGCCGCCGGCCGCTCGCCGGAGACTCCGGTCGGCGTGTTCGCCCGCGTCACGCGTCCCGACGCGCAAGGCGCGATCGGCACGCTGCGCGATCTGCCCGAGCTCGTGCGGCGGACCAATGGCGGTCCCGCCATTCTCATCATCGGCGATGTGGTCCGGCATGCCGGTTCCCTTCGCCGCCAAACCCCCAAGAAAAACTCAGCTCAAATCATCTCTGACCTACTGGATGCAGCCGAATGACCTCCCCGCTTGAACAGAAGAAGATCAAAATCGCCGGCCCCTCGGTCGTGACCGCCAACCGCACCTGGGACGGCATCGTGGTTTATCGCACCGCCGCCAAGGGGTGGTCCGCAGACTTGTCGGAAGCCGCGATCGTGCGCAGCTCCGATGACGCCAAAGCGTTGCTTGCGGAGTCCGTGGCTGATGACGTCGGCGCGATCGGTCCCTATATCGCGCCGGTGCAGGTTGGCGAGGACGGCAAGATCGAGCCCGGCAATCTGCGCGAACAGATCCGCTGCACCGGCGTGACCATCGGACAGCCGGTCCAGGTTTAAGGCATTCTCTCATGTATGCTTACGACGAAATCGACCGCACGCTGGTCAACGAGCGCGTCTCGGAATTCCGCGACCAGGTGAAGCGGCGCCTCTCGGGCGAGCTCACCGAGGACGAGTTCAAGATCCTGCGCTTGCAGAACGGTGTATATCTGCAGCTGCACGCCTACATGTTCCGCGTCGCGATTCCCTACGGAACGCTGGCAACGAACCAGCTGCGCGCGCTCGCGCATGTCGCGCGGAAATACGATCGCGGCTACGGCCATTTCACCACGCGGCAGAACATCCAGTTCAACTGGATCAAGCTCGCCGAGCTGCCGGATGCGCTGGCTGATCTGGCCAAGGTCGGCATCCATGCGATGCAGACCTCCGGCAACAACATGCGCAACGTCACCTCGGACCAGTGGGCCGGCGTCGCGCCCGGCGAGATCGAGGATCCCCGCATCTGGTCGGAGCTGATCCGCCAGCACACCACGCTGCATCCCGAATTCTCGTTCCTGCCGCGCAAGTTCAAGATCGCGATCACCGCATCGGACCACGACCGTGCCGCGATCAAGATCCACGACATCGGTCTCAGGCTGATCAGGAACGAGAAGGGCGAGACCGGCTTCGAGGTGCTCGTCGGCGGCGGTCTCGGCCGCACGCCATTCATCGCCAAGACCATCAAGCACTTCGTGCATGGTCGTGATATCCTGAGCTACATCGAGGCGATCCTGCGGGTCTACAACCAGTATGGCCGCCGCGACAACATCTACAAGGCGCGCATCAAGATCCTGGTGCACGAGCTCGGCATCGAGAAATTCTCCCGCGAGGTCGAGGAGGAGTGGCAGCACATCCGCAACTCCTCGCTCCAGATCGACGACGAGGTGATCGAGGACATTCGCTCGCGTTTCACCTATCCGGCCTACGAGAAGTTGCCGCACATGCCGGACGAGCTGCGGCAGGCTGCGGCCGATCGCGATTTCGAGGCGTGGCGCAAGAACTCGGTGGCTCCGCACAAGGTGCAGGGCTACTCCATCGTCACGATCTCCCTGAAGCCGACCGGCGGGCCGCCCGGCGACGCCACGGCCGAGCAGATGGATGCGCTCGCCGATCTCGCCGACAAATATTCCTTCGGCGAGATCCGCGTCGGCCACGAGCAGAACCTCGCGCTGCCGCACGTCGCCAAGCGCGACCTGCCGGCGTTGTGGAAGACGCTCGACAAGCTCGGGCTTGCGACGCCGAACGTCAACCTGATCACCGACATCATCGCCTGCCCCGGTCTGGATTATTGCTCGCTGGCGAATGCGCGCTCGATCCCGATCGCGCAGGAGTTGACGCGGCGCTTCGCCAATCACGAGCTCGCCAATCTGATCGGCCGGCTGCACATCAACATCTCCGGCTGCATCAACGCCTGCGGCCATCACCATGTCGGCCATATCGGCATTCTTGGCGTCGAGAAGAACGGCGAGGAGGTCTATCAGATCACCATCGGCGGCCGCGCCGACGAGAGCGCCGCGCTCGGCAATCTGATCGGCCCCGGCGTCAAGTTCGACGAGGTCGCCGACGTCATCGAGGACATTGTGGAAGCCTATCTTGCGCTGCGCGAGCGGCCCGAAGAGCTGTTCATCGACACGGTGAAACGCCTCGGCGTCGAACCCTTCAAGGAGCGCGTCTATGCCACTCGTTAACGGCGGAAAGATCGTCGACGACAGCTTCGTCAAGCTTGCCGTCGACATGCCGCTGCCCGAGGGCGGCGACATCCTGGTGCCGGCCGAGCGCTTCGTCAGCGATGCGGATGCGTTGCTCAAGCGCGCCGGCAAGGTCGGCGTGATCTGGCCCAACAACCGCGACATCGACGAGCTCGTGCCGTATCTCGGCAAGGTCGCGGCTGTCGCGCTGGTGTTCCCGACCTTCCGCGACGGGCGCGCCTACAGCCAGGCTCGGCTACTGCGCGAGCGGTACAATTACCGCGGCGAATTGCGTGCGACCGGCCAGATCCTGCGCGACCAGTTCGTGTTCATGCTGCGCGCCGGCTTCGACTCTTTCGAGGTGAAAAAGCAGGCCGACGCGGAAGCCTTCATGCAGACCGCGAAGCGCTATTCGGTGTTCTACCAGCCGACCGGCGACGGTCGTGTCACGGCGCTGCACCGGCGCATGCAGTTGCGTCACTCCGAAGGTGTCGGCACGTGAGCGCAATCGCGCCTCAGATCTCGTCCGTCTCTGCGCTGCCTTCGGCGGATGAGCTCGATCGTGACTTGCGCGATGCCTCGCCCGCGGAAGTCATCGCTGCGGCCCTGAGGACCGTCGGGCGCGAGAAGCTTGCGCTGGTGTCGTCCTTCGGCACGGAATCGGCGACGCTGCTCAAGGTCATGGCGGACGTTGATCCGGCGATCCCGGTGATCTTCCTCGACACCGGCTGGCTGTTCGAGGAGACGCTTGCTTATCGCGACACGCTGATCGCAACCCTCGGATTGAAGGATGTCCGCTCGATCAAGCCGGCCGAGGAGGCGCTGTCGCGCGAAGATCCCGACCGCGACCTCTGGTTCTCCGATCCCGACGCCTGCTGCCGTATCCGTAAAGTGGAACCGCTGTCTCGCGCGCTAAAGCCTTTCTCGGCCTGGATCAACGGACGCAAGCGCTTCCAGGGCAATGCGCGCGCCGACATTCCGGTGGTCGAGCACGACGGCGCGCGGTTGAAGTTCAATCCCTTCGCCAACGTCTCGCGTGAGGAACTCGATGCGATTTTCGTCCGCGCCAAATTGCCGCGTCACCCACTGGTGGAGTCCGGTTTCCTGTCGGTTGGGTGTATGCCTTGCACGAGCAGAACGACTGAGGGCGAGGATGCACGAGCCGGCCGCTGGCGCGGCCGCGCCAAGACAGAATGCGGCATCCACACGATGAAGACTTCGTAGCACAGTCGAGCTGCCACGCTGCGAACAAGAAAATCCGGTTCCGTTGACTTGAGAGCGTTTCGCCACGAGTTTCGCCTG
This sequence comes from Bradyrhizobium sp. AS23.2, assembly GCF_001908185.1. Lineage (GTDB taxonomy): Bacteria > Pseudomonadota > Alphaproteobacteria > Rhizobiales > Xanthobacteraceae > Bradyrhizobium. The sequence goes on from NZ_LGHM01000092.1 coordinate 35,426, forward strand.
CATGCCTTCGCTGACATTGAAGTCGTCGAAGTGAATGGAGATGGACATGATGCGCCGTATCGTTCCGCTCGCTGCAGGACTCCTCTGGGCAAGCTCGGCTCTCGCCGCTGACATCAATCTGCTGAATGTGTCGTACGATCCGACGCGCGAGCTTTATGTCGAATTCAACAAGGCGTTCGCGAACGCCTATCAGAAGGAGACCGGCAAGAGCGTCGAGATCAAGCAGTCACACGGCGGCAGCGGATCGCAAGCACGCGCGGTGATCGACGGATTGCAGGCCGATGTGGTGACGCTCGCGCTCGCCTATGACATCGACGCCATCGCCGCCAAGGGCCTCACCGCGGGCGACTGGCAGAAGCGTCTTCCGCAGAATTCATCGCCGTATACGTCGACCATCGTGTTCCTGGTGCGCAAGGGCAATCCGAAGGGCATCAGGGACTGGGACGATCTGCTCAAGCCGGGCGTTGCCGTGATCACGCCGAACCCGAAGACCTCGGGCGGCGCACGCTGGAATTATCTGGCAGCCTGGGGCTTCGCGCAGAAGAAATACGGCTCGGCCGACAAGGCCAAGGACTTCATCGGAAAACTCTATCAGCAGGTGCCGGTGCTCGATACCGGCGCCCGCGGCGCCACCGTGACCTTCGTTGAGCGCGGCGTCGGCGACGTGCTGCTTGCCTGGGAGAACGAGGCGTATCTCGCCTTGAAGGAATTTGGTCCGGAGAAATTCGAGATCGTGGCGCCGCCGCAATCGATCCTCGCCGAGCCGCCGGTCGCGATCGTCGACAAGGTTGCCGACAAGAAGGGCACCCGTAACGGCGCCGATGCCTACCTCCAGTACTGGTACACGAAGGAAGGTCAGGAGATCGCCGCGCGCAACTTCTACCGTCCGCGCGATGCCGGGATCGCCAAGAAGTATGAAAACTCCTTCGCAAAGGTCGAGCTGTTCACGATCGACGATGTGTTCGGCGGCTGGCCCAAGGCGCAGAAGGAACATTTTGCCGACGGTGGCGTCTTTGATCAGATCTACAAGAACTGATCGGGCGCTGTCTTAAGAGGCTTTAGCAGGGGGCCTGGTGAGCGCAATCGCAGCACGACGCCGGACATTGCCGGGCTTCGGTCTCACGATGGGACTGACGCTGTCCTGGCTGTCCGTCATCATCCTGATTCCGCTCGCGGGGCTGTTCCTGAAATCGTTCGAGCTGAGCCCAGAGCAGTTCTGGGCCATCCTCTCCAGCCGCCGCACCCTGAATGCGCTTCGCGTCTCCTTCGGGCTCGCCTTTGCGGCGGCCTGCGTCAATCTGGTGATGGGCAGCATCATCGTCTGGGCGCTGGTGCGCTACCGCTTTCCGGGCCGGCGGCTGTTCGATGCCATCGTCGACGTGCCCTTTGCGCTGCCGACGGCGGTTGCCGGCGTCGCGCTGACCTCGCTGTTCGCCGAGAAGGGCTGGCTGGGCGCGCCGCTCGCGGCGCTCGGCATCAAGGTGGCGTTCACGCCGCTCGGCATCTTCATCGCCATGATCTTCATCGGCATCCCCTTCGTGGTGCGCACGGTGCAGCCGGTGCTCCAGGATCTCGATCCTGAAATCGAGGAGGCCGCGGGCAGCCTGGGAGCGAGCCGCTGGCAGACGATCATTCGCGTGATCCTGCCCTCGCTGGCCCCGGCGCTGCTCACCGGTCTCGCGCTCGCCTTCGCCCGCGCCGTCGGCGAGTACGGCTCGGTGATCTTCATCGCCGGCAATCTGCCGAACGTGTCCGAGATCGCGCCGCTCCTGATCGTGATCCGGCTCTCCGAATTCCGCTACGCCGATGCGACCGCGATCGCGGTGGTCATGCTCGTCGTCTCCTTCGTCATCATCTTTGCCGTCAACCGGCTCCAGCGCTGGGCGCAGAGCCGGATCCCGGCGCGTTGAGGTGGGATGCGATGACGATGCAGATCGCAGACTCCGTCTCGCTGGTCTCGCCCGATGCACGCGCGCGTGCGCACGGCGCCGCCGCGCACGACAACCTTCGGACCGAACCGAGGGCGGTCCGAATCGTCATCATCGCGCTGGCGATGATCTTTCTCTCCGTCTTCGTCGTGCTCCCGCTGGTCGTCGTATTCGCGCAAGCGTTCTCGAAAGGCATTCTCGCTTATCTCGCCGCGCTCGCCGAGCCGGAGGCGCTTGCTGCGATCCGGCTGACGCTGCTGGTCGCGGCGACCTCGGTCGGCCTCAATCTCGTGTTCGGCCTGGTCGCCGCCTGGGCCATCGCTAAGTTCGAGTTCAAGGGCAAGACCTTCCTGATCACGCTGATCGACCTGCCGTTCTCGGTGAGCCCGGTGATCTCGGGCCTCGTCTTCGTGCTGCTGTTCGGCGCGCAAGGCTATTTCGGTGGCTGGCTGCGCGATCACGACATCCAGATCCTGTTCGCGGTCCCCGGCATCGCGCTCGCCACCACCTTCGTGACCTTCCCGTTCGTGGCGCGCGCGCTGATCCCCCTGATGCAGGAGCAGGGCACGCAGGAGGAGGAGGCCGCGATCTCGCTTGGTGCCTCGGGATTGCAAACCTTCTTCCGCGTCACGCTACCCAACATCAAATGGGGCGTGCTCTACGGTGTCCTGCTCTGCAATGCGCGCGCGATGGGCGAGTTCGGCGCGGTCTCGGTCGTCTCCGGCCATATCCGCGGCGAGACCAACACCATGCCGCTGCTGGTGGAGATTCTTTACAACGAGTACCAGTTCGTCGCTGCGTTTGCGATCGCCTCGCTGCTGGCGATGCTGGCGCTGATCACGCTGATCGCCAAGACCGTTCTGGAACGCCATCTCGACGAAGGACAAGACATCAGTGACCATTGAAGTCAGGAATCTCGTCAAGAAATTCGGCAGCTTCGCAGCCCTCGACGGCGTCGATCTCAAGGTCGACAATGGCGAGCTGCTGGCTCTGCTAGGGCCCTCCGGCTCGGGCAAGACCACGCTGCTGCGGATCATCGCGGGGCTCGACTGGCCCGACTCCGGCGAAGTCTCTTTCAATGGCGAGGACGCGCTGGCGCAGGGCGCGCGTGAACGGAACGTCGGCTTCGTGTTCCAGCACTACGCGCTGTTCCGCCACATGACGGTGTTCGAGAACGTGGCGTTCGGCCTGCGCGTGCAGCCGCGCGCCATCCGTAAGGATGAGTCCACCATCCGTGCGCGCGTCAAAGAGCTGCTCGATCTCGTGCAGCTCGACTGGCTCGCCGACCGCTATCCAAGCCAGCTCTCCGGCGGCCAGCGCCAGCGCATCGCGCTCGCCCGCGCGCTCGCGATCGAGCCGCGCATCCTGCTGCTCGACGAGCCCTTCGGCGCGCTCGATGCCAAGGTGCGGAAGGAGCTGCGCAAATGGCTGCGCTCGCTGCACCACGAGATCAACGTGACCTCGATCTTCGTCACTCACGACCAGGAGGAGGCGCTGGAAGTCGCCAACCGCGTCGTGGTGATGGATAAGGGCAAGATCGAGCAGATCGGCTCGCCCGATGATGTCTATGAGACCCCGGCGACAGCGTTCGTGCACGGCTTCATCGGCGAGTCCATCGAGCTGCCGGTCGAGGTCGAAGGCGGCGTTATCAGGCTCGGCGACCGGTCGCTTCCCCTCGCGGCGGAAGGGCTGGCGCCTGGCGCGTCAAAACTGTTCGTGCGGCGACATGACATGCTGGTCGGCCCGCCCGGCAGCGGCGCCTTCGAGGGCGCCGTGCAGCATGTCCGCAATTTCGGCCCGGTGCAGCGGGCCGAGGTCGCACTATCAGGCGGCGAGACCATCGAGATCGACGCCCCCCCGCGACAAGGAACTGCGCGCCGGCGACACGATCGGCTTAGAGCCCCGCCGCTACCGGATATTTGCGAGCGGCTGAGCCGGCCCATCGGGTCAAATTTTCCTAAATATTCACCTTTCAGCCACTGTTGGTATGCAACAACGGCCCCTCATTTGGGGGCTCCTGCACATGCGCGCTGCGGCCGCGATACTCATCACTTTGCTTCTTGCCGGCTGCGCCGGCAACGAAGCGCCGGTCCAGCAGCCGTCCATGTATGCGGACATGTCGGTCCCGGGCTCCAGGCTCGATGGGCAGGCGGCTGCGATCATGATCTCGCAATACCGCCAAAACAACGGCCTCGGCACCGTCGTCATCGATCCCGACCTGATGCGGCTTGCCGAATCCCAGTCCGGCGCCATGGCGGCGGCCAACAAGATGGACCATGACGTCCGCGCGCCCCTGGCCAAGCGGCTCAGCGCCGGCGGCTATCCGGCGAGCGTGGCGGTCGAGAACGTCTCGGCCGGCTATCATACGCTGGCGGAAGCGTTTTCCGGCTGGCGCGACTCGCCCCCGCACCGCGCCAACATGCTCAAGAGCGGTGTCACAAAATTGGGCATAGCGGCGAGCTACGCTCCGGGCACCAAGTACAAGGTGTTCTGGACCATGATCCTGGCTTCGACGGACCCGCGATAAGCCAGACTTGATCCCGGGATGCATTGACGCCGCGGCAGACTGTCGTCACGCTAGCTCGCCTCTTGCTATTGTTCCCGCATGACCGATCATAGCCCGGAAGTCGCAACAGTCCCCGCGAAGGCGCAGCGCGTCCTGGTCCTCCAGGGCGGCGGCGCGCTCGGCTCCTATCAGGCCGGCGCCTACCAGTCGCTGTGCCATTTCGGCTTCGAGCCGGAATGGGTTGCCGGCATTTCGATCGGCGCGGTCAACGCCGCCATCATCGCCGGCAACGAGGGGCAGACACGCGTCGATCGGCTCAAGGAATTCTGGGAGATGGTCTCCGCGCCGGTGCCGTGGAAGCCGATCGGCAAGAGCGACCATAGCCGCGAGCTGTTCAATTCGACCAGCGCGGCGCTGATCGCGACCTTCGGCGTCCCCGGCTTCTTCGTCCCCCGCGTTCCGCCCGCGCCGCTCTGGCCGCCGGGCCATCCGGAAGCGGAGAGCTATTACGACACCGCGCCGCTGAAGAAGACGCTGGAACGCCTGGTCGATTTCGATCGCATCAACGATCTGAAGACGCGCCTGTCGGTCGGTGCCGTTGGCGTCACTTCGGGCAACTTCAAATATTTCGACAATTACGAGTTCAAGAAGCTCGGCAAGAAGATCGGCCCCGAGCACATCATGGCCTCCGGCGCGCTGCCGCCCGGCTTTCCGTCCGTCATCATCGATGGCGAGCATTATTGGGACGGCGGCATCGCCTCCAACACGCCGCTTGACTACGTGCTCGATGCCGAAATCGCGCGCGACATGCTGATCTTCCAGGTCGATCTGTTCAGCGCGCGCGGCGACTTGCCGACCTCGTTGCTCGAAGCGGCCGAGCGCGAGAAGGACATCCGCTACTCCAGCCGCACGCGCATGAACACGGACAAGAACAGGCAGTTGCACAACGCCCGCAGGGCCGTGCGCGACCTGATCGGCAAGCTGCCCGACTATCTGAAGAACGATCCGTCCGTCGAATACCTCGCCAAGGCGGCGCGCGAAAGCACTGTGACCGTGGTGCATCTGATCTATCGCAGCAAGAACTACGAATCCTCGTCCAAGGATTACGACTTCTCGCATGTTGCCATGGTCGAGCACTGGGAAGCCGGCGTACGCGACGTGCATCTGTCGATGCGCCACAAGGACTGGCTCGAAAAGCCTCAATCCGGCGAGACCATGGTGACCTACGATCTCACGGGGGACGTTACCGCGCCCTCGGCAAAAAGGAGCGAATAAAATGGGTAGTCTGTCAGGCAAGAATGCCGTCGTGACCGGGTCGACCAGTGGCATCGGGCTTGCTTATGCGCGTGCCTTCGCGGGCGCCGGCGCCAATGTCGTCATCAACGGCTTCGGCTCGCCGGAGGACATCGAGAAGGAGCGCTCGAAGATCGAGTCCGACTTCAAGGTGAAAGCGGTCTATTCGCCCGCCGACATGACCAAGCCGGCGGAAATCGCCGAGATGATCGCACTCGGAGAGAAGAGCTTCGGTTCGGTCGACATTCTCGTCAACAATGCCGGCATCCAGTTCGTCTCGCCCATCGAGGAATTCCCGATCGAGAAGTGGGACCAGATCATCGCGATCAACCTGTCATCGGCCTTCCACGCCATTCGCGCTGCTGTCCCCGGCATGAAGAAGAAGGGCTGGGGCCGTATCATCAACACGGCCTCGGCGCACTCGCTGGTCGCCTCGCCCTTCAAGTCGGCCTATGTGTCGGCCAAGCACGGCATCGCGGGCCTGACCAAGACCGTGGCGCTGGAAGTCGCGACCCACAAGATCACCTGCAACTGCATCAGCCCCGGCTATGTCTGGACGCCGCTGGTGGAAAAGCAGATCCCCGACACAATGAAGGCGCGCAACCTGACGCGCGAGCAGGTCATCAACGACGTGCTGCTCGACGCGCAGCCGACCAAGGAGTTCGTCACCTCCGAGCAGGTCGCCGCGCTGGCGCTGTTCCTGTGCGGCGACGATGCCGCGCAGATCACCGGCACCAACCTCTCGATCGACGGCGGCTGGACCGCCGAGTAGGGGCTCGATGCCGTAGGGTGGGCAAAGGCGCGTTAGCGCCGTGCCCACCATCCTTCCGCGATTGAGCAGACATGGTGGGCACGCTCCGCTTTGCCCACCCTACGATTCCGTCGTCCGCCCGAGTCTCAATGGCTCCAGGCCAGAGCGGTGACGATCGCGGATGACAGGTTCAATTCCGCGAACATGATCTTGCCGGCGACCACGACGAGGACGCTGGCGAGCGCCAGGCGCAGCACCGTCTCCGGCACGCGGGTCGCGCTGTAGCTGCCGAGGATGATGCCGGGCAGCGATCCCATCAGCAAAACGCCCATCAGGCCCCAGTCGACCGAGCCGAGCAGCCAGTGTCCGGTCCCGGCCACCAGCGTCAGCGGCACGGCATGGGCGATATCGGAGCCGACGATGGTCGCCATCGGCAGGCGCGGGTAGAGCAGCAGCAGAACGGTGACGCCAACGGCGCCGGCGCCGACCGACGAAATCGAGACCAGTACGCCGAGCACGATGCCGGTGCTGACGGTCGCGATCGCCGTGGTGCGCTCGTCGATGTGCTCCAGTCTTCTGCGGTAACGCTCCAAGATCGACTTGCGGAAGATCAGCGAGATCGCCGTCAGCGTCAGGGCAAAGCACAGCACCAGGTTGACCAGGTCGCGCTCGGCATCGCTTCTGAGATCGAGCTTCCACAACACCAACAACGTCAGGGCGCTTGCCGGAATGCTGCCGCAGGCGAGCCGCAGCACCGCAGGCCAGTGCACGCTGCGCGACCAGCCATGCACGACGCAGCCGCCGGTCTTGGTGGCGGCGGCATAGAGCAGATCGGTGCCGACAGCGGTCGTTGGATGAATGCCGAACAGCAGGATCAGGAGCGGCGTCATCAACGAGCCGCCACCTACGCCGGTCATCCCGACCAGCAGGCCGACGCCGAATCCGGAGGCGACGTAGAGCGGATCAATCATGGTTAGAGAATCTTAGGTTTATCTCGTCAGTTGGGCAATATGACGTAGAATAAATTTTCCCTGAAGTGCAACTACATGGCGCGAATAAGAAAAATAATACCCTTCAACGGGAGCGCGTAGGCATTTCATCCAAACTGCCAATCTCTCGCGAAATGGGCGTTTTGTACCGCCGGCGAGCTGAGGCGGGTCCCAACGGTATCCGCAACCGGTCCATCCAGATGGCGCAGTCATCGGGATGCCGCGTTGTGACGGCTCATTCAGTCCGATGAGTGGCCGTCGGGATGTGTGGCGAATATGGAGAACGTCGATAGTGTCGCCACGAACCCGGTAGAAGATTCGAAATGGGTAACGGACCACCAATGATGCGCGGATTTCCGAACGTTGTGCGACGCTCGGTGCCGAGAACGGTGCGCGCTGAATGCGCGTCGATGACGTCGGCGAGTCGTCGTGCAATGGCTTCTGCGACCGCGGGACTTGCGCTGGTCGTATAGTAGTTCGCGATGTCGCTGAGATCAGAAAGGGCCTGTCGCGAATAAACGAGCTTCATCCGCAACGGAATCTTGCGAAGGCCGCTGTGATCTCGGCTTCGGTCGCGGTCTCGCCGCGATCAATGGCCGCCATGGCCGCATCGATGATCTTTAGCTCTTCCTGGCTAGCCGAATATTCGCCACTGCCAAGTTCGTTTTCAATCTCACTGGCAATAGCGATCAACTCGTTCTGGGCCTCTTCAGGCCAAGATTGAGCGCGGTGGAGGAGATCTCTCAGGTCGGGCGCAGCCATGAGCCAAATTCTAGCAGATAGAAGGTGGCTTACCAACGTCTCTATAGAGGGGATCGGAATTTTCCAAACGCCAGAACGTGCAGGCCCAGCCGCTGCCGCACGATCCCGAACAGCAGCACCGTCTCGAAGGTGAGCGAGATCGAGGTCGCCGCCGCGGCGCCATGGCCGCCGAAGCGCGGCACCAGCGCGATGCAGAGGACCACATTCATCAGGAACGCCAGCGCGTAGGCCAGCGCGCAGATCTTCTGTTGTCCGAGCATGTTGAGCAGACGCTCGACCGGTCCGATCGCGGCGCGCACCACCAGCCCGATCGCGGCGACGAACATGATGTCGTAGCCGACCACGAATTGCGGCCCGAACAGCCAGAGCAGCGGCCTGCCGAGCGCGAGGAGAACGATGGTCGCCGCCAGCGACGGCCAGAACGTCCAGTTGATGGCATGCACCACATAGGCCGACAGGCGCGCCTTGTCACCGAGCGCGTTGTATTCGGCGAAGCGATGCGCTGTCGTCGCCGACATCGCATAGTGGATGAACGAGACCAGCGCGAGCGTCTTCACTACGGCGAAGTAGACGCCGACCTCCTCGGCGGGACGGAATTGCTCAAGCACCAGCACGTCGGTGTAGGAGAGCAGCAGGTAGAAGCTTTCGACCAGCAGGATCGGCAGCGACACGGCAAGCCAGCCGCTGATATCGTAGGCCTTGGGGCCGGGCTCGATATGGTCGGCGAGCTTGCGGTTCAGCGCCACCATCTGGCCGGTCATCGCGATCCACACTGCGCCGGCGCTCGCGACCATCGCGGCCACTGCGCCGAGATGACAGCCGAGCAGGAAAGCGCAGGCCGTGATGCCGATGATCAGCGCCTGGCGGATGATGAATTGCGGCATCAAGCCGAGCTGCATCCAGTCGTGCGAGCGCGCGATGCCGTCCTGGGTGTTGGCGACGACGAAGGCGGGCAGCGTCATGCAGCCGATATAGAGCGGCAATTCCTCGGCCGGATCGATCCATGGCGAGAGAAGTTTGACGATGCCGGCAAGCGCAAGCGATAAGAGCGTGGAGACGGCGAAGGTCAGCCAGCGGCTGCCGGTGAGGAAGCCGCGCAGCAGCCTATGATCGCCGCTGGTGCGGTACTCCGGAATGATCTTCTGTGCGGAGGCCGAGATGCCGAAATCCATCATACTGCCGAGCAGCAGCACCCAGGTCCAGACATAGACATAGACGCCGTAGTCGGACGTGCCCATCCAGCGCGCGAGCAGGACCTGTGAGAAATAGGCAAGACCCGCGCTGATGACGCGGATGATGAAGATGGTGCCGGCAAGCCGTCGCGTCAGCGAAGCCTCGCTCGATCCGCCCGCCAGCTTGCCGCGCAGCCGCGCGATCAACCCGGCCGGTCCGGTCGTTGCGGGTTCAGCATCCATCACGGCCAATTCGAGATCCCCAGGCGTTCCGCATGCTGCGGCAGGCTTCGACCTAGCAACCATTCGTTAAGATACGGTTGGGTCACCGATGTTAGCCTGGGAGGTGTGCGCATGAACGAGCGCGGCCGTCAGGGGCGTATGAGGTCGGCGCTTTGCCCCGGCAGCGAACCTGCAGAGGTCCGAGAAGGGCCAGCGATCATCAGCTGGAAAAAGCAAGCGCCTGGCCGCCTCCATGCTGGCCCACTCAGGACGAGAACCACGGCCCGGCATGAGTCAGGCGGCCCTTTGGGGCCGCCTGACTTAGCCTCAGAGCGGGTGAGCTATTGGCAGAGATGCCGGAGACCGTCAGCACCCTTGAAATAGGTGCCGGGCCTGCAGACGATGCCGTTGCGGGCGGCATACGTATTCCAGTCGCCGTGCCAGGCCATTTCGCCGTACATGGCGTTGGAATTGCCCCAGCCGCCAACGGCAGCGCCGGCCGCCGCGGGCTGGTGATACGCTGCTGCTCGCCGAAGTGATTGCCTATACCGATAGACGGGGGTACTCCCGGTTCCAAGACCCGTGCAGCTGGAGAATTCAGCTTCGCAGGCGTCCGGATTGGAGAGGGCGGCCTGCGCTAGTGCAGCAGGACTGGACAGGGCGGATGCCGCAATCACGACAGCGCCAAGAACTTTTAAATTCATCATGGCTTGCTCCTCGCGGTTGGACGGTAGCGCAAGATGCCCCGTCTGGCAGCAGACTACCGACGTTTGCAAGCCTGACTATGCTACTTCGGCAAAAACGGAACCGCCAGGATTGGGACTGCTCCGGGTCACGAACGGTAATGCTCTGGCTGATCGTAAGATTTCCGCTTGAGCGTCAGACGCTGACGTCTGCGCCTTTTCGAGTATATGTTCTCGTGTGCAATTGTGCACGGGGGCCGGGACGATGGGGGGACATCACTCCAGGTTCGTATTGAACTCGTACGACTTCTCCGGCCCAACCAGCGTGAACTTCAGCGCCGCGCCCTCGGGCTTGGCGCCCGGCGGAAGCCCGTCGAGCTCGAATGAGAAGCGCTTCACACCGGGCGGGCTGTGCTCGACCGGCGCGGGGATCGGCAGCGACCAGTCGGGCGTCGGACCTTCCACGAACAGATTGACGTTGCGGCCATCAGGCACAGCCACGTCGACCACCACATTCTTGGTCCCGTCACGCTTGATGTCGCGGATGGTGAGCGGATTGGGATCACCGATATTGGCGGGCTTTGGCACGGTGTCCAGCGCTGCACGCAGATTTGCGTCCTCGGTGGAAGCCACGCTGTTGAAACCGAGCTCGGCATTGGCGTCGACGGGAATGCAGAGCTTTTCGCACACCGCGTAGTTGATCTCGGCCCGCAGCGTCACCGGCTTGTCGGCGGCCTTGGCGACGATGCGCAAGGGCAGCACGATCTGGTCGTGATAGCCGATCGAATGGCCGCCCGCGCCGTCATCGAACTTCAACGGCGCCGGCCACATCACGGTCACCGCCTCGACATTTTCCGATTTGGAGAAGTCGAACCGCGGTGGAACGCCGGAGTCTCCGGGCGTGCGCCAGTAGGTCTTCCAGCCGGGCTGAAGCTGGAACGCGATACCGCCGAGCAGGACCGCGCCGCTGCGCGATCCCGCGAGCAGCCGCACCGCGGAATGTCCGTCGCGCTGCCATGGCGAAGCGTCGTCGGCACGGGCTTCAAGCGCCAGCAACGACGCAAGCAGGGTTGTCGCGACGCCAATCGCCGCACGCATGGGAACTCTTGTGAGCATGGCACGTCTTTACAGGGTCACCCCAGGGCAAACCATTGAATTGCTTGTGATGGATGCATTTGTATCAAGTCTCTGCAAGCCTTGATTTGACAGCAGCCCGGCCCGATATCAGGATAGGAATTGAAACCGGAGTGCTTTACCGATGGCTCCCGCAGGCAAAAGGACGGGCGAAAGCACCCGCAGGGCAGGCCCCGCGCTCCCCAATTCGGCCGGTTATCTCGACGGCCGGCTCCTGATTGCGATGCCCGTGATGGGCGATTCTCGCTTCGAGCGTTCGGTGATCTATCTCTGCGCCCATTCGGCGGAAGGCGCGATGGGCATCATCGTCAATCATCCGGCCGGCAGCATCGATTTTCCTGAGCTCTTGCAGCAACTCGGCATCATCAAGAAGGGCGAGCACATCAAGTTGCCGGAGAATGCCGAAAGCATGAAGGTGCTGCGCGGCGGCCCGGTCGATACCGGGCGCGGCTTCGTGCTGCATTCCAGCGACTTCTACATCGAGAACGCGACGCTCAGGATCGACGACGGCGTCTGCCTCACGGCAACCGTCGATATCCTGCGGGCGATTGCCAACGGCTCGGGCCCCAAGCACGCCATCCTCGCACTCGGTTACGCCGGCTGGGCACCGGGCCAGCTCGAGACCGAGATCCAGAGCAACGGCTGGCTCCATTGCGACGCGGATGCTGACCTGATCTTCGGCGACGACGTCGACGAAAAATACGCCCGCGCCCTGCGCAAGATTGGCATCGACCCCGGCATGCTCTCGAACGAGGCGGGGCACGCGTAGCTGTCGCAACTCTCTGCGGTGTCGTGCGTCACGTCACGCTCACTGTCATGCCCCGCGGAGGCGGGGCATCCAGTACGCCGCGGCCTATCGGTTCGATCACAGCCGCCTCGGAGTACTGGATTGCCCGGTCAAGCCGGGCGATGACCACCATCTAGAGCCTCAATCCTACTCCGCCGCCTGGTGCTGCACTGTCGGCTCGGTGCCGGCAACCGTCGCGCGGCGCATGTCGCGGGGCTGGGACTGGTCGTAGCGGCGGACGCGGTGCATGGTCTGGCGGTTGTCCCACATCACGAGATCATGCAGCTTCCATTTGTGGACGTAGACGAACTCCGGTTGCGTCGCGTGCTCGTTCAGGTCGCGCAGCAGCAGCCGTCCCTCGGGCACGCTCATGCTCACGACCTTGCCGGCATGCGATGAGAGATACAGTGACTTGCGGCGATGGACAGGATGCGTGCGCACCAGTCGCTGCAGCACCGGCTTGAACATCTGCTTCTCTTCATCGGAGTACTCGGTGAAGCCGAGCGAGCTGCGCGAATACATCAGCGAGTGCTCGCAGACGAGGTCATCGATCTCCGCCTTGGTCTCGGCGTCGAGCGCGTCATAGGCCGCGCGCATGTCGGCGAATTCGGTGTTGCCGCCCTTGGGATTGACCACGCGCGCCGACAGCAGCGAGAATTTTGCGGGGATGGGGCGGAACGAGCTGTCCGAATGCCACAGGCAATTGCCGAGGTTGAACAGATGCGTGCGGCTGTCCTTGGCGAGTGGCTTGCCGTCCTTGCCGATGTTGGAGACGTCGTTGAGGCCTGACTGGAGCCGGTAATCCTTCTCCTTGGTCACGGTGCCGCCGCGTGCATCCTCTCGTTGGCCGAAATTCAGCGCGAAGGCCATCTGCTGTTCGTCGGTGATGTCCTGGTCGTGGAAGACGAGCACCGCATATTTGTCCATGGCGGACTCGATCTCGAGTGCCTCATCCGGTGTGAGAGGCTTTCGCAGGTCGAGGCCCGAAACCTCGCCGACAAAATGCTTCTGAAGCTGCCGGATGGCGATCGTCATGGCGTCTCTCCCCGAAAGACGAGCGGTTGCTCCGCTCTGTCTGTGAAAAAGCTACTCTCGCGTCGGGTGATGTCAACGCTCTGCGCGCATGGCTCTTACGCGTTCCGCGCCATCAGGCCGCCGTCGACTGGGATCACCGCGCCGGTAAGGAAAGAAGCCGCTGGCAGGCACAGGCTCAGCGTCATGTGCGCGACTTCTTCCGGATCGCCGTAGCGGCCGAGTGCAGTGCGGCGTTTGGCATAGATGGTCTTGTGCTCTTCCGAGATCCGGTCGGTGATGGCGGTGCGGATCGGCCCCGGACAGATGCAGTTGACGGTGATGCCTTCGCGGCCGAGCTCCACCGCGAGTGAGCGGGTGAGGCTCGCCACGCCGCCCTTCGCCGCCGAATAGGGGCTATGCAGTGCTGTGGCGCCGAGCGCCTCGGTCGAGGCGATGTTGACGATGCGCGGGGACTTTGACTTGCGCAAATGCGGCAGCGCGGCGCGGATGATGCGCGGATGCGCCGTCAGCATTACCGCGATGCCCCTGGCCCAGGCGTCTTCGTAAGTCTCGTCGTCGATCGCGACGCGCACGGAGATGCCGGCATTGTTGACGACAATGTCGATCCCGCCGAAATGCGTGGCGACGTCGCCAACCACGCGCTTGATCTCGCCGCCGTCAGCGACGTCGAGCTTCCACGCCTTCGCCGAACCGCCGCTCGCCGCGATCTCCTTCGCGACCGCCTTCGCGCCCTGCTCGTCATAATCGGTGACGGCGACGTTCGCGCCTTCCGCTGCAAACACGCGCGCGGTCGCGCGCCCCATGCCGCTCGCCGCGCCGGTGACGAGAACGGTCAGGCCCTTCACGGACCGGCTGAGCTGCTTGAATTCGGACATGCTGTTTCCTCGCGGCGTCTTGTTTGTTGTTATGCGATTGACAAGGCTGGCATCGATCCGCAGACAGGTCAAACAAGCAAAACAAAAGGGGAGGCCGCGATGGCGAACGAGCTCGATTTTTCAGGCAAGCAGGTGCTGGTCGTCGGCGGTTCCAGCGGTATCGGCAACGGCATCGCGCAGGCCTTTCGCGCCAGGGGCGCGCAAGTTGCAGTTTGCGGCACGCGTGCCCAGCCTGCCGAATATTCGGTTGAGGAAGGCTCCGATCTCACGGGTCTTTCCTATGCGCAGCTCGATGTCGGCAATGCCGGCGCGATTGAAGCGTTCAAGCCGACCTTCGACCGGCTCGATATCCTGGTGCTCGCGCAAGGCGCGGTGATCTATCGCCGCGGTGAATTCGAGATGAGCGGCTTCCGCAAGGTCGTCGAGGTCAATCTGATGAGTCTGATGGCGTGCGCGACACGGTTTCATTCCATGTTGCGGGATTCCAAGGGCGCGCTGATCATGGTGTCCTCGACCGCGGCGTATCACTCGACCATGGGCAATCCCGCGTACAACGCCTCGAAGACCGGCGCGGTCGGATTGACGCGCACGCTGGGCGAGGCCTGGGCCGAAGATGGCATCCGCGTCAACGGCATCGCGCCCGGCCTCGTCGATACCAAGATGACGAAGGTGACAACCGACAATCCCAAGCGGCTCGAAGGCGCGCTGGCGCGCATCCCGCTGCGGCGATTGGGCACGCCGGCGGACATGGCGGGCGCGGCCTTGTTCCTGGCCTCGCCGCTCTCGTCCTACATCATCGGCCAGACCCTCGTCGTCGATGGTGGCCTCATTCTTTGAGATCAACATCCCAGGCCAAAGGGAACTGCGCCGCGCCTGATCGGTTACTTGATCAGTTACTTGGGCTGCCCCCCGAGGAGGATCATCATCATGGACACGGATAGGATTGTCGGATCGGCCAAGGAATATGCCGGACGCGCGGAAGGCGCGATCGGAGAGATGGCGGGCGATGCGAACACACAGGCGTCGGGCAAGGCGCGGGAAGCCGCAGGCACGGTGCAGAATCTCTACGGCCAGGCCAAGGATGCCGTACGTGACGCCACCGACACCGCCACGAGCTACGCCAAGGATGTCTACGAGAACAGCGGCGACACCTTCCGCGACGGCTCGCAGGCATTGTCCAGGAAAGTGCGGGACAATCCGCTCGGCGCTCTCTTGGTCGCCGGCGGTATCGGCTTCGCGCTCGCGCTCCTGATGTCGCGGCCTGCACGCCGCCCGCCGCCGCGCTGGCGCTATTACGGCTGAGCAGCCCTGCACGTCATTCCGGGGCGCGCCTCTTGGCGCGAGCCCGGAATCCATTCGTCAGCATCGATGGTGGTGCTATGGATTCTCAGATGCGCAATTGCGCATCATAGTTCGCGCTTCGCGCGCCCCGGAATGACATCTCAAATCAGAGAAACGATTACCGGAACACTTCCGCCGATCGTCCGACATTGCCTGGCGGGCGCAGAATCGCGGGGTTTGGATTCGGGTTGCGCGGCCCTGGCGCCGGCGCCAATTGACGCGGCGGTGGCGACGGAGAGCCGAAGCCGAAGAAATCACGGAATGACGGCGTTGCCTGCGCGGGCTGCTGCGGCTGTAGCTGTACCGGCGGCTTCTTCGGCGCGGGCTTGGGCGGCGCAATCGCGGCGGCCGCACCGGGAGCGGCCGATGCACTGGGATGAGCACCGCCGTCGGGGGGGCGTCGCAGCCATCGGCGTATCGCCCTTGGCCTGCTCGCGGCCGACTTCGCGGCGCGGCCAGGCATAATCGTCGGCACGGCCTGCCGGGGCCGTCAGCGGCTCACCCTTCACCATCGTCTTCGCTGCGAGCGCATCGACGGCCGCCGGACGCGAGCCCGGGCCGCCCAGCAATTGATCGGTCGAAATCGAGGCTGCAACCAGCGGCACGATCGGTCCTGCCAGCGGCCGCGGCGCGGGCTTGCCGGGCTCCGCACTGGTGTCGGGCGTTGCCGGTTCGCTCGGCAGCGCGATCGGGCCGGAGCGTCCGGCGAGCAGGCGCGTGATCTCGCGTTCGACATAGTGCGCGAGTTTGCGCGCGCCGGGCTTGGTGAAATAGACGCCGTCAGCGCTGCGGAGCTGACGGATCTGGCCTTCGAAGTCCGGGCCCTTCTGGAGGAAGCGGCCGGCTTCGTCGACAAAGCCGTCCCAGACATCGACATAGGTGATGCCGGCCTTGCCCGCGCCTTCGCGATAGAGCGAATCCAGGAACAGCATGTCCGCCGTGCCCTTCGGTCCGCGGATCGCGGGCAGGCCGACCCAGAGCACCGGCACGCCCTTGGCCTTGAGGACGTTGGTCAGTTCCTCGATCTTCTTGCTGTAGAGCTCGACCCAGTTGTCGTCGCGGAATTCGTAAAGGCCGTTCGGGTTGCGTGCGGTCCGTTCGGGCGCTGCGGCCGACGGCGCATCGGCGTTGTCAGCGTCGTCCTGGGGCAGGTCGGTATCCGCTGCCGGCTTGTCCTCGGGCTTGGCATCGCCGGGCTTGCCTTGCGGCTTGGCGCGCGCGCCCTTGTCGTTCTTCTTGTCCTTGTCCGAGGCCTTGTCTGACTTGTCGGGCGCAGCCTCGCGGATCGCGACGCGATCGTTGAGGCCGAGCATGACGACGATCACGTCAGGCTTTTCGGTTTCGAGGATGCCCTTCGCCGCGACCGCCCAGTCCGAGGGCTCGCCGCGCGGCTGGTACTTGATCAGGCCCGACGTCGTCTTGTGCTTGCGGATCACGCCCATGTCGGGCTGCTCGGTGTATGCGTCTTCGAGGCCATAGGCGAGCCAGTCGGCCATGGCGTCGCCGATCACCAGCACGTTCTTCTCGGGGATGGTGTCGCGCTTGGCCGGCGCCGGCGCGCGCGAAAAGTCCTGGCGCGGCGCCTGCTGTTGTTGCTGCTGCTGCTGCTGCTGGAACGGTGCAAAGAAATCACCGCCGAACCAGCCGCCGCCACGGTGTGGCTGCGGCGCCGCGCGCTGCGGCGGGCCGCCGAAGCCGCCGAAGCCGGGGAAGTTGAAGAACTGCGCCGAAGCGGGTCCTGCGATCGACACCAGGATCGCAAGCGCCGTCCCCAGCGCGATCAGCGGGCCGGTCTCGGTCAGCGCCTTGAAGAATGATTTCGGCTTCGACATGCGATCTCGGGCGCGCGCAACGGGTCTTGGAATAGGCTCGTTATAATAACGGAATCGGGCCGCAAACGGGCAGATTCTCTTCGCAGATTCCCGGTTCATACACCGGGGATCGGCCACCCCCGTCAAGGCTATCGGCCAAAATCCCGGTTCAGGGTTACTTTCGGGGCGATTTTACCGCCCGCGCAGCCGCTCCAGCACGTCGGAGGAGGCAAATCCGTCCGCGGGCACTCCGATCGAGGCCTGGAAGTTGCGCAGCGCCTCCCGGGTCTGGCCGCCGAATTGGCCGTCCGGGGTGCCCTTGTAGAAGCCGCGTTGGGCCAGGAGTTGCTGGAGTTCCAGCCGCTCGGTGCGCGACAGTTCCCGCTCCTGGCGTGGCCAGGGCTGCACGAAGGGCTGGCCGCCGCGCAGGCGGTCGGCGAAATGGCCGATCGCCATCGCATAGGCTTCGGCCGGGTTGTACTTCATGATGACGCGAAAATTCTGCAGCATCAGGAAGCCCGGTCCCTGCGCGCCGGCCGGCGCGAGCAAATAGGCTTTCTCAGCCGGGTGCGGGAAGGGCTGGTTGGTCGGGCGCTTGAGCCCGAGCTTCTCCCATTGCGCGATCGTCATCGCCTTGGCGCGATCGGCCAGCATGTAGTTGAAGCCCTGGGGCACCACGACCTCGTAGCCCCAGGTCTGGCCGCTCTGCCAGCCGTCCTTCTTCAGATTGTTGGCGGTGGAGGCGATCAGGTCGGTCGGATTGTCGACGACGTCACGCCGTCCGTCGCCATCGCCGTCCACGGCAAAGCGCTTGAAGGCGGTCGGCATGAACTGCGTCGGGCCGAAGGCGCCGGCCCAGGAGCCGCGCATCTGCTCAGGGCGCAGATCACCGCGGTTGAGGATCTCCAGCGCCGAGAGGAATTCGTCCTTGAAATAGGCCTGGCGGCGGCCGATGCAGGCGAGCGTCGCGGTGGATTGCAGCACGCTGCGGTCGCCCATCTGCGTCGAGTAATTGGACTCGATGCCCCAGATCGCGGCGATGATGTAACGGTCGACGCCATAGGCCTTTTCGGTGGCGTCGAACTGCGCCTTGTATCTGGCGAGGACTTCCTTGCCCTTGGCGAGGCGGTTGTCGTTCACGAGGATGTCGAGATAGTCCCAGATCGACTTGGAGAATTCCGGCTGCGAATCCATCAGGTCCATGATGCGCAGGTCGGGCGCGAGGCCTGCGGTGAAGCGCTGAAAGTTGTCCTGCGTGATGTTGCGGCGTGCGGCATCGGGCCACATCCCCGCGACGCAATTGTTGAAATTGCCCGCTGCCTCGCGGATCGCCGCCGCCGCCATCAGCGGGTGGCCGGAGGCGCCGTCCTCGCCGCTCCAGGGTTGAGCTCCCGTCTGGGCGCCGCCGGGTGCCGGTTGCGAGGGCGCCGGATTCGGGCCGGAGAAAATACCGCCGAACAGGTTCGACAGGCCGTTCTGCGCCTGGGCGTGCGCGCAAGCCGGCAGCAGCAAGGCGGCCGCAATCATCGTTGCGCTGGCCACGAATCCAGCACGTCTTGCCAGCCCTGCCTCTGATTGCATCGTATCCCACCTGTCCGGCCGAAAATCCGCCTTCAGGAGGCCCGGCTACGGTTGCCAATAGCTTAACAAACGTGAAATTTTGGTGGCGGCCTTTTTCTTAACTCTGCGCTGGCGAGGCCCCACATCCGCCTTTGTTAGCGGCTGCAAACAGGCTAGCAAGATGCCATTGCTCCCTTCACGTGTGTCCTCAGGTATTCGATCAATCACATGAAAATTCGCAAAGCCGTATTCCCCGTCGCCGGCCTCGGCACCCGTGTCCTGCCCGCCACCAAGGCGATGCCGAAGGAAATGCTGACCATCGTCGACAAGCCGCTGATCCAGTACGTCTATGACGAGGCCAGGGAAGCCGGTATCGAGCACTTCATCTTCGTCACCGGCCGCAACAAAAATGTCATCGAAGATCATTTCGACAAGATGTTCGAGCTCGACGCGACGCTCGCTGCGCGCGGCAAGAAGGCCGAGCAGGAGATCCTGGCGCAGAACCAGCCCGAAGCCGGCGCCGTCAGCTTCACCCGCCAGCAGGCACCGCTGGGCCTTGGCCACGCGGTCTGGTGCGCGCGCGACATCGTCGGCAACGAGCCGTTCGCGGTCGTGCTGCCCGACGAGCTCGTGCTCAACACGCCCGGCTGCCTGAAGCAGATGATCGAGACGGCGGCCTCGCTCGGCGAGAAATCCAATCTGATCGCGGTCGAGGCGGTGCCCGACCATTTGACCCATCAATACGGCATCTGCGGCGTCGGCAAGCGCACCGGCAAGATGTTCGAGGTCGATGGCATGGTCGAGAAGCCGGCCAAAGGCACCGCGCCTTCCAACCTCTCCATCACCGGCCGCTACATCCTCCAGCCGGAGATCTTCAAGATCCTGGAGACCCAGGAGCGCGGCGCCGGCGGTGAGATCCAGCTCACCGACGCCATGATCGGCCTCGCCAAGTCGCAGAAATTCTACGGCGTCGAGTTCGAGGGCGAGCGCCATGATTGCGGCTCCAAGCCCGGCTTCCTCCGCGCCAACATCGCCTACGGCCTCAAGCGGCCCGAGCTGCGTGACGGGCTGATCGCGGAAATGAAGAAGTATCTCGGGCAGTAGGCTGAGCGCTACGCCTCCTCGTCATTGCGAGGAGCGAAGCGACGAAGCAATCCAGACTGCTTCCGTGGAGGAAGTCTGGATTGCTTCGCTTCGCTCGCAATGACGGCGGTGAGTAGCGGGCCTCACGCCGCCAGCGACAGCTTCGGAAGGCTTGCGACCACGGACTGGTTACGCCCGCCGGCTTTCGCCGCATAGAGCGCCTTGTCGGCGGCGGCGACCAGGATCGACCAATCCATACCGGCGGCGGGAACGAGGCTGGCGATGCCGCAGGAGACGGTTGACGTCGCCTGGTCATCGGACCAGCCCTGCACCTTGCCGCGGATCGTCTCCGCGATCTTGAAGGCGTCGGTGGCCGAAATGTTCGGCAGCAGCACCGCGAATTCCTCGCCGCCATAGCGCGCGGCGCAGTCGCCGGCCCGCCGCACCGAGTCGGAAATGCAGATGGCGATGCCGACCAGCACCTGGTCGCCCGCCTGGTGGCCGAACGTGTCGTTGTAGGCCTTGAAGTGATCGGCATCGATCATCAGCAGCGCGACCGGCGCCTTCTGGCGCATCGCGCGCCGCCATTCACCGTCGATGACCTGATCGAACTTGCGGCGGTTCTTCAGGCCGGTGAGCGCGTCCGTCGTCGCCATCTCCTCGAGCTTGTTTTCGGCTTCGGCGCGCCGGGCCATCTCGCGGGCGAGCAGGATGGCCGAGCCCAAGACGAACAGCGCGAGCACCAGCACCACGGCGCCGATGCGAAGCGCCTCCCTCTGCCAGAGCGCGAACACGGCGGTCAGGGGCTTGCCCGCCACCACGAACAGCCGCCCGCTATCGCCACTGCGCGCATAGAGCCGCGGCGTCGAATCGACCGGGCCCTCGCCTGAATAGGATGCGCCGACCCGGAGATTGTCGGCCTTCCAGGCCCGGCGGTCATTCAGGTTCGTGCCGATGATGTCGAGATCGAACGGCCGCCGCATCATGATGGTGCGGTCGCTCCTCAGCACGGTGATGGTGTCCTCGGGATCGAGGCTCAGGCGCTCGAACAATTCGTGGAAATAGCTGAAGCGGATCGAGCCGGCGACGACCCCCATGAAGCCGCCGTCGGTATCGTTGATGCGCCGACTGAGCACGATGGAATAGGCGCCGCGGAACAGCATGGGACGGCTGATGAAGAGCCCGGCGGCGCCGGGATTGTCGCGATGAACCGTGAAGTAGTCCTCGCTGCCGCGATTTTGAGGAACCGGGTCGAGCGTGGAGGCATCGATCGTCAGATTGCCGTCGGCGTCGAACACCTGGATGGCGCCGAAATGTTTTGCGGTCGTGGCGTGATCGAACAGGATGAGCTGGCGGATCGACTTGGAGACCGTGTTGATCTCGGGCAGCAGCATGTTGCTGGCGACGGCCTTCAGGGACAGGTCGTAGATATCGATGTTGCGGCTGATGTCGGCGTCGATGGAGGTGGCGAGGTTTTCCAGCGTCTGGCGGGCAAGGGCCTTCTCGCCGCGGCGCATGTCGAGCATGACGTTGACGCAAATGGCGGAAAAGCCGATCACCGTCACGACGGACGAGACGATCAGCAGCTTCGCCGAAATGCGCCACGGCCTGCCGGCCGTGGCTTCGCGCCATCCAGACAGCATCGGTTACCCCCGATCTTAGTGGATGCGCCCGAAATCTTGCGTAGTGTTTAAGCCGGGACGGCGCCGCCGCAATGAGTTAAGAGATGGTTTATAAGGCTCACGGTTTTGAGCAGACCTCATTTGCGCAAATTTGGGTTTCGAACGAGAGGACGACGGTGAACGACTACGACGCGTTGCGCGACTATCTGATGCGGCAGAAGCAGGCGGAATTCGTGCTGAGCTTTGAGCAGATCGAGGAGATTATCGGCGCGGCGCTGCCGCGTGCGGCGAATCGTGCCTCGTGGTGGGACAGCCTGCGCAGCCCCGACATCCAGATGCCGCAGCGCGAAGCCTGCCTCGCCGCGGGCTTTGTCGCAACGCGGATGCCGGACGGCCAGAGCGTGCGGTTCAGAAAGCAGAAGTCTCAGAAGAGGTGAGATCGCGCCGCATGATCCTGCGCTGGCTGAGAGGGATCTTTGGCGCGGCCCTGATTGTATCAGGCGTGCTGTTCGCGCTCGCCTTCGAGGCCCGCTACTGGCGCTGGCGCGACTGCTTCAACGAGCTCGGCCGCTGCTACGATCCGGTCTCGCAGGACGTCTATCTCGAGCAGGCCGGATTGGTCTGGGGAAGCCTCGCGGCGTTGTCGCTGCTGGCAGGGCTTGGTTTGGTTGCGGGCCTGCGGCGGAGGCAGAGCTAGATCAGTCGACGTTCCCTTCCTTCTCCCACAAGGGGCAGGGCAATCACATATGAGGCGAGTGTTGAAGGCACGAAAGCTCCTCAGCGTCATGGCCGGGCTTGTCCCGGCCATCAACGTCTTGCCCCACTACAAAGAACGTGGATGCCCGGGACAAGCCCACGGCTGTCCGGTTGAGCCATCAGCATAGGCTGAGGCTCAACTGTGACTGATCTTGAGGGATGGATTTCGGCTCGATCAGGGTT